>CBFHSX010000028.1:0-23812 GCA_965658615.1 Alphaproteobacteria bacterium | reverse complement strand
GGGCGCAACGGCATTATTTAAGCTTTTTCAGAAAGCTCTGCACTTCGGCGACAAAGCCTCATTATCTTCCATCGCCGCGAAATGGCCGATCTCGTCATAATCTTGCCAATGCACAATATTATAGCTGCCCTCCATTAAAGAGCGCGGCGGGAAGCTGATATAAGGCTCGGCGAAATTGCCGATACCGCAGGGCACTTCGATGTTCTCGCCATCGGGGATATGCGGCATTTCTTCAATATAACCGCGATAAAACCAAATCGATGTGGCGAAGCTGTCGGTCATCAAATAGATCATAATATTGGAGAGCAGCTGGTGTTTGGTGTAGCGCTTGGCAATGTCGCGCCCGCCCTCGACAAACACATCGCTCCAGCCGTGAAATTTTTCAACCAGCCACGCCGCCACGCCAAGCGGGCTGTCACTCATGGCCAAAGCCAGACTTTGCGGCTTGGTGGCTTGCAATTGCAAATAGGCACCTTCGGCTTGCATCTTGCCGGCAAATTCTGCCGCCCAAGCGTTTTCGGCGTCGCTGCTGGGCGGCTTGGCGCTTTGTAGCCCATACATATTAATATGAATGGCTTTGCAGCCTTTGCCGATATGCGGGCCTTTATTAATGCCATGATTGAGCCCCAGCAGTGCGGTGACGACGCTGCCCCAATCGCCGCCTTGCGCGATATAAGTCTCAAAGCCCAAAACCTCGGTCATGAGCTTGTCCCACAAAGCGGCTGTGCTGACTTGACCGATAGGGCGCGCCGGGGCGGAGGAAAATCCGTAGCCCGGCAAGGATGGGCAAATCACCGTGACGCCATCCTCAGCACTGCCGCCATGGTTTTCCGGGTGCGCCAAGCGGTCGACAACGCCGATAAATTCGTAAACCGAACCGGGCCAGCCATGCGTCATTAACACCACCTCAGGGTTTGTGCCCGAGCCATCCTCGCGGATGAAATGAATGTCATAGCCATCGACCGCGGCGGTGAAATGGGTAAAGCGATTAAGCTCATCCAGCGTGTCTTGCCAGTCATAATCGTTCAGCCAATAGGCGCACAAGTCGCGCATATAGTCGACATCCGTGCCATAGGCCCAAATATCCTCGGCCTCACTGATTTGCATTTGCGGCGGAAAATGGGCTGCGCCGATACGCGCCTTAATCCAGTCAAGCCGCGCCGCATCGGTTTTAATGGTGAAGGGTTTTACGCTCATAATCTCTCTCCGCTTTGGCCATAGTCAAAAGCAGGCAGAGGGGTTTGGCAAGGGGTATGGTAAAAAGTCGGCCGCGTCACCTAACCGAACCGTGGCAATGCTTGAATTTTTTGCCTGAGCCGCAGGGGCAGGGCTGGTTGCGCCCGACTTTTGACAGATCGACACCGGCCGCTTCGGCGGCGGCGCGCAGGGCATCATCTTGCGCGGCTTGCGGTGTGGCGACGTCCGGTGTTTGCAATTCGGGCGGCGGCGTTTCGATTTGCACGCGGCCCAAATACCGCACCACATCGCGGCGCAAGCCTGACAGTAATTCCGAAAACAGCGTAAAGGCTTCCAGCTTAAACTCCGACAGCGGGTCGCGCTGGCCGAGGCCGCGTAAGCCGACAATTTGGCGCAAATGCTCCAATGTAATGAGGTGCTCGCGCCAATGCTGGTCGAGGGTTTGCAGCAGGATGGATTTTTCCACCTGACGCATCAAATCGGGGCCGATATCGACTGTCTTGCCGGCCAGAAAACGGTCCGACATATCGTAAAGCCGCGTGCTGATTTCTTCATCCGCAATACCTTCTTCATCGGCCCAGTCTTGCAGCGGCAGGTCGAGGGCGAAAATATCCTTCACGGCCGCGTCCAGACCCTCAATATCCCATTGCTCGGCATAGGCTTTGGGGGGGATGTGGATCTCCACCAGCTCGTCGATAATCTGATGCCGCATATTGGTGATCTCATCATCCACTGCATCGGATTTCATAAAGTCGATGCGCTGTTCGAACACCACTTTGCGCTGGTCGTTCATCACATCATCATATTTCAGAATATTTTTACGAATGTCGAAATTGCGCGCCTCGACTTTTTGTTGCGCGCGCTCCAGCGCTTTATTGATCCATGGATGGACAATGGCTTCGCCCTCTTTCAGACCGAGGCGTTGCAGCATGCCATCCATGCGATCCGTGCCGAAAATTCGCATCAAATCGTCTTCCAGGCTCAAGAAAAAGCACGAGCGACCCGGATCGCCTTGGCGCCCTGAACGGCCGCGGAGCTGATTGTCAATGCGACGGCTTTCATGCCGCTCCGTGCCGATAACGCACAGCCCACCGGCGTCCAATGCCTGTTGCTTTAACAGCGCAATATCGGCCTCAATGGCTTTTTGTTTATCGTCGCGCGCCGTGCCGTCGAGCCCGTCAAGCTCTTGCGCCAGCCGCATGTCGAGATTGCCGCCAAGCTGGATATCCGTGCCGCGACCGGCCATATTGGTGGCGATGGTCACCGCGCCCGGCACACCGGCCAGACCGATAATTTGCGCTTCTTGTTCGTGATAGCGCGCATTCAACACATTATGTGTGATCTTGCGTTTTTTCAGCGCCGCCGCCAATTCTTCGGATTTGTCGATCGAGGTTGTGCCGACCAGCACAGGCTGGCCGCGCTCTTGGCACTCGACCACCAGTTCAATAACCGCGTCGAATTTTTCTGTCGCCGTGCGGTAAATCGCATCATCTTCATCAACCCGTGCAATCGGCGTATTGGTCGGCACTTCGATGACATCGAGGCCGTAAATATCGGCAAACTCATCCGCCTCGGTCAGTGCCGTGCCGGTCATGCCGGACAGGCGGCCATAAAGGCGGAAATAATTTTGGAAGGTGATGGAGGCCAGAGTCTGGTTTTCCGGCTGGATGGCAACGCCTTCTTTGGCTTCCAACGCTTGATGCAGCCCGTCGGAATAACGACGACCTTCCATCATGCGGCCGGTAAACTCGTCAATAATAATGACTTGGCCGCTTTCGCCCGTGCCGCGCACAATATAATCGCGGTCTTTTTGAAACAAAATATGCGCGCGCAGGGCATTGGTCACATGGTGCACCAGCGTCACATTATGCACGTCATAAATCGACTCTTCGGCATCCATAAACCCGTGCGTGCTGAGTAACTCTTCCATGCTTTCATTGCCGGCCTCGCTGAGATTGACCGTTTTGGTTTTCTCATCCAGCTCGTAATCATCCTCGGCCAGCATCGGCACCAGCTTGTCGATACCGACATAGAGATCGGTCTTGTCTTCCAGCGGGCCTGAGATAATCAGCGGTGTGCGCGCCTCATCGATCAGGATCGAGTCGACCTCATCGACAATGGCAAAGCCGTGGCCGCGCTGCACCATTTCGGCAAGGCTGTATTTCATATTGTCGCGCAGATAATCAAAACCCAGCTCATTATTGGTGGCATAAGTAATGTCGCAAGCATAAGCGGCTTTGCGGGCCTCATCATCCAACTCATTGGTGATGCAGCCGACGGTGAGGCCCAGCTTTTCATGCACTTGGCGCATCCAATCAGCGTCGCGTTTGGCGAGGTAATCATTTACCGTCACCACATGCACGGGCGCGCCCGTCAGCGCGTTCAAATAGCAGGGCAATGTGGCAACCAGCGTCTTGCCTTCACCGGTTTTCATTTCTGAAATTTTGCCGTCATTCAGCACCATGCCGCCGAGCAGCTGCACATCATAATGGCGCTGGCCCAGCGCGCGGCGTGCGGCTTCGCGCACGGCGGCAAAGGCTTCTTCCAGAATATCATCAGTGGTTTCGCCATTGGCGAGGCGGGCTTTAAACGCGTCTGTCTTGGCTTTCAGCGCCGCGTCATCCAGCGCTTCAAATTGTGGCTCCAAGGCATTGATTTTATCAACGCGGGCCAAAAAGCCGCGCAATTTGCGATCATTAGCCGAACCGAAAAGGCGTTGCGCCAGCGATGAAAGACCGAGCATGTAAACTCCCCCGTAAAAGCCGGACACTGTCTTACCGCGACCAAGCCTTCTGCTGATGTAAGGAAGCAGGGCGCGCATGTCAATTGGCGCGGCGCAAAAGCCGGGGCAAAAAAGCCTGAAAAAGACTTGTTTTGGCCGCAATCGAAAGCCAATATGCCAGCACGATTTTGAGATGGGGATTCCAAATGGGTAAAATTGTAACTTTCGCCTTGGTGGCTTTTATGGCGGCAGCCATTGTGCCGGTGCAGGCACAAGACGCGCTGCCGCAGGGCACGGTTGCCACGGTGAACGGTATCGCCATTACCTATGATGATATTTCGCTAGCCGAAGACGAGCTGATGGGGCTGGTCGGCCAATTGCCCGAGCGGCAGCGTTTTGAAACCTTGGTCGGCTATATGGTCGATCGTATTTTGGCCTCGGAAGCGGCCAAGAAAGACGGGTTGGAGACCTCACCGGAAGTGACCAAACGTTTGGCTTTCATGAAGCGCAAGGCCTTGCAGGATGTGCATATCGGTCAGATCTTGCGCGACCGTGTTTCCGATGAAAAGGTCAAAGCCTATTACAAAAAGAATATTGTCGATGGCCCACGCCAAGAAGAAGCGCGTGCGCGGCATATTTTGCTCGAAAGCAAAGAAATGGCCGAGGCGGTAATTGTAGCGTTGAAGGGCGGCGCCGATTTTGCCCAATTGGCGAAGGAAAAATCGAAAGGCCCAACCGGTGCGACCGGCGGTGATCTGGGTTATTTCAGCCCCGAAGCCATGGTGCCGGAATTTGCCGACGCCGCCTTTAAGCTGAAAAAGGGCGCCATATCCGGCCCGGTAAAAACCCAATTTGGCTGGCACGTCATCAAGCTGGAGGATAAGCGCAATAAGCCTTTGCCCAAGCTTGAGGATGTTGAGGGGCAGATTTATCAAATCCTGATCGGCGAAGCGCGGCGTGATATTTATGCCGAAATGCGCGAGGCAGCGACGGTTAATTTTGTCAGCACTGCGCCGCTCACCGAATAAAGCTGTAAGAGAAAGAGGCGCCAATGTCTGCCGAAATGCCCATATCGCCGTTGGCGCCGAAAAAATTTCCCAAGCTGAAACATGTCGACGGCGTGACCTTGAAAACGCTGGCCAGTGGCACACGCTATAAGGGCCGTGATGATATGCTGCTGGTCGCCTTGCCGAGCGGTGCGACGGTGGCCGGTCTTTTTACCACCTCAAAAATGCCCTCCGCGGCGGTCGATTTATCGCGTGCGCATTTAGCCGGCGGCAAGGCGCGCGGTCTGGTGGTCAATGCCGGCAATGCCAATGCTTTTACCGGCAAATCGGGCGCCAAAGCCGCGCAGGACACGGCCAAGGGCGCGGCGGCTTTTCTCGGCTGCAAGGCGCAAGACATATTCATCGCCTCGACCGGCGTGATTGGCGAAGACCTTGACCCGAAGCCGCTTGTGGCGGCGATCGAAAAAGCCGATATGGGAAGCAGCGATGATTGGCAAGCCGCTGCGCGCGCCATTATGACCACGGACACATTTCCTAAAGCCGCCTGCCGCACGGCGAAATTCGGCAAGCATGAGATTGTCCTGAGCGCCATTATTAAAGGCTCGGGCATGATCGCGCCGGATATGGCGACCATGCTGGCTTTTATTTTTACCGATGCGGCATTGCCCGCCGGGCTGATGCAAAAATTGCTGCGCGAGGCCAATAGCCAAAGCCTGAATTGCGTGACGGTGGATAGCGATAGCTCGACCTCCGATACCTGCTTGATGTTTGCGACCGGGGCGAAAAAACTCACCGGTGCGCCGCTGCGTAAGGCCGATGACCGCCGCCTCGCGCCGCTGAAGAAAGCGCTGGGCGAATTAATGCAAGACCTCGCTGTGCAACTGGCCTCAGATGGTGAGGGTATTAGCAAGCTGATGACCATTGATGTGGCGGGCGCCGAAGATGATGCGGCGGCGCGGCGCATCGCGCTGGCCATCGGCAATTCGCCGCTGGTGAAAACCGCAGTGGCCGGTGAGGACGCCAATTGGGGGCGCATTGTTATGGCCATCGGTAAATCCGGCGAAGCAGCTGAGCGCGATCGTTTGGCGATTAAAATCGGCGGTCACGCCGTGGCCCGCAAGGGTCGTGCTGTAGCCGGTTATGACGAACGCCCTATCGCCAAACACATGCAAGGCCGCCAAGTGCATATTGCGGTTCATGTCGGTGCCAAGGCCGGTAAGGGAAAAGGTAAAGCCCGTATTTGGGCCAGCGATTTGACGCATGGCTATATCTCAATCAATGCCGATTACCGCAGCTAATATGTTGCTCGTGGTGGCCTGTGCGCTGGTCGATGCGGATGGGCGCGTGCTGCTGGCACAACGCCCTAAGGGTAAAGCAATGGCCGGTTTGTGGGAATTTCCGGGCGGCAAAATCGAGCCGGACGAGACGCCGGAAGCGGCGCTTATACGCGAGTTGAAAGAAGAATTATCCATCGATGTGACGGCGGCATGTCTCGCCCCTTTGAGTTTTGCGAGCCACGGCTATGATGATTTTCATCTGCTCATGCCGCTTTATGTGTGTCGCAAATGGGACGGGCAAATCATGCCGCGCGAGGGCCAAGCGGTAAGATGGCTGCGGCCGCGCGATATGTTTGATCTGGCCATGCCGGAAGCCGATAAACCGCTGATTGCGGCCCTGCGCGACCAGATTTAATCGCCCGGCCCGCCGGTAATCGGGCTTTCATCAAAACGCGCCATCGCCGCGCCTTCTGCCTTATTGTTTTGTGGCTCTTGCGGGGCAAAGCCGGTCAAATAGCAAATCTCAAATCGCGCTAATGTCTTGTCGCCATCTTGATTGGCGTCGGCAAAATGCGCCATGGCGGCGGCCAGCACATCGCGGCGCAGCGGTGCTTTGGTGCGGGTGGTCAGAATATTGCTCTCGCCCATGCCGCGCAGATCGCGGAGTAGGGTCAGCGGCGTACCATATCTGACATCCACCACATCGCTATCGGCGACCGGCAAGGCAAAACCGGCGCGTTGCATCAGGCCGGCCAAATCGCGCAAATCGGCAAACGGGTGGATATGCGGCTGCGCGCCGCCCAGCATGGCGCTTTCGGTTTCCAGGAAAGCGGCCCGCAAGCTGCTCAAATTATCATTGCCGGGCAGGGCGGCGAGAAACACGCCATCCGGCGTCAGCGCATGGCGGATCTGCAAAAGCGCGCCGGGCAAATCATTGACATGGTGCAGCCCCCAAAAGGAGACAATCAGATCATGGCCGGCAGGCGCGAGGCCGAGCGCTTCTTCATCGAGCAGCAGCCCACCCTCGGGCGGCAGCATTTCCGGCGTGATATCGGCATCGGTCCATTGCTTGACTTTTGTGCCCAAAAGCCCGCGCGCCGCAAGTTCGCGGCGCAAATAGCCGGTCGAACAGCCAAGACACAGGGCGTTTTCGAAGGGCCGATTTTGGACCATCAGCCGATCCGCCAAATCATCGGCAGCGCGGGTCAGCAGGAAATCATAATCGCGCAAATGCGCCGCCGCGCGCGCGCGATTGCGGCGCAGGGCATGGCGGTCAAAAATTTGCGGGACAGGCGAGCTCATGGCGGGCAATATGGCATTTGTGTCAGAAAAAACAAAAACAAACTTGCTGCATATCAGCTTAAGAGCGCTGGCCGATCTCATCGTGCCGCCCGCCTGTCCGGTTTGCCATGGCGATGTGCCGAGTGATGGCGGGCTGTGCATGGCATGCTGGCAAGGGCTCGAATTTTTGCGCGCCCCGCTTTGTGCCGGTAGCGGCATGCCCTTGCAGGTCGATCTCGGCCCCGAAACGCTGAGCCTGCCTGTGCAGATAAACCCGCCGCCCTATGCGCGCGCACGCGCCGCTTTTGTTTATAAGGGCAGCGCGGCGGCGCTGGTCAAAAGGTTGAAATTCGGCGACCGCCCCGAATTGGCGACATGGCTGGCGCGTTTCATGGTGGCGGCCGCGGATGGTGTGTTGACCCGCGACGCGGTTTTGGTGCCGGTGCCGCTGCACAGGCGGCGGTTGTTTTTGCGCCGCTTCAATCAGGCGGCCGAATTATGTCGCGCTATTCAGGCATTGAGCGGGCACGCCATCGCCTTTGAGGCGGTCCGGCGGGTGAAGCCGACGCGCCAGCAAATCGGTCTGACGCGGGCCGGGCGCAAGCGCAATCTGGCCGGTGCGTTTCATGTGCCACCGGAAATCCGCCCGCAAATCAAGGGCCGTACTTTGGTGCTGGTTGATGATGTGTTGACGACCGGTGCGACCGTCGAGGCTTTGGCGCGCCTGCTGAAACGTGCCGGCGCAGCGCGTATTCATGTGCTGACACTGGCGCGGGTTGTGATGCCTGAGCAAGTGACTATATTCGAGACAAGGAGCTCGAATGGAAAGTGAGACATTGAAAATCGCCTGCATTCAAATGACCACGGCGCGCGATCCGGCCGATAATCTGCCGGTCATTGAAGCGCGGCTGCGCAAAGCGGCGGCGCAGGGCGCGACGCTGATCGCTCTACCCGAAACATGTGTGTTTATGGAGCGCGGGCGCAAAGCCATGCAGGCGCGCCTGACGGCGCAAAAGGACAATCCGGAGCTGAAACAGCTTGCGGCGCTGACGGCCGAGCTGGGCGTGCATGTGTTGATCGGCTCCATGGTGCTGGCGGCTGATGATGGCGAAATGGCGGTCAATCGCTCGGTTCTTATCGGCCCGGAAGGCAGCACCGCGGCGCATTATGACAAGCTGCATATGTTTGATGTGACGCTGGCCAATGGCGAAAGCCATGCGGAAAGTGCCAGCTATCAACCGGGCGACAAACTGGCTGTCGCCGATTTGGGGGCGGCGAAATTGGGCCTCAGCATTTGCTATGATGTGCGCTTTCCCGCCCTCTATCGGCGCCTCGCCCAAGCCGGGGCCGATATTATCGCCGTCCCCTCAGCCTTTACGCGCCCGACCGGCATGGCGCATTGGCATGTTCTTTTGCGGGCGCGGGCCATTGAGACGGGCTGTTTTATCATCGCGCCGGCGCAGGTTGGTGCGCATGAAAATGGGCGCGAGACCTATGGTCATAGCCTCGTCATCGACCCATGGGGTCATGTGCTGGCCGAGGCGGGCGATGGTGATGATATGGTTATCGCCAAGCTGGATTTGTCCTTGGTCGGGAAAGCGCGCGCGCAAATCCCGGCCCTGCAGCATGGCCGCGCTTTCACCACACCGGATGGCGGGGCGGCGCATGATTAAATATCGTTTGATTTGCGAGCATGAGCACGAATTTGACGGTTGGTTCGCCAATGCTGCGGCTTTTGACGAGCAAAAAGAAGACGGGCTTTTGGTCTGCGCCATTTGCGGCTCGGCCAAAATCAGCAAAGCCGTAATGGCGCCGGCCGTGCCCAAAAAGGGCAATCAAAAGCGCGCTGCGGCGCGCGCAGAGGTCGGCCGGATGATGCAAAAGCTCAGCGCGCATGTGGAAGAAAATTTCGATTATGTCGGCGCCGGCTTTGCCGAGGAGGCGCGCAAAATCCATTATGGCGAAACTGAAGAGCGCGATATTTATGGCGAGACCAGCCTCGAAGATGCCAAGCAATTGGTCGAGGAGGGCGTGCCGGTCGCACCGCTGCCGGGCCCTTCGCCGCGCGACAAAAACTAGATTATACAGCGGCCGGTTTGGCGACGGCCATATAATTGACCGCCATATCGCCGCTCAGCGACCAGCGATCGCTCAGCGGGTTGAAGCTCACACCGGTCGAGCTGACAATATCGAGACCGGCTTGGGCGTTCATCACCTCCAGCTCGTTTGGGGTGATGAATTTTTGCCAATCATGCGTGCCGCGTGGCAACCAGCGCAGCACGTATTCGGCACCGATAATGGCCAGCGCAAAGCTTTTCATCGTGCGGTTTAATGTGGCCAGAAACATCACGCCATCCGGTTTCAGCATGCCGGCGCAGGCTTCGATAAACGCCGCAGGGTCGGCGACATGCTCAATGACTTCCATGTTTAAAATGCAGTCGAATTTTTCGCCCGCCGCGCATAGCTCTTCCGCCGTGATGGCGCGGTAATCAATATCCAGCCCTTGCGCTTCAGCGTGCAGCGACGCGGTTTTGATGTTCGCTTCCGCCGCATCGGCGCCCAGCACCTCAGCCCCCAGCCGCGTCATCGGCTCGGACAATAAGCCGCCGCCGCAACCAATATCCAAAAGCCGCAAACCGGCAAGCGGGGTGTCGCCATGCGGGTCGCGGTCAAATTCTTTGCACAGCCGGTCACGAATATAAGCCAGCCGTGTCGGGTTGAATTTGTGTAGCGGCTTGAACTGGCCATGCGGGTTCCACCAATCATCCGCCATGGCGGTGAATTTGGCGACCTCATTGGGATCAATCGTGACTTGGCCCGGTTTTGTGCTGCTCATCTGTCTGTCCTCAGCGCGTTAGGCTTCAGCATAAGCATATGTTTTTGCTATGCACAAAGCTGTTTACGCCCTATATAGGCGGCTTCGAAGCGAAAGAAAACGGCAAGGGACTTTTATGGCACGTATCGTCATGAAATTCGGTGGCACATCTGTGGGCGATATTGAACGCATCCGCAATGTAGCCGCGCATGTCAAACGCGAGGTTGATGCCGGTCATCAAGTGGCCGTTGTGGTGTCGGCCATGTCGGGCGAGACCAATCGACTGGTCGGGCTGACGCGCGATGTTGCGCGCCTGCATGATGCGCGCGAATATGATGTTGTCGTTTCGGCCGGCGAGCAGATCAGTGTCGGCCTCTTGGCTATGGCGCTGCAGGATATGGGCGTCTCGGCGCGCAGTTGGCTGGGGTGGCAAATGGCGGTGCAGACCTCTGATGTGCACGGCGCGGCGCGCATTCAAAATATTGAAATCGATGCGATGGAAGCGCAATTTGCCGAAGGCCGCGTCGCCGTGATTGCCGGTTTCCAAGGCGTCTCCGATGCCGGCCGCATCACCACTTTGGGGCGCGGCGGCTCGGACACCAGCGCCGTAGCTGTGGCCGCGGCCTTAAATGCCGACCGCTGCGATATTTATACCGATGTGGACGGCGTTTATACCACCGATCCGCGCATGGTGCCGGCGGCCAAGAAAATGGACCGCATCTCCTATGAAGAAATGCTGGAAATGGCTTCTTTGGGGGCGAAAGTTTTGCAGACCCGCTCGGTTGAACTGGCCATGGCACATCATGTACGCTTGCAAGTGCGCTCGAGCTTCGATGCGCCCGATGCCCCGCAACCCGATGATGGTATTGTCGGCACGCTGATATGCGATGAGGATGAAATTATGGAACAAGAAATTGTCAGCGGCATTGCTTATGCCCGCAATGAAGCGAAAGTGACGCTGCGCGAAGTCGCCGACCGACCCGGCATTGCCGCACAAATTTTCGGTCCGCTTGCCGATGCGGCGATTAATGTCGATATGATTGTGCAAAACATGTCGGCCGACGGCAAAACCACCGATGTGACCTTCACCCTGTCGCAAGACGAATTGGAGCGGGCCTTGGGTGTCATTGACGCCAATAAGGAAGGCCTGTCTTTTGCCGATTTGCAGGCCGCGCCCGATATGGCGAAAATCTCTATTGTCGGTGTCGGCATGCGGAGTCATGCCGGCGTGGCACAAAAAATGTTTCAGGTTTTGGCAGAAAAAGGCATTAATATTCATGTCATCTCAACTTCCGAGATTAAAGTCTCGGTATTGATCGATGCCGATTATGTTGAACTGGCCGTGCGCGCGCTGCACGCCGCTTACGGTCTTGACGATGAGGCGGCCAATTAGGCTGCCCTCTGAGGGAAGACAGACCGATGCCCCTATCGCTTGAAGGCCCACGCCTTTTGCTGCGCCGTTTGCGCCAGGTCATGGCCGATGGCGGCGACAAGCAACAGCGGCTTGATAAAATCGTCCATCTGATTGCCACCAGCATGAACGCCGCCGTGTGCTCGGTTTATTTGCGTAGCGGGCGTGACGGTCTGGAGCTGTGCGCCACAGAGGGTCTGAACGCCGACGCGGTGCACAAAACCGTGCTGCATATTGGCGAGGGCTTGGTCGGCGACATTGCCCAACATAAGCGCGCGCTGAATTTGGCCGATGCGCCGTCGCATCCGCGCTTTGCTTATCGGCCTGAGACGGGCGAGGATCCGTATAAGAGTTTTGTCGGCGTGCCGGTGCTGCGCGGGGGCGATGTGACCGGCGTGCTGGTGGTGCAGAATATCACCGAGCGCACATTCCAAAATGAAGAGGTTGAGGCGCTGCAAACTGTTGCCATGGTGCTGTCGGAAATGCTGGCCGCGTCGGGCGAAATTGGTGCCGATGAGACCGGCATGGTCGATGCGCCGCGCGTCTTTGCCGGACGTGGCCTGACCGAGGGGCTGGCCATGGGGCATGTCGTGCTGCACGAGCCGCGCGTCGAGGTGACCCGGCTGATCAGTGATGACCCGGATGAGGAACATAAACGCCTGACCCATGCGGTCTATCAATTGCGCCGCAATGTCGATGACATGCTGAGCAATGATGATGTCAGCCATGATGGCGAGCATATGGCGGTGCTGGAAGCCTATCGTATGTTTGCCAATGATCGCGGCTGGCTGCGGCGCATCCAAGCCGCCATCCGTACCGGCCTGACTGCGGAAGCGGCGGTTGAGCGGGTCAATAATGTCATGCGCGCAAGGCTGGGTGGCCAGCGCGATGTTTATTTGCGCGAGCGCCTGCATGATTTCGAAGACCTATCGAACCGCCTTTTGCGGATCCTGTCCGGCCGCGCTGAATTGGCCTCTGAGGATAAGCTGCCGCGCGATGCCATCTTATTGGCGCGGACCATGGGGCCGGCTGAATTGCTGGATTATGACCGCAAGAAATTGCGCGGTCTGGTGCTGGAAGACGCGGCCATGGGCGCGCATGTGGCGATTGTGGCGCGGGCGCTGAACATTCCGATGCTGGGCGATGTGCGCGGCATTGTCGCCGAGGCGCGCGACGATCAGGAAATCATCCTTGATGTTGACGCGCATGAGGTGCATTTGAACCCGCCGGCCGATATTGTCGAGGCTTATTCCAACCGGGCGCGGTTGCGGGCGCGGCGTATGCAACGCTATGCGCGTATCAAGCACCTGCCTGCCGAGACCCGCGACGGGCGCACCATAAGGCTCGATAAAAATGCCGGCTTGATGGTCGATGTCGAAAATCTGGCCGATAGCGGGGCAGAAAATATCGGCCTGTTCCGCACTGAATTGCAATTTATGGTGTCGGCCAATATGCCGCGACAAGATGAGCAAATGGCGGTTTACCGGCAAGTGCTCGAGCATGTCGGTGCGCGCGATGTGGTGTTTCGCACATTGGATGTCGGCGGCGATAAAGTGTTGCCTTTCATGCAAGTCGGGGCCGAAGAAAATCCGGCTATGGGCTGGCGCGCCACGCGCATGGTGCTCGACCGCCCGGCTTTGGTGCGTGTGCAAATGCGGGCGCTTTTGCGCGCCGCGGCGGGGCGCAAATTATCCATCATGTTCCCGCTTATCACCACGGTTGACGAATTTCGGGCCAGCCGTGATCTGTTGATGGGCGAAAAGCAAAGGCTGGAAAAATTCGGTCACGCCGTGCCCGATATGATTGAGGTCGGGGCGATGTTGGAAGTGCCGGCGCTGGTCTGGCAATTGGATAAATTGCTGCCGGAATTGGATTTCCTCTCGGTCGGCACGAATGATTTGATGCAGTTCTTTTTCGCCGCCGATCGCGGCAATCCGCAAACCGGCACGCGGTATGATTTTCTATCGCTGCCGGCGCTGCGTCTATTGGCGCATGTGCAAGATTTATGCGCCGCCCATAATGTGCCGGTGTCGATTTGCGGCGAGCTGGGCGGGCGGCCGCTCGAGGCGATGGCGCTTTTGGCACTCGGTTATGAGAGATTTTCGCTGCCATCGGCGGCCATCGGGCCGGTCAAGCGCATGGTGCGTTCGGCGCATTTTGAGCGGCTGCAAAAAGACATGGCGGATTTATTGCAGCATGCGCCCAATAATATGCGCGCTGCCGTGCAAGGGCTGGCTGAAAAACACGCCATTAAGTTGTGATAAATCGATATGAGTGTGATAAAACAAAATCGAAACGGGGCGGATGAATAATACTCCTATGGATAGCGATACAGATTTGATCGAAATTGGTGGCCAATTAAAGGCGGCGCGCGAAGCGCAGGGCGTCTCGCTGGAGGATGTCTCGGCGCGGCTTAAAATCCGCGAAGACCATTTGCAGGCACTCGAGAATAATGATTTTGACCGCCTGCCCGGCCATGTTTATGCGATCGGTTTTATCCGCACTTATGCCGCGCATTTGGGGCTCAATGCGGCTGATCTGATCAGCCAGTTTAAAGAAGCGACCATGGTGCTGCCGGTCGATGAGGCGAGCTATAATGATGCGATGGGCGAACCGCTCTCGCTGGGGCTGAAAGTCGGGCTTGGCGGGTTTGCGGTTTTTCTGGTCTATCTCATGTGGCTGATTGCAGGCGGTGCCGGTACCTCGGAGCGCGAGGTGACGGCCGCGCCGGTCGCAGAGCCGCGTGTGGAAGCGCCGGTCGTGGTCGAGACGCCGGTTGTTGTCGAGACGCCGCCGCAACGCCCGGCCGCGCCTGTTATTGCGCCCAAGACCGCCGCAGCGGAGCAAGACACGCCAAGCGTCGCTGATATCAATACGGCCGAGAGCGGTGAGCCGGTGCAGCCGGTCGGTGAGCCGCAAGCCATTGCCGTGGCTGAATTGGCAGCGCCGGTTGAGATTGCTGAAGCGGCACCCGAACCGATTGCGCCGCGAAAGGTCGAAATTCGCGCCTCACGCCGCACCTGGATGCGGATTGAAAACACTGAGGGCAAAGTGCTGTTCTCGAGCATTATCCGCGATGGCGAAAGCTTTGAGCTGGAAGAAGAGGCGCCCTATACGCTGGCGACCCGCGATGCGGGCGCGCTACATTATCATGTCGACGATGCTGAGGTCGGCAATGTTGGACGGCGCGGGCAGATTCTGACGGCGCGTCAAATTGATCGGGCGGCGATTATCGCCTTGCAACCCTAGCGAGAATCTTATGCTGCGACCGTGGCGACATATTGAACGGCGCGTCTCGCGCCAAATCATGGTCGGCAATGTGCCGGTCGGCGGCGATGCACCGATTGCTGTGCAATCCATGACCAATACGCCGACCTCTGACGCCGCTGAAACGATTGCCCAAATTAAGCAGCTGGAAGATGCCGGTGCCGATATTGTCCGTGTCTCGTGCCCCGATGAGGCCTCGACTGCGGCGTTGAAAGAAATTGTCGCAGCGGTTGATGTGCCGATCGTCGCCGATATTCATTTCCATTATAAGCGTGCCATTGAGGCGGCCGAGGCGGGGGCAGCTTGTCTGCGCATTAACCCGGGCAATATTGGCGACGCGCAGCGCGTGGCGGAGGTCGTGGCGGCGGCGCGGGCGCATAAGTGCTCTATCCGTATCGGCGTCAATGCCGGGTCGTTGGAAAAGCACCTGCTCGACAAATATGGCGAGCCATGCCCCGAAGCCATGGTCGAAAGCGCGCTTTACCATGTCGGTATTTTGGAAGAGCACGGGTTTCGCGATTATAAAATCAGTGTCAAAGCCTCGGATGTTTTCATGTCGGTCGCGGCCTATCAGCAATTGGCCGAGGCGGTGGATTGCCCGCTGCATATCGGCATCACGGAAGCCGGCGGTCTGGTTTCGGGCACGGTGAAATCCTCTATCGGGCTGGGTAATCTTTTATGGGCCGGCATTGGCGATACGATTCGTGTGTCTTTATCTTCTGACCCGGTCGATGAGATTAAGGTCGGTTTTGAAATGCTGAAAAGCCTCGGCCTCAGGCATCGCGGCGTGACGATTATTTCATGCCCGTCTTGCGCCCGGCAGGGGTTTGACGTCATCTCTACTGTTGCCAATTTGGAGGCGCGGCTGGCGCATATTGCCGAGCCGATCACGCTGTCCATTATCGGCTGCGTGGTCAATGGCCCGGGCGAGGCGCGCGAGACGGATATCGGTTTTACCGGCGGCGGCAATGGGGCCGGCATGGTCTATGTCGCAGGCCGCCCGGATCATAAAAAACCGCATGATGAGATGGTCGACCATCTGGTCGCGTTGGTGGAAGATAAGGCGGCTCAATTGGCGGCCCAAAAAGCGCAAAAAGAGGAATAGCCATGCTGCCAGTAGAACGCCTAGACGCCATTTTGGCGCGCGCCGAAGCTTTGCAAGAAGAGATGAACGGGGAATTGCCGCCCGAACGTTTTGTCGAATTATCGAAAGAATATGCCGAGCTGGACCCGATCGCTACTGCCGTGCGCGCCTATCGCGCCGCGCTGGGCGAGGTTGCGGATTTGACCGCGCTGAGCGAGGGCGATGATCCCGAAATGGCGGAAATGGCGGCCATGGAATTGGAAGAGCTGCAGGTCAAATTGCCCGAGATGGAGGGCGCGTTGGAAGTGCTCTTGCTACCGAAAGACAGCGCTGATGAGCTGAACGTTATCGTCGAATTGCGCGCCGGCACGGGTGGCGATGAGGCGGCGCTTTTCGCCGGCGACCTCTATCGCATGTATGCGCGCTATGCCGATTTGCAGGGCTGGAAGTCAGAGATTATCAGCCAGTCGGAAGGCGATATTGGCGGGTATAAGGAAATTGTCACCGCCATTCGCGGCAAGGGCGTGTTTGCTCGGCTGAAGTTTGAAAGCGGGGTGCACCGGGTGCAGCGCGTGCCGGAGACCGAAAGCGGTGGGCGGATCCACACCTCGGCCGCCACGGTCGCCGTGCTGCCCGAGCCGGAGGAAGTCGATATTAAAATCGAAGAAAAAGACCTGCGCGTCGATGTGTTTCGCGCCTCGGGGCCGGGCGGGCAATCGGTCAACACCACCGATAGCGCCGTGCGCATCACCCATTTGCCGACCGGTATTACCGTGTCGCAGCAGGATGAAAAATCGCAGCACAAAAACCGCGCCAAGGCGATGCAGGTTTTGCGGGCCCGCTTGTTTGAGGCCGAGCGTGCGCGCGCCGATAGCGAACGCGCCGCCGATCGCAAAAGCCAAGTCGGTTCGGGCGACCGCTCGGAACGCATTCGCACCTATAATTTCCCGCAAGGCCGGGTCACGGATCACCGGATTAATTTGACCCTGCACAAGCTGGAAAAAATTCTCGCCGGTGACGGGCTGGATGAAATGGTCGATGCGTTGGTGCGCGAAGACCAGACACAACGCCTTGCCGCGACCGGCAATGATTAAGTGACAGATTTCACCGGCATGCAGGTAGAGGCCGCGCAACGCGCGCTGGCCGCGTTGCTTCGTGAGGCCGATATTGAAACGCCGGAATTGGATGCACGCTTGCTCGTGCAAGGGGCGCTTCACTATGATGCCGGCCAATTGGCGCTGGCGCATGATGAAGAGCTAAGCGATGCAGCCGCTATGCTTCTGGCCGATTATGCGGCGCAGCGGCTCAAGCATAAACCGGTCTCGCGCATATTCGGCGCTCGTGGTTTTTATGGCCGCGATTTCATCATTAATGAACGCGTGCTCGACCCGCGTCCCGATAGCGAGACGCTGATTGAGGTGGCTTTGGCGCATTTGCCCGAGGATGATGCGGCGCGTCTGCTCGATCTCGGTACCGGCAGCGGCTGTCTGCTGCTGACGCTTTTGGCCGAACGTCCGGTCCTGACGGGCGTCGGTGTCGATGTATCGCCGCCCGCGCTCGATGTGGCGCGGGCCAATGCGGCGGCGCTGGGGCTGGCCGACCGCGCCAGCTTTATCGAGAGCGATTGGCTGGGAAACATTGCCGGCACTTACCATATGATTATCTCCAATCCGCCCTATTTGGGGCCGGGCGAAATGGAATGGTTGGCCCGCGATGTGGCCGATTACGACCCGCATTTGGCACTTTACGGCGGCTCTGACGGCCTCGACCCCTATCGGCATTTATGCCGACATGCGGCGGCCTTTTTGACACAAGGGGGCTGGTTGGTGTTTGAGATCGGCGCTTTGCAAGCGCGCGCCGTCACCGGCTTTATGCAAGAGGCCGGGTTTTCAAACATCGCTGTGCAGCAAGATTTGGCCGGCCGTGACCGCGTGGTTTACGGCCAAGCCGTGTCAGCTGCGGATAGGCATGTCACAAAAAAATAAAAAAGGGGTTTGCAATCGTCTTGGCGAAGGGCTAGGTTTTGCATGTCTTGAGGCGGTGAGACACGAAACCGCGCCGGACAGTTTCCCTGATTTTTGAAAGCTCGAAACTCGCTGGGTATATTAAGAAAATCATCACGCATTGAAACGCCGCATCGTGCGGGTTTCGCATAATATGGATGGCACAATGAAACGGTCACGTGGGCGCGGACGGCGCCAGCAAAATCCCGTTAACCGCTCTTACGACAGTAACGGCCCCGATGTCCGCGTGCGCGGCACGGCGAGCCAAGTCTATGAAAAATACCAAGCACTGGCGCGCGACGCCATGTCGTCGGGTGACAGGGTGATGGCTGAAAATTATGGCCAGCACGCCGAGCATTATTATCGCATTATGCTGTCCATGCAGCCGGCGCCGAGCGAGGCGGATAAAGAAGCCGCCAATGGCGAGGTCGCAAATGGCGAAGCAGCTACGGGCGAAACGGGTCATGGCGACACCAATGAGGGCGCCGGCGAACCGCTTGTGCTGGTACGCGATGGCGATGAGGCAGGCGATAAGCCGGCCAAGCCGTCGCGGCGTCGCGGGCCCTTGCGGAAGAAAAAAGCCGATACGGCGAACGGAGATGAAGAGAGCCCGGCCGCAGATACGGCCGAGTTGGACATGCCTGCCCCCGTGCAAGCCGAGGGCGATGCGCCCGAAGCTGAGGTGCAATCAGCCGAATAAACGTGCCGACCTATGGCCGCCTATATGGCCAAATGAGACCCGCCCGCAGCGTTGCGCGGCGGGTCTTGTTGTTTCCCCCTTGTTTTCCCATATCAGGAAAAACAATGAGGTATGGACATGAATACTGAGCGCTATACGCAAAAAGTCGGACAGATTTTGCAGGCCGCACAATCTGATGCGCTGCTGCGCGGGCATACGCAATTAACGCCGTGGCATGTGCTGGCGCAAAGCCTTGCCGAGGCCGGCGGCTTGGCTCGCAATCTCATTGCTGCGACGGGCGGCGATGTTGCCCAACTTGGCGAAGCAGCTGAGGCGGCACTGTCGAAAATGGCGACCCAACAAAGCGGCGCGGCGCAATTATCCTTGGCCAATGAGACGGCCAAACTCTTCGCGCTGGCCGAAAAACAAGCCGATAAAATCGGCGACCGCTTTGTCACGCTAGAGCGTCTTTTGGCCGCCATGGCGGAGGGCAAGGGCGATGTCGCGCGCGCGCTTTCTGCGTGCGGCGTGACCCCAAAAGCCCTTGAAGCGGCGATTGCTGATTTGCGCCAAGGCCGCACAGCCGATAGCGCGGCGGCAGAGGATGCTTATGAGGCATTGTCGAAATATGCCCGCGATCTGACGGCAGATGCGCAAAGCGGTAAGCTCGATCCGGTGATCGGGCGCGATGAACAAATCCGCCGCGCCATGCAAGTGCTGTCGCGGCGTACCAAAAACAATCCGGTGCTTATCGGCGAGCCGGGCGTCGGCAAGACGGCCATTGCCGAGGGGCTGGCGCTGCGCATTATTGCCGGTGACGTGCCCGAAAGCTTGCACCATAAAAAACTCATGGCGCTGGATATGGGCGCGCTCATCGCCGGGGCGAAATTTCGCGGCGAGTTTGAGGAGCGCCTGAAGGCCGTGCTGCAGGAAGTGACCAAGGCTGAGGGCGATATTATTTTATTCATTGATGAGATGCACACGCTGGTCGGGGCCGGGGCGGCGGATGGCGCGATGGATGCGTCGAATCTGTTGAAACCGGCTTTGGCGCGCGGCGATCTGCATTGCATCGGCGCGACAACATTGGATGAGTATCGCAAACATGTCGAAAAAGACGCCGCTTTGGCACGCCGCTTTCAGCCGGTCTTTATCGAGGAGCCGAGCGTTGAGGACGCGGTGTCTATCCTGCGCGGCCTGAAGGAAAAATACGAGCTGCACCATGGCGTGCGTATCTCTGATGCGGCGATTGTCGCCGCCGCGCAATTGTCGCAACGCTATATTACCGATCGGTTTTTGCCGGATAAGGCGATTGATTTGGTCGATGAGGCAGCCAGTCGTCTACGCATGCAAATCGACTCGAAACCTGAAGCGCTTGATGAGCTGGACCGCCGCGTCATCCAGTTGAAGATTGAACGCGAGGCATTGAAAAAAGAAAGCGATAAGGCCTCGGCCGAGCGTTTGATGAAATTGGAAACCGAATTGGCTGAGTTGGAAGAGAGCTTGGCCGCTTTGACGGCGCGCTGGCAGGCGGAAAAAGACAAGCTGGCGGGCGCACAAAAGCTGAAAGAGCAATTGGAAGCGGCGCGCCTTGAGCTTGAACAAGTGCAAAGAAAAGGTGAATTGGAGCGTGCCTCGGAACTGGCTTATGGCGTTATCCCGCAGCTTGAGACCGATATTGAGGCGGCCGAAGCGCGTGCGCAGGAGGTCGATGCCGCCATGCTGGAAGAGGCGGTCGGGGATGAGCATATTGCGCAAATCGTGTCGCGCTGGACCGGTGTGCCGGTCGATAAAATGCTCGAAGGCGAGCGCGAGAAATTGCTCGCCATGGAGACTTATCTGCATGGTCGCGTCATCGGACAAGACGCGCCGATTGAAGGCGTGGCGCGGGCCGTGCGCCGCGCAAGGGCGGGCTTGCAAGACCCGCAACGCCCGATTGGCTCGTTTTTGTTTCTTGGCCCGACCGGTGTCGGCAAGACCGAATTGACCAAAGCTTTGGCTGAATTTCTCTTCGATGATGAGGGAGCCATATGCCGCCTCGACATGTCGGAATATATGGAAAAGCACTCGGTTTCGCGCCTCATTGGCGCACCACCCGGCTATGTCGGCTACGATGAAGGCGGCGCGCTGACCGAAGCGGTGCGGCGTCGGCCGTATCAAATCGTGCTGTTTGACGAGGTCGAAAAAGCGCATGGCGATGTGTTTAATGTGCTGCTACAAGTGCTGGATGACGGGCGGCTGACCGATGGGCAGGGGCGCACGGTGGATTTTCGCAATACGCTGATTATCCTGACCTCGAATTTGGGGGCGCAGCATTTGGCTGCTTTGCCCGATGGAGCGGTGGCCGAACAAGCCCGCGACGCGGTGATGGATGAGGTTCGTGCGGCGTTTCGGCCGGAGTTTTTGAACCGGCTTGACGATATTATGCTGTTTGAACGGCTGCAGCCGTCGCAAATGGGTGCCATTGTCGATATTCAAATGGCGCGCCTGCAAGGGCTGCTGGCCGGGCGCGGCATGGCGCTGCAAATGGATGATGGCGCGCGCGACTGGCTGGCCGATAAGGGCTATGACGCGGTCTATGGGGCGCGGCCCTTAAAGCGTGTCATCCAGCGCGAAGTGCAGGACCGGCTGGCCGAGGAAATCCTCGCCGGTCATTTGGCCGATGATGCACATGTGCAGATTAAGGTGATTGACGACGCGATTGCGCTGAGCGGGGAAGCCGGCACGCCGCTGCATTAAGCGTTTTTATTGGGCCGGTGTGCTCAAAGCCGTGCGGCGGCGCGGCAGCGAGCGCAGGCTGTTATCGCGGCTGGCCAAATTGGCAACCCGCTCGGTCAGTTGATTTTTGATGGCCTCTAATTTTGCCCGATCGTCATAGCTGCTTTGCGCCGGCACGTTCAGCTCGCGTGGATTGACCGGCTTTTCATAATGCATGACTTCGTAATGCAGATGCGGGCCGGTGGCCAAACCGGTGCGACCGACATAGCCAATGACTTGGCCTTGTCGCACTTTGCTGCCTTTTTTCAGCCGCCGCGCAAAGCCGTTCATATGCGCATAGGCGGTTTGATAGCCGTTTTTATGGGTGATGCGGATATATTTGCCATTATTGCCATAAGTGCCGATGCGGTCGATTGTGCCGTCACCGGCGGCGTAAATCGGTGTGCCGGTCGGGGCGGCGAAATCGAGCCCGCGATGCAGGCGCGTATAGCCGAGTATCGGGTGCCGCCGCATGCCAAAGCGCGACGATAAGCGCGCGCCGTCAACCGGTGTACGCATTAACAGGCGCTGCACTGAGCGGCCTTCGCTGTCATAATAGCCGAAACTGCCATCATCATGCGGCACCCGCCAATAGGCATAGCGTTTGCCGCGATTGGTCAGGGCGGCGAACATGATATCGCCTTCCTCGGCAAGTTGGTTATTGGCGTCAAAGCGGCGCGTATACAGCACTTCGAGCTGGTCGCCTTCGCGGATATCGCGTTGGAAATCAATCGAGAAGGAGAACAGGCGAATAAGCGCCACCACCAGATTGGGTGACATGCCGCCGCCGCGCGCCGCTTCATAGACAGATGAGGTGATGAGGCTGTCGGAGAGGAAATATTTTTCGCTCAATTGGCGCTGTTCTTCGACGGCATCAAATTGCATATGGCCGGTGCGGCGCACAATCAGGCGGCGACGTGGCTGCGGGATAAAGTCAAAACCGGCAAAGCGACCGCTATCGGTTTCGGGGTCGGCATCGGCCGGCCATTCACGAAAAACCCGCACGGCCTGTCCGGGCTTTAAGCGCCGCACATCAAATATCGGGCGTAATTCATCCAGTGCTGCATCGGCCTCGACCGCATCAACATTGGCACGCGCCAAAAGACCGGCCAGCGTATCGCCGACTACAAGTTGGTCGGTCATATGGCGGCGTTGCATCGGTGTCTGGCCGGCCCAGCGGGCGGCCAGTGTCGGATCAGACGGGGCCGGGCGGGCGCTGAGATTTGGATTGCCGGTTTCCGGCGCCAGCATATTGGCCGCCAGATAACCGACCAGCGCTGCAGAAAAGCCGACCGCCAGGGTAAAGCGGCGACGCGCGCGGCGGCGGCGCTTCTGGCTAATCTCGATCGGTTCAGCCGGTGCGGCGTGGGAATCGTTATCGCCCGCAAATGGGTTTTGCTCTTGCATGGCTCCAAAAATGCGCCGCGCCGCCCAGAAATGTCAAGACAAGGCGGATAAATAGGTGAACGACACATTCGTAAATATCTATATCTAGGGGTTAAAGCCCTTGAATCCCTACCAAAAATAGCCCGAGTGAAAAAAAATGCTTTTTTTACGGTTTTTTGAAAAAAAGCCTTTGACAGTTATCCGCCTGCCCCCTATACCCACCACACATCCGGCGCGGGTCAATCAGTAACCCCGCTGGCCATGCCGCTCCCTCGGGGGCTTGATTTAATCATTTAGGTGTGGAATCAATATTGATCCTCACAGAGGTTGAAAACGCGGGATTGGCCGGAAACGGGCAAACGGTGTTTTTCGCTCTTGAGGGCTTGAAGGGTTAACCCGATAGCAGCTGTTTGACATTGTAGATATTGAAAGAGAAACGTGGACGGCGGTGTCCTGGCGTGTTGACCCGGTTTACTGAGGTCAACAACAGAACAAGCAATCTCCTTTGATTGCTAAACGTTACGTCTTACGTTTCTTCCACTCCTATGCCTGTGCCGATTTATCGGATGGGGTATAGTGAAGTGGGAACTCGTTAATACGCATCATATCATATGATATGGTTTGAACGTTTAGTAATGTGATGATTGCAGAATCAAACTTGAGAGTTTGATCCTGGCTCAGAACGAACGCTGGCGGCAGGCCTAACACATGCAAGTCGAACGATAAGCTTCTTCGGAAGTGGACAGTGGCAGACGGGTGAGTAACGCGTGGGGATCTGCCCAGAGGTTCGGGACAACCATTGGAAACGATGGCTAATACCGGATAAGCCCGCAAGGGGAAAGATTTATTGCCTTTGGATGAACCCGCGTAGGATTAGCTAGTTGGTGAGGTAATGGCTCACCAAGGCTACGATCTTTAGCTGGTCTGAG
>CBFHSX010000027.1:19654-24521 GCA_965658615.1 Alphaproteobacteria bacterium | reverse complement strand
GAAAATCGGCTTACCCTGGTTCATATGCGCATGCAGCGTTTGCAGCATCAGGCCGTCGCCGCCCAATGCCACAATAATGTCGGCGTCGTCGACCGACACGCCGCCATAGCGCCGCGTCAGGCTCGCGCAAGCGGCCTCGGCATCGCTGTTTTGGCTGGCGACAAAAGCCAGTTTTTTGTCGATCGCGGCAGGCATAAAGCTGCTTTCCTCATTGGTTGCTGCCCCGTTTGGGACTAAGCTCACCGTGTTGTAGCACGATAATAACAGAAAGGAAGGCTACTCATGACCGAACAAGGCGACACACTTATTCCCAATCTGGTTTATGTCGATGCCGATGCGGCGATTGCTTGGCTTGAAAAAGCCTTTGGTTTCACCTGCCAACTGCGGGTCGAGGGGCATGGCGAAGCGGTGGCGCATGCCCAATTGGTTAAAGGAAAGCATATGATTATGCTGTCCAGCACCCGCAAGGATGAATATGGCCGGCATTTTGACGAGCCGGCGGCGGTGGGGATTTCGACCCAGGGCATTTATCTGCTGGTTGATAATGTCACCGACGCTTATGAAAAGGCTTTGGCGGCCGGCGCGCAAATCGTCATGCCGCTAAAAGCCCAAGATTATGGCGGTGAGGGGTTTACCGTGCGCGATTGTGGTGGCCATATATGGAGCTTTGGTGATTATAATCCGTGGCAATAAGTAAGCGGGAGACAAGTATATGCGTGAACAGTTTATTTTGAGTATCGATCAGGGCACGACCTCGTCGCGGGCGCTGGCGTTTGACAAATCGGGTGCCGTGCGCGCTGTGGCACAAGAGGAGTTCACGCAAATCTTTCCGGCCAATGGCTGGGTCGAGCATGATGCGATGGAGATCTGGCAGACCACGCTGGCCTGTTGCGAGCGCGTGCTGGATGAATTGGGAGCAGAAAATTTTGCCGCCATCGGCATTACCAATCAGCGTGAGACGGCGGTAGTTTGGGACCGCAAGACCGGCGCGCCCATCGCCAATGCGATTGTCTGGCAGGACCGCCGCACGGCTGAGATTTGCGACGCGCTGAAAGCGGCGGGTCATGAGGCAATGATTTCCGACAAAACCGGTTTGCTGCTCGACCCGTATTTTTCGGCCAGCAAACTCGGCTGGTTGCTCGACAATGTAGGGGGCGCCCGCGCCCGCGCCGAGGCCGGTGAACTGGCCTTTGGCACGATAGACAGCTGGCTGGTATGGCAATTAAGCGGCGGCACGGCGCATGTTACCGATGCGAGCAATGCGGCGCGCACCAGCCTGTTTAATATTCACGATAATGTCTGGGACGCTGATTTGCTGGCGCTGTTCAATGTGCCGGTGGCGCTAATGCCGGAGGTGAAGGACAATGCGGCTGACTTTGGCACGGCGTCGGTGCTGGGCGGGTTGCCGATTTGCGGCATGGCGGGCGACCAGCAAGCGGCAACCATCGGGCAGGCGTGCTTTCGCCCGGGCATGATAAAGTCGACCTATGGCACGGGGTGTTTTGTGTTGGCCAATACGGGCGATCGGCCCGCCATCTCGCATAATCGCCTGCTGACGACGATTGGCTATCGCCTTAACGGCAAGGTGAGCTATGCGCTGGAGGGCAGTATTTTTATGGCCGGCGCGACTGTGCAATGGTTGCGCGATGGGCTTGGCCTGATTGAAAAGGCGAGCGAGACGCAAAGCCTCGCCGAAGCGGCCAATCCTGATAGCCAGACGGTTTTGGTGCCTGCCTTTACCGGCCTCGGCGCACCGCATTGGGACGCCGATGCGCGGGCGGCGTTTTTCAATATGACGCGCGATACCGGCAAGGCTGATATTGTGCGCGCCGCGCTGGAAAGCGTGTCGCTGCAAACCGATGATTTGCTGCGCGCCATTGGTGATGATATGGCGGCGGCAGGTCTGGATGTGCCGCCGCGTCTGCGCGTCGATGGCGGTATGGTGGCGAATGACTGGTTGTGCCAAAACCTGGCTGATTTATGCGCTTGCCCGATTGATCGTCCGGCTGTTACCGAGACCACGGCACTGGGCGCGGCGATGCTGGCCATGTTGCATATTGGCTGGTTTGACAATCTTGAGGCACTGGCCGAGGGCTGGGCTTTGGAGGTGCAATTTACGCCACGAATGCCGGCCGAAAAACGCGCGACCAAGCAAGCCGATTGGCAGGCCGCATTAAGGAAGGTTTTAACGGCCAGCGATTGACAAATTCGGTCTTTCGGCCCACGCTAGGCAAGAATTTAAGGGAGAGCAAAATGTCTGCTGCAGAAGAAATTAAAAGTGTAAAAGACCAAGTCAGCGCCGAGGAATGGCAGCTGCGGGTCGATTTGGCCGCAACCTATCGTCTGGTCGCCATGCATGGCTGGGACGATATGATTTTCACGCATATTTCGGTGCGTGTGCCGGGGCCTGAGCATCATTTCCTGATCAACCCTTATGGCATGCTGTTTGAAGAAATTACCGCTTCCAGCCTCGTCAAGGTCGACCTTGACGGCAATATTGTCATGGACAGCCCGTATTTCGTCAATCCGGCCGGTTTTACCATTCACTCCGCCGTGCATATGGCGCGCGAGGATGCACAATGCGTGCTGCACCTGCACACAGATGACGGCGTTGCGGTTTCCGCGCAATCTGACGGCGTGTTGCCGCTGTCGCAATTCGCCATGCTGGTGCGTCCGCATTTGGCCTATCATGATTATGAAGGCGTGGCGCTGAACCATGATGAGCGCGAGCGGATTGTTGCCGATATGGGCGACAAGCATTTGCTGATGCTGCGCAATCACGGCACATTGTCTGTTGGCGAAAGCTGCGGGCTGGCTTTTATGGCGATTTACTTCCTCGAGCGCGCCTGCGCCACACAAGTGCGGGCCCTGTCAGCCAAATCTTACATGCCGTCTCAAGAAGCGATTGAAACGGTGGATGAGCAGTCGCAATCGCTGTTCCAGCCGGGCATTGATGCGCTGGCATGGCCGGCCCTGCTGCGCAAGCTTGACCGCACTGACCCGTCTTATCGCGATTAGGTTTTAAGATGAGGAAACTTCTGATTGCTATTGGCACACTTGGCTTTCTGGCCAGCAGTGCCACCGCGCATGAGCCGGGAACATATGAAAGCCCGATTGTTGAAATGCGTGTGAAACGCTTTAAGCAGAGCGGGGCGGATATTCAGGCCGTGTTCAAGAAACATTTGGCGAAAGGTGATTACGCGGCCATTGAAGCGGCAGCATTGCGGATGGCGGCTTGGGCCAGCGAAATGCCCGACGCGTTTCCGGTCGGTAGCACCAGTATTGGTGCCAATAATGATATCTGGAATAATTTTGCCGATTTCAAAAGCAAGGCCGCGGCGCAAGAGGGTGTGGCGCGGCAGCTAAAAGCCATTGCAGGCAGCCGTGATCGGGCGCAGGTTTTGGCTGCGGCCAAACGCCTAGGCGGCACGTGCAAGGCCTGCCATGACAGCTACCGCATCAAGCATTAATAATAATCAGGGGTCAGCAGTGACAGGCTAAGAGCGCCGCCGAGGCAAAGCGCCAGCAAGATAAGACCGAGTGCCGTTTGCGCGGGGCTCGGTTTTTTTGCGGCCACGCCGCCGGCAATCATGCGACTGACGAGTTTTTCGCCGAGCCAGAGCCGATGCGCGGCGATCGCGGCGATATGGATAAGCACCAATAGCGGCACAAGCGGATGCAGCCTTTCGTGCCACACCGCCATAGGTTGTGCCAATTGCGGGACCATGCCGGCAGCAGTGAGCGGCGCTTCGTAAAGAATATCATCGCCGGTCCAAAGGCCGGTAACCGCCATCACGCCCATAACTGATAAGAGCGCTATAACGGCCAGCCCGCCCAGCGGGTTGTGGCCGTTCACCGGTGCGTCGAGCCGCCGCTTGGCGACATTTTTTATATAGGCCAAGAGCGCGCGCGGTGGGGTGAGGAGGTGTTTCAGCCGCGCCGTTTCATAGCCGATGAGGCCCCAAATGAGACGAAACAGCAGCAGGCCAAATGCAGCGAGGCCGAAATATTCATGCGCTTGCATCGCGCCGCGCTCACCGGAAATAAACGCACCGATAATGCTCACGGCAAAGCCCCAGTGAAACAAGCGTGTCGGAATATCCCAAACCATATGTGTTCCTATTTTTTATCTTCTTGCTGTTGTGCGTCTTGCAGCAGGGCTTGCAGGTGACCGGCGTTGGGAATACCGGCCTTGCCGATAATGACGAAATGCCCGTGCGCGATACCGTCAAATTCTTCCAGCGTCACGCGCCCTGCTGCAAAATGTATAACGTAAGTGCCGCGATTATCTGTCAGCACGCCTTTGGCCCGAATGAGATGCGGGTGCAGCGAGTTGATGCAGGCGGCAAGTGCTTCGCGGTCAATCGGCCCGTGCAGGTGCAGCGAGCTGGTCTCAAGATTATGACTGTCGAGCGGGCGCGCCTCGGGCATAGCGCCATCAAGCCCGAGGATAAGATCGAGCGGTGCAGCGCCATGACTGATTTCGAGGCGCGGCACATCGGGCCGCGTTTCTTCGAGCGCGTCGTGCAGCGCGTCTATCTCGGCGCGCCCCACCAGATCGATCTTTGACAGCAGCAATAAATGCGCCGCCGCGATTTGCCGGTCATAATTATCCGCCAATTGCGGGTCATGCGCATGCGTCTCATAAGCGGTGGCATCGACCAGCGTCACCACACCATTCAGGTGCAATTGTTTATCCACGGCGGCGAAAGCGGCGATGCGGGCGGGGTCTGCGACGCCGCTGGCCTCGACAATAATATGCGTCGGCAGCGGGTCTTCTTGCAGCAGGGCAAACAGGGCGCGCGTAAAATCATCGCCGATCGAGCAGCACACACAGCCATTACTGAGCGCGATTTGATTACCGTTT
>CBFHSX010000027.1:0-19644 GCA_965658615.1 Alphaproteobacteria bacterium | reverse complement strand
GTTTTGCGCGGCGATCAATTCGGCATCAATATTCAGAGCACCGAAATCATTGACCATGGCATAGAGGCGGCCTTGTCTTTGCGTGTCGGCCCGGCTCAGCACATGATTGAGCAGGCTGGTTTTGCCGCTGCCCAAAAAGCCGCCGATCACGGTGAAGGGAATGGCGGGTTTGGCCGTCACGCGCGCGCCTTATTGAGATGTACGAAGCCGCCAACCATTGTGCCGACCACGCCGATATCCTTTAGCCCCTCAGCCCCGACTTCGATCGGGTCATCCGCCAGTATCGCCATATCGGCGCGCTTGCCGACTTCGAGACTGCCGATCTCGCCATCCATTTTCAGCGAATAAGCCCCGCCCATGGTGATGGCGTAAAGTGCCTGCTCGACGGAAATTTTTTCTGCCTCACCACCTAATGTCACGCCGCTTGAGGATAGGCGATTGACGGCGCACCAAGCGGTAAAGAGCGGCGCCAGTGCGGTTACCGGTGCGTCAGAATGGATGGCCAACGGCACGCCCTCGGCCAGCGCGCCGCCGCAATCGTCAAGTCGGTCTGCGCGTTCCGGCCCCATGGTGACCGTGCGATGCGCGTCGCCCCAATAATAAAGATGATTGGTGAACAGATTGACGCCGACGCCCATATTGCGCATGCGGCGGAAATCGCTGCGCGACGCCATTTGGCAATGTTGCAGCGTGTGGCGGTGGTCCGGCCATGGGTGGGCGCGCAACGCCTCCTCAATCGCGTCGAGCGCGACATGGGTGCACTCATCGCCATTTGTATGCACATGCACTTGAATACCGGCGGCGGTGAAGGCTTTGAGATAGGCGCGCAGGCGCTCCGGTTCAATATACCAAAGCCCGTTGGGCGCGCCGTTAAAATAGCCCGGCCATTTCAGCCGCGCGCTAAAGCCCTGAATCGACCCATCGGCGACCAGCTTGACCAGCGAAAAGCGCAGCTTGTCGCTTTGGCGTTTTGCCAATTCTTGCATGCGGGCCACGCCCTCTTCCGGCTTGGCGCTTGTGCCTTGATAGGCGACGACGAGGCGCATCGGATAGCTGTCCTGATTGACTTGCTCGAGCATCGGGTCTTCGGTGCCGGCGGGCATGGGATTGGCCAAATCAGTGGCGGTGGTGACGCCGGTTTGGCGCGCTACATTGGCGAAATTAACCAGTGTTTGCGGCGAGCTGCCCATGGCGAGAAGATCGAGATTGGTCGTGCGCATGGCCATAAACATGCCCATTTGCCCCAGAAACTCGCCGCAAATTTTGCCATTATCATCGCGGCGGATGAACTCGCTATTGTCACTTTCCGAGACACCGGCAGCCTGCATGACATAATTATTGGCGTTCAAAATATGCAGGCTGGCATGCAGCACAATGACCGGCGCCTCGGTCGTGACGCTGTCCAGATCGGCCATATTCATGCGCCGGTCGGTGAAGAAAATCGGGTCGAACCCCCAGGCAATAATGCTTTCGGATTTATCGCTGCGTGCCGCCTCAATCTCTTTCAGGCGCTCGACGACCGCATCGATTGATTTCAGCCCAGGCCAAATCGTGCCGTCCGGACCTTCGCGGTCATAATAGCCGACATAATGGTAATTCCAAAACATGCCCTCCATCATATGGCTATGGCCCTCAACAAAACCGGGCAGCAGCGTGCGCTCGGCAAACGCCGTGTTCAGCTCCATTTCGCCCCAGGCCGATTGCCAAATATCGATATCATCCTTGGTGCCGACGGCCAGAATATGCCCGTCGCGCACAGCAATATGCGTCGCCTCGGGCATGTGCGGGTTCATCGTCCGAATGGATTTCGCTTGATAGATGATTGTCATAATGGCCCTCTCCCTGATTTGCGAAACGCTAGCATTATTGCGCTGCCAAGCAAAGCATGAGGGGGACGCCATGAGCCGCAAAAGCTGACTTGCAATCGGCGCGCGCGTGTTTCAAACTGCCGCCAAATAAAGGGAGACCCTCATGCAATTACTCGGCGCACCGCTATCCCCATTTGTCCGCAAAGCCCGCATTGTCGCGGCTGAAAAGGGCATTGGCTATGATTATGACCCACGTCCCAGCCCGCTTGGCTGGCCCGAGGGTTTTGAAAAAATCAACCCGCTAAAGCGTATTCCGGCACTGCTGCCCGATCCGGCCAATCCGGATTTTGCAATCAATGACAGCTCGGCCATTTGCGGTTATTTCGAAAAGCTTGAACCGCAACCGGCGCTCTATCCGAGCGATGCCCAAGCGCATGGCCGTGCTTTGTGGTTTGAAGAGGTCGCGGATTCGGAGATGGCCGGAAGAATTGGCCTTGGCGTGTTCCGCCCCGTATTTTTCAATCTGGCGACCGGTAAGCCGGCCGATATTGAGACCGCCAAGCAAGGCTTTGAGGTCGTGGCTGACAGTCTGTTGACCTATTTGGAGGCGCAGCTCGGCGATGCCGAATATTTCGCCGGAGACATGTTCTCCATCGCCGATATCGCCATTACCAGCCAATTGATGAACCTCAATCTGGTCGGCTTCGGTGTCCCCGCCGATCGCTTTTCGAAACTGCGGGCGCATTATGAGCGCTGCACCGCGCGGCCATCCATCGCGCAATTTGTCGAGCAGGACGCCAAGGCGGTTGCCGGTTTCGGCATTACGATTGAGCGTATTATCGACTAATTCTTTGGAACTGTGCCGCCGTGTGCGGTAATATAGCCACGGAATCACTTACGGGGAGGGAGTCCTCAATGTTGCGTTACTCATCGATTTTGCGATCCAACGCGCTGCGCCATCGCGAGATCAGTTACAATGCCCTGACGCCGAAACCGGATGCCGATAATCCGGACGCGCTGAAGCCGCAAAAGCTGAAGCTCGGCTTTAATCAGATTATGAACCTGCTCATGCCCTATTCCGGTGCGCGCGTGTTCGAGCAAATGAAAGCCGTGGTGCCATTGGCGCTGTATCTGGTGCTGTTCCAACTGATTATCCTGCGCCAGCCGGTCGAGTCGGCGCTGCTGCTGGTCGGCGGTCTGACGGCGGTGATTATCGGTCTGGCGCTGTTTATGGAAGGCCTGAATGTCGGGCTGATGCCGTTTGGCGCGCTGATCGGCGACAAGCTGCCGCGCAAGGCCAGCATGCCCGTCATGCTGGTGATCATCGCCATGCTGGGCGTCGGTGTGACCTTTGCCGAACCGGCGATTGGCGCGCTGCAAGCTTTCGGCGCCTCGGTCGATGTGACGCGCGCGCCTTATCTTTATGAGATTCTCAATAATTGGACCATGCCGCTTGTCCTGCTGGTCGGCGCCGGTGTCGGCGCGGCGGCTGTGCTCGGCACGCTGCGTTTTGTCTATGGCTGGTCGTTAAAGCCGATGATTTATGCTGCTGTGCTGCCGACTTTGGGTCTGACTTTGATCGTCTATGCCAATAATGACCTGCGCTCTATTTTGGGTCTGGCCTGGGATTGCGGCGCGGTAACCACCGGACCGGTGACGGTGCCGCTGGTTTTGTCGCTCGGTATCGGTATCGCCAATTCGGCCGGCAAAGGCGATAGCTCGCTTTCCGGCTTCGGCGTGGTGACGCTGGCCTCGCTCTTCCCGATTATCGCCGTATTGGGCCTGTCGCTATTTGTCTCGACGCAAATCAGCGCCGAGCAAATCGTTGTCGCTGCCGCCACGGCGCAGGCGTCTGCCTCAGATGAGGTTGTCAGCATATGGGCGCAATCGCCGGTCAATGAGATTGTGCTCGGTGTACGCGCCATTGCGCCCTTGGTTTTGTTCCTCATGTTTGTGCTGTTTGTGGTGCTGCGCGAGGGCCTCGCCAATAAGCTGTTCACCGCTTATGGGCTTATCCTGTCGATTGTCGGCATGTGCGTTTTCAATGTCGGCCTGACATATGGTCTGGGGGCGATTGGTGCGCAAACCGGCGCAGTCCTGCCGGCCGCCTTTATGGCGATTGATTTGAGCAGCATTTCGCCGATTTATTCGGCCGTGCTGGGTCTGTCCCTTGTTATCCTGTTTGCTTGGTTTATGGGCTTCGGGGCGACACTGGCCGAACCGGCGCTGAACGCGCTGGGCCTGACGGTACAAAATCTGACCAATGGGGCCTTCCGCAAATCCATGCTGATGTATTCAGTGGCCGGCGGCGTGGCTTTCGGTATCGCGCTGGGCATGGCCAAAATCTTGTTCGAAATCGACCTCGCTATGCTGCTGATCCCGCTTTATCTCATCGCGCTGGCTTTGACCTTTTTCTCAACCGAGGAATTCGTCAATGTAGCTTGGGACAGCGCCGGTGTGACGACCGGTCCGGTCACCGTGCCGCTGGTGCTGGCCATGGGGCTGGGCCTCGGCAATGCCGTGTCAGCCGTGGAGGGCTTCGGCATATTGAGCATGGCCTCTATCGGGCCGATTATCGCCGTGTTGAGCATGGGTCTGTTTATTCGTTTCAAGCAGTCGCGCAATATCGCGACGCGCGCCAATTAGGGGAGGCTGATCATGGCCGGAAGACAAATCACTTATTTGACCGATGCCTTGATGATTACCTGCATTGTGCAGGCCAGTCAGGCCGATAAGGTCGTCAAAGCAGCGCAAAATGTCGGCGCGCAGGGTGCCACCGTCACTTATGCGCGCGGCACAGGTATCCGCGAACGTATGGGGTTGATGGGCGTTACCATTGACGAGCAAAAGGAAATGATCCGCGTGATTGTCTCCGAAGAACAAGCCGACCGCATATTCGAAGCCATGTTTATGGCGGGCGAGCTTGATAAGCCGGGCATGGGCATCATGTTTATGAATAATCTCGACCGCATCGCCACTTATATCCCCGAGGATGTGCTGGCCGATGTCGAGAAAGCCGGCGCGAAACCGGCCGCCAAACGCAAAGCCCCGGTCAAGAAAGCAGCCGCCAAAAAAGCCCCGGCGAAAAAACCGGCTGCAAAGAAAGCCGGAGCTAAGAAATGATTACCGAGATAGGCGCATTTCTGCATAAGGGCGTCGGCAATCAAATGCTCGCCGAGTTGAAAGCCGATAAGCGTGTGCTCGGCGTTTATGTCGAAGCCGGCCGGACCGATGACCTGTTTGTCTTTCGTGAATTCGGGTCGGCCTCGGAAAATGATATTCTGACTGTTCTGGTGGCAGAAAAAGACGCTGATAAAATGTTTGATTTGGTGTGCAAAAAAGCCGGCCTGACCGAACCGCAAAGCGGGCTGGTGTATCAAATGCCATTGCACAAAAAAGTCAGCTAACCACACGCTTGCGCTTGCCATTTCGCCAATCGAATTATTTCTGTTTGCAGAGTTTAATTTCGGAGTGACCCATGAGCGAGCCGCTGGTTCTTCATCATTTGGAATATTCGCAATCCTTCCGCACGCTGTGGCTGTTGGAAGAGCTTGGCATTGACTATGAGCTGAAGCTTTACGAGCGAGATAAAAAAACCTTGTTGGCCCCGGCCGATTATAAAAAGCTGTCGCCGCTCGGCACAGCTCCGGTCATCACGCAAGGTGATTTGGCTTTGGCTGAGACCAATGCCATCACGGATTACATTCTTGACGGGGTCGGCGAGACCACCCTGCGCGCCGCCAAAAATGACCCGCATCACGCGCGGCATTTGTTTTGGTATCACGCGGCGCAAGGCTCGCTCATGCCGCTCATATTGGTCGATAGTGTGATGCGCATCGTGCAAAAGCGCGCGCCGCTGCCATTGCGCCCCATGGTTAAGCTGGTCGGCAAAATTCTCGGTGACGGGTTCATCATGCCGCGCATCGGCGTGCTGTTGGACAAGGCTGAGAGGGATCTCAACAAAGCCGTTTGGTTTGGCGGTGATCAGCTGACGGTGGCTGATATTACGCTCAGCTACCCGATGCAATCGGCCATGGACCGCGGTTATATCGGCCAGCAGCACAAGCATTGCCGTGCCTGGCTGCAACGCATTGCCGACCGCCCGGCGTTCAAAACCGCGCAAGAAAAAGACGGTCGTCCCTCCATGGTGCTGCCGCTCTAATCATCCCAAACGAACCGTTTTGTGGCTTGCCAAGGCGACAAATATTGGTTATCTCAATCGCAGCTTTTGAAAGCAAGCCGGTATAGCTCAGTTGGTAGAGCATCTGATTTGTAATCAGAGGGTCCGCGGTTCAAGTCCGTGTGCCGGCACCATTTTCTCCTAAAATTCAATATCAATAGAGGCGCGAAAAAAGCGGTTGAAACCCCCTGCCTAACTGGCCAGACTGGTTGGCGACTAGAGGGAGAGCAGAGCATGAGTCAGACGCCTGTATGTTTGGTGCTTGGTGCCGGGGCCGGTGTCGGGGGGAATGTCGCCAAGAAATTTGCGCGCGAGGGCTATCACGCCGTGTTGGCGCGGCGCAGCGATGAGGACGGGCTGCATAGGCTGGTCAATGACATTAAAGATGCGGGCGGTGCTGCCACCGGAATGCTGATTAATGCGCTGGAAGAAAATGCGATTGAGGATTTGATCGCCGATGTTGAAAATAATATCGGCCCGGTCGAGGTTTTCATTTTCAATCTCGGCGCGCAATTTGGCGATAAAACACTGGCTGACACGCCGCTGAAATTGTTTGAAATGGGCTGGCGTCTGACCAGCCTGGCGCTGTTTCGGGTCGCCAAAACACTGGCACCGATTATGGAAGCGCGCGGCGGCGGCAAAATTCTTGTCACCTCAGCCACCTCGGCCATGCGCGGCAATGCCGGTCAGCACGCCCATGCGGCGGCGATTGGCGGGCGGCGCATGTTGTGCCAATCGCTGAATGCCGAGCTGGCGTCCAAGGGCATTCACATTTGCCATATTTATATCGACGCGCCGATTGAAGCGCCCGACACAATCGGCAAATTGCTAGGACCGGAGCTGTATCAAAAGCTGCTGGAAGAACGCGGCAATGGTAAGGATATGCTGGTCATTCCGGAAAGGGTGGCCGAGACCTATTACCACATCGCACACCAACACCGCTCGGCTTGGAGCAGTGAGGTTGACATAAGGCCGTATTCAGAACAGCCTTGGTGGAATAATTAGGCGGGAGTGGGCGTATGGCGCTACAGGTAGAAAAATCAGATGCGAGTTGCGGGGCCTTTGTCACGGGTGTGGATTTGACGCAGGACATTTCGGCCGATTTGGCCGGTGAGCTGCGCGCCATTTGGCTGGAAAACAAGGTCATTGCCTTTCCCGACCAGAAATTGAGCGATGACGATCTTGAGCGCATCACCCTGTGCTTTGGTGAGTTTGGCGAAGATCCGTTTTTCGGCCATATTGACGGGCACGAAAATATCGCCGCCATTCAGCGCAATGCCGATGAGCGGACGCCGATTTTCGCCGAAGCGTTTCATTCCGATTGGAGTTTTTTGGAAGTCCCGCCGGCCGGTACATGCCTGTTCGGCATCACCATCCCGCCGCAGGGTGGCAATACGCTGTTTGCCGATCAAGTGGCCGCCTATGAGCGCCTACCCGATGCGTTGCGCGACAAGGCCGACAGCCTGACCGCCATTCATTCGGCAGAACTTGGCTATGCGCCCGACGGGGCTTATGGCGAGGGCGATCAAGAGGGGGGGCGCTCGATGAAAATCCTGCCCAGCGAGAAAGCGCGCGAAAAGCGCGAGCACCCTTATGTGCGCACCCATCATGAAACGGGCAAAAAGGCGCTTTATTCATCGGCAGCTTATATTCAGGGCTTTGCCGGTCTCGAAAAACAAGAGAGCGATGCGCTGCTTATCGAGTTTTACGGCCTACAAGTGCAAGAAGAGCTGATTTATTCGCATAAATGGGCGAAGGATATGCTGGTCATGTGGGATAATCGCTCGCTGCTGCACGCCGCAACCGGCGGCTATGACGGCTATGACCGCTTGCTGCACCGCACGACGATTGCCGATACACGGTTTTAAGCCGCTACCTCAATAATCAATACATCACTATCGCCCTGCGCGGTGATGTCTACACTATCTTGGTTTTCGACCGTCACGCCATCGCCGCGTGTTGCATCAATGCTGCCAATGGTCAGCGCGCCTTCTGACACCAGAATATAAGCGCGCCCGGCAATCTTATGCGTCAGCCGCTGGCCGTCGCGCAAGGCACCGGCATATATGCGGGCCGCTTTATTGTTGATATGCAACGGCGCTTGGCCATCGCCGGAGACCAGAAGCGGCAATTCAGTGTCAATGTCGCGGCGCGGAAATATGGCACTGTCCCAGCGCGGTGCGAGGCCTTGGTCGTCGGGCAGGATCCAGATTTGAAACAGATTGGTCGCTTCATCCTCGAGATTATATTCCGAATGTTGAATGCCGCTGCCGGCACTCATCACCTGCACATCCCCGGCACCGGTGCGCCCCTTATTGCCTTGGCTGTCTTCATGGCTGATGGCGCCGCGTCGCACATAGGTGATGATTTCCATATCGGCATGGCTATGCGGCGCAAAACCGGTTTGCGGCTGGATGATATCGTCATTGATAACCACCAAATCGCCGAAATTCGGTTTTTCGGGGTTGTGATATTGGCCAAAAGAAAAATGATGCCGCGCCGCCAGCCAGTCGAAATTGGCCTGTCCGAGTGCGCTATAGGGATAATGTGTCAGCATAGTTGGCTCCGATCGTTACCGGCCTGATATAGGCGCGCCATTTGCCAATTCAATGGGGTGTACGGAAAGTCTGGTCATGCGGCGGCAAATTGCCTAATTTGTCTGTCTATTGTGTTGGGGTTTTATGCGGTTTCAGGAAAAAACGGGAGCTGAAACGGGCTTTTCGAGGGTCTGGGACAGCCAAATCGCGCCGCATTTGCGGAGCTATCGCGCTGCTTTTGTCGCCAAGCGCCGCATTCTGTATCTGGGCATTTTTCTTTATCCCTTCATCCCTTTGCCGGGGCTTATTTACGGCGCGCAATTTTTCCCGCCGCCCTTTGAAGAAGGCGCAGGCGGCATTTATCTGCTCGGTGCCATGCTGGCCAGTTTCGGTTGGGTATATCTGTTCGGTATGGGTTTCTTCGGCACAGTGCGCCGCTTTGATGAATTTATGCGCCGCAGCGTCGCCACGCATTTCGCGCCGATATTTCATCAAGAGCCGATCGAGGCGGCAGCCGACACCACGGCTTTTATGCTGCAAAGCGAGGGTATGGGCAAAAAGGGCGAGATCATTATCAGTAACTACCATGTCGGCACTTATCGCGATTGCGCGCTGCAATTTTTCAATGTCTGTTATAAACGCCGCGAAATGCACAGCCGCGGCGGGCGGCGCACCAAGCGCAATCATAATTTGGTGATTGATATTTCCGTGCCGGTGGCGTTTGAGGGTAAGGTCTATATCAAACGCGATTACGGTTTTGTGCTGAATTGGCTGCGCGGGCAGGTTATTCGCAAGCGGCGCTATAAGGTCAAGCATGAGGGGTTTGAGGCCAAATTTGAGATTTATGCCGATGACCCTCGCACCGCGCAAAAGCTGATTACGCGCAGCTTTTGCAATAATCTAATGGCGGTGGAACGCATGTATCCGAAGGGTTTCGGTATCTTGCCGCGCCCCATTACCGGTCTGTTTCGCCAAGGGCATTTCTACCTGATCATTGGCGGCGTACGCGATATCATGAGCGATGGTATTTCCTATTCGCATCCTGACAAAGTGCAGCAAACGGCCCGGCGCATGATTGCGCGGCTTGCCATTATGCCGCGTATTGTCGATTTTCTGCACGGCGTGCGGTGATAAATTATTTGCCTTAGGCTCGGCGTTTCAGCCATGAAACTGTAAGGCGCGCGCGAAAAATAATTGGACATGAGACGCCGAATTCTGGTTTAACGAGGCGAATAGTTTTTCGGGGTTTTTCATGTTCTCGCTTATTTCGTCTCTTCGTCATTCAGCCATTTTGGCGCTGGTCGCGTCCATCGGATTTGCGCCTGTTTCGATAGCCTCGGCGCAAGATGCCGATGCGATTATGCGCGACGCGCATAAAATTCTCGATCATTTCCCCTCGCTGGTGGCAGAGGTCGATATGCGTATCGAAGCCAATGGCAAAGAGCGGCAGCGCGCATTGCGCTTGTTAACCAAGCAGCAAGGCGACCGCAAACAAATCATCGCCACCTTCCGGGCGCCGGACTCGATTAAAGGCGCGGGCTATGCGACCGATATGAATATGGCGACCGGCGCGCAGAAAAGCTTTGTCTATTTTCCTTCTGTCGGTAAGCCGCGCGCCATTAAGGCCAAAGGCCAAAGCGACAGCTTTTTCGGCTCCGATTTTTCCTATAGTGATATTGCCGGACGCCGCGTCGGGCAGGACAGTTACGAGCTGGCCGGCGAGAGCGAAGCCTATTTTATCATCGCCGCCACGCCGAAGGATAAGGCTGACCCTTATTCGAAACTGCTCTACCAAATTTCCAAAAGCAATAAGACCGTGCGGTCAATTCTGTTTTTCGACAAAAACGGCCGCGAGTTGAAGCGCCTGTCCAATCTCGGATTTCAGGAGTTTGAAGGCGTGCCGGTTATTGCTCTGTCGCTGATGGAAAATCTGCAAAGCGGCGGCAAGACCGAACTCGACCGTGGCGATGTGCAAGTCGATGTCATCCTGCTGGATGATGATTTCGGCCCGGATGCGCTGGCCAATTAAGGCGCAGCCGTTCAAACAAATTTTTCTGCCTGTTGAAACGTGACGAAAACTTTGCCACTGTACTCACCTTGTAAGAGGGGAGTTAGTATGCGCTTTGCGTTTGTTGCGTTTATCAGTTTGGCCTTGGCATCTTGCGGCGGTGTGTCGCCACTTGAATATGTCACGACAGGCCTGAAATTCGCCTCCAATCCGGCCGAACTGGCTGAGAATTATTACGAAAAAATTCAAGAGGATCGTCGTCTGGCGCTGGAGCGCAAGAACCGCTTGCGCTTGAAGGCGGAGCTCGACCTGCAGGAATGCGGCGCAATTTATTATTGGCTTGAGGGTTATTATACGCGCCATGGCTCGGCCTATTTCTCCGATTTGGAGAATATGAAAGAAAAATATGACGGCACCGGTATTGACCGTAGTTTTTTGCGGCGCGTTGTCTATTCGCGGGTCGGCGATGGCAGCAAAAAATTACCGGTCGCCAGCCTGCCCGATATGCATTGGATCATGCATCACAAGCGCCTTTGTGACGAAGTGTATTTCGACCGCATCGTCAGCAATGCGCAATTCCAGCGTCCGGTGAGCGAGCCGGATTTATATGAAGTGGGGCGATAAACATGAAATGGGCCATTATTCTTGTGCTGGTCGCCGGTGTGGACGGCAAGCCGACCGCCATAGAGCATGTGCAGACCAATCAGCTCTTCGGCACGCTGGAACGCTGCCGCGCCAAAGCCTCGGAATTGAACGCCTATACGGAATTGCCACCGGTCAATAATGGCCTGTTGGCGCAATTTTATAGCTGCGTCGCCCGCTAGAGCTAAGGTAGGATAATGCTGCAGCCTGTGGTTTTGCGGGCTTCCAAATCCGTGTGCAGCTTTTGCACCTCGTCGAGCCGATAGCGCTGATTGATTTCCACCGACACAATACCGTCTTGCACCAATTGTAGGACCCGCGCCGATGAACGCTGCAGCCAGCCGGGCAGGCCCATATAGGTGGCCAGTGTCGGGCGGGTGAATTTCAGCGAACCATTGGCTGCCAAATCCTGCGGTGAGACCGCCTCAATGGCGCCCGATGCATTGCCGAAGCTGGCAAATGTGCCGCGCGGGGCCAGCACGTCCAGCCCCAGACGATATGTGTCCTTGCCGACCGAGTCATAGACCACCGGATAGCCGCCCGCCGGGGCCAGTTCTTTCAGCTGCTCGGCCAAATCGGCACTGCCGGACAGCACACAGCGATACGCGCCATGCGCCAATGCCATATCGCATTTTTCTTGTGTCGAGGCCGTGCCGATAAGATGAACGCCGATATGGCGCGCCCATTGGCAGGCGATTAGCCCGACACCACCGGCGGCGGCATGAAACAGCACCGTCTCGCCGCCCTGTAGCGGATAAGTATCGTTGAACAGATAATCCACCGTCATGCCTTTCAGCAGCACGGCGGCGGCCTGCTCGAGGCTGACCGTATCGGGCACTTGTATAAGCGCGGCGGCGGGCATGACGATTGCTTCGGCATAAGCGCCCAAGCCCATAGTGAAGGCGACGCGTGTGCCTAATTTCAAATCGACGCCCGCACCAATGGCCTCGACCTCACCGGCCCCCTCGACACCCAAGCCGCAGGGCAGGGGGAGCGGATACAGCCCATTACGGTGATATGTGTCGATCAGATTGACACCGATAATTTGCATGCGCACACGCACCTCGCCCGGCCCCGGTTCGGGCAGCGGTTTTTGTGTCAGCTGCATCACCTCAGGGCCACCAAAGGCGGCGATTTCAACGGCTTTGATTGTGTTGTCGGCCATGGTTTTCTCTTTATGAATAAATCTTACCCCATTATGTAAGGCGAATTTCGGTTTGGAAAGACGCGAAAAACCGATAGAGTTTCTAAAGCAAGGGAGCCCATCATGTTACCGGCAAGTACAAATGACAGCTACACAGGCCCGCTCTGGGCGTCTTATGCGCTTTTACTGGTCGCGGTGCAAAGCCTTGTCGGCGGCACGCTGCATGTGGTGCTGCCCGATAGTGGTTTGATTAGCATTGCCGGGCTTGATCTGGCACATGAGGGCGGTTTGCAGATGATCGCCATGGCCGCTTGGGTCGGGGCGACGCAAATTGCATGGGGTACAGTGCTGGCCGCCACCGCCTTGCGCTATCGCAGTTTCACCGTGCCATTACTGGGGCTGGTGCTGGTTGAAAAAGCTCTCATACTCATTGGTCAGGCGATTAAGCCGACCGGCAGTGAGCATACGCCCCCCGGCATTCAGGGTGCGGCCATTTTATTGGTGATTTGTTTTGTCGCTTTGATTGTGGCCGTCCGTAGCCAACGCGCTAAATCCTGATTTATGGATTTATTCGACACAGACGAGCCTCGCCAAATCTTGCCGCGTGACGGCGCTGCCGATTATTACGGCGCGATATTGTCTGACGCAGCGGCGGATGCGCATTTTGCCGCGCTGAAGCAAGAGATCGATTGGCAGCCCGATCGCATCAAGCTGTATGGCAAGGAGATTGTCACACGCCGCGAAGTTGCTTGGCACGGCGACAAGCCCTATCATTATACCTATTCGCACAGCACCAAAACCGCTCTGCCATGGACGCCGACGCTGGCCAAGCTGAAAGCCGAGGTCGAAGCGGCGAGCGGCGCACGCTATAATTGCTGCCTGCTAAACCTCTATCATTCCGGCGATACCGGCATGGCGTGGCACGCGGATGACGAGAAGGAATTGCTGCCTGAGGGCGCGATTGCCTCTGTTTCGCTGGGGCCGGAGCGGCGGTTTATCTTTCGTCACAAGACGGATAAAGAGAAGTGTGAAATACGCCTGGCGCATGGCAGTCTGTTGGTCATGCGCGGTGCCACGCAACGCCATTGGGAGCACAGTCTACCGGTCATGAAACGCGTCGCAGCGCCGCGCATAAATCTGACATTTCGGACAATTATCGGCTGATTTCCGGTTTTTCTGGACTTGCCGTGTGGCGAGTGGCAAGGTCAATTCCAACAAGGGAGAGAGATTATGCTGACACTACATTTTGCCCCCAATTCTCGCGCCGTGCGCACGCTCTGGTTGCTCGAAGAGTTGGACTTGCCTTATGAGTTAAACCGGATGGATTTTCATCCGAAGGATTTGAAATCTGACGCGCACCGCGCGCGCCACCCGCTCGGTCGGATTCCGGTGCTGGAGGATGGCGATATCATGATTTTTGAAAGCGGTGCCATTGCCGAATATATTATTGAGCGGCACAAAAATGGTGGGTTGAAACCGGCTGTCGATGCGCCGAATTTCCCCGACTATCTGCAATGGTTCCATTATTGCGAGGGCATGGTGATGCCGCCGATCAACACGATTGTCGTGCAAACCATCCTGCTGCCGCCGGAGCGGCGCGACGAAACCGCTTTGGGTCAAGCGCAACGCTTGCTAGCCAAAGCTGTGCAGCCGGTTGAGGAAGCCATGATCGGCAAGGACTATCTGGCCGGTGATTTTTCCGCCGCCGATACCATGTTGGGTCATTCCATTATGATGGCTGAGCGCATGGGTATTGTGAGCGATGACCACCCCAATCTGAAAGCCTATATTCAACGCCTGAAAGCGCGTCCGGCGCTGCAAAAAGCCTTTGAATACGACGCTGTGTAATCCTCCCATCACGGAGTAAATGATGGCCTTTAAAGAACAAAAAATCACCACAGGTGCTTATCTCTATCGCCTGACCAAATTTCTGCTGACACCCGGCTCGATAGGTCGGTTGAAGCTGCTGCTGGGCTCGCGGCCCTCTGACGAAATGTCGATGATTGATTTCCTGCAAAAGCATGCGGCCGCTATGCCCGATCACACGGCGATTAAATTTGAAGACCGGCAGGTAAGTTGGGGTGAGTTGAACGCCAAAGCCAATCAAATGGCGCATTATTTCCGCGCGCGCGGCGTCGGCTATGGCGACAAGATTGCGGTGAATATTGAAAACCGTCCGGAATTGCTTTTTGTCGTGATGGGCGCGCAAAAGCTCGGGGCGATTGCCGGCATGATCAATACCAGCCAGACGAATGAAGCGCTGGCGCATAGTCTGAAGCTGATCGAGCCGAAGCTTTTGGTTATCGGCGCGGAATGCGTCGGTAATATGGAAAGTGTGGCCGATGTGATTGAGGCGCATCACGCCGATAAAATGCTGTATCTGGCCGATGGTACGCCGCCCGCGCCACCGGCGGGCTATCTCGACCTGATGGCAGAAATTGACGATCAAAGCACCGATAATATCGTTCCCGACCAAGTGCTGACGCTCGGCACGCCGATTTATTATATCTTTACCTCGGGCACGACCGGCCTGCCGAAAGCCAGTGTCACCACGCATTTGAAGGTGCTGCGCACCGGCACACAATTTGGCGATAATGTGATGGCGCTGACGCCGAAGGATACCTATTACTGCGCCTTGCCGCTCTATCATTCCAATGCGTTGGTTGTCGGTTTTGGCAGCTGCTTGACCGGCGGCGCGACATTTGCCCTGCGGCGCAAATTTTCTGCCAGTCAGTTCTGGGAGGATTGCATCAAATTTGAGGCGACGGCAGCGATTTATATTGGCGAATTGCTGCGCTATTTGCTGGCCCAACCGGAACGCGCCAGCGACCGCGCGCATAATGTGACGCGGGTGCTCGGTAATGGCCTGCGTCCGGACATTTGGATGGCGTTTAAAAACCGTTTCAATATTGGCCGTGTGCACGAATTTTATGGCGCGTCTGAGGGCAATACGGGTTTCGTCAATTTGTTCAATTTTGATAAGACGGTTGGCTGGTCGCCGGCGCAGGGCAAGTCATGGGATGTGATTGCCTATGATGTCGATGAAGACGAGGCAGTGCGCGGCGATGACAGCTTTATGCAAAAAGTCGCCACCGGGGATACCGGTCTGCTGGTTATGCAAATCACCGAGCAAAACCCTTTTGACGGCTATACGGATGCGCAAGCCAGCGAGAAGAAAATCCTGCGCGATGTGTTTGTCAAAGGCGATTGCTGGTTCAATACGGGCGATCTTGTCGTGTTGCAAAAGCACGGGCATATCCAGTTTGGCGATCGTATTGGCGACACGTTCCGCTGGCAGGGCGAGAATGTCGCCACGACGGAAGTCGAAAGCGTCATAATGAAATGGCCGGAAATTGAAGATGCGGTGGTTTATGGCGTCACCGTGCCGGGACGGGACGGTCGTTGCGGCATGCTGTATTTGACGCAAAAAGAAGAGGGCAAGCTTGATCTTAATGGTCTGGCGGCGCATATGCGCGAAAACCTGCCGCCTTATGCGGTGCCGCGTTTTATCCGTATCGGCCAGAAAGTCGAGGTGACGGGCACGTTTAAATTTCAGAAATCAAAGCTGAAAAACGCCGCCTATAATGTTGCTGAGGTCGAGGATGCGCTGCACTTGCTGGCGCGCGATGCTGATACGGTCGAGCCGATGACGGCCGAACTGCAAGCGGCGGTGGATAGCGGGGATGTGCGCCTTTAAAAGGGCTTATCCTTGTCTCCAAGGCAGCCCAGCGTGCTTCCAGCCATTCACCGTGCCGCGATGACCGTCGCCATTCGGGTCGCCTTCAAAGCCGCCCGTGACATTGAATAGCGTGGTAAAACCGCGCTGCGCCAGAGCTGCACAAGCGGCGGCAGAGCGCGCGCCGGAGCGGCAGATAATATAAATCGGCGTGTCGGTCTCGAAATGCGCCGCGATTTGTTCAACAAAATCGGCATTGGGCTGGCCATCAATCGACTGCCATTCGAGGCAGGCCAATTGTTTGTCGATGGCCGAGAGGTCTGGCGTGCCGACATAGGCCCATTCGGCCTGTGTGCGGCAATCGATCAATTGCGCCGCCGCATTGTCTTGCAGCCCGGCATAAGCTGCGCTTGGTGTGATTTCTTCAAACATTGTCATCCCTCATTTATGGCGGTCTTAAACACTTGGCCAAAGCCATGCGGCACCGCGCACACCACCACTATCACCATGGCTGTTTTTCAGCAATTTTGTCGTCACATGATCGGAAAAAATATAGCGATCCCAAAGCGCCGGTACATCTGTATAAATGTCATCAATATTGGACAGCCCGCCGCCCAGCACAATCACCTCCGGGTCGGCGAGATTGATCACGGCCCCCAAAGCGCGGGCAAGGCGGTCGCATAGGCGGGCGAAACTGGCCGCCGCCTCCGGCGTGCCGCTGGCCATAATTTCCGGCGGCGTCATCCTTTGACCGGTCATCGCTTCGTGGTCGCGGGCAAAGCCGCTGCCGGACAGCCATAATTCATTGCAGCCGCTGCGCCCGCAATAGCAGGCAGGACCGGGCATTTCCGCGGCTGTCGGTGCGGCCAGCGGGTTATGCCCCCATTCGCCGCCAATGCCATTGGCCCCATTATGCAGCGCGCCGTTAAACACCAGCCCACCGCCGCAACCCGTGCCCAAAATCACGCCAAAGACCGAGGCCGCATCGGCACCGGCACCGTCTTTGGCTTCCGATAGGGCAAAGCAATTAGCGTCATTGGCAAAGCGTATTTCTTGCGCGAGTCGCGCCTCAAGGTCTTGTTTCATGCTGCGGCCATTCAGGCAGACCGTATTGGAGTTGCGCACCAGACCCGTGGTCGGCGAGAGTGAGCCGGGCATGCCAATGCCAATGCTGATCGGCGTCGGGCTTTCTTGACGCGCGGCGGCGACCAGCTCGGCAATCATGTCTAGTATGGCGGCATAGCTGTCAGACGGGGTCGCGCGCCGCTCGCGCCAAATAATGGCATTATTGCCATCCATAAGTATGGCTTCCATTTTGGTGCCGCCGAGGTCGAGACCGAAGCGCATTTAAACCCCCAATGGCCCATGATTGAGGTGCGGCAACACATATTTGCCGAACAGGTCGCATTCGTCTTTATGCGGGTAGCCGGACAGGATGAAGGCTTCAATGCCAAGGTCGCGATAGGCATTAAGCTTGGCCAGCACTTGGTCAGGGTCGCCGACAATCGCCGCGCCGCAGCCAGAGCGGGCGCGCCCGACACCGGTCCATAGATTATCCTCGACATAATCGCCATCCCCCGCCGCATTGGCGGCGTCGCGCATTTCGGCTTGTCGGCGTACCCCGACCGATGTGCTGTCGAGTGAGCGATTGCGTATCTCTTCGCCTGTCTTATCATCGAGACGCGAGATAAGTTTAGCCGCCGCCGCGCGCGCTTCGGCTTCGGTCTCGCGCACAATCACATGCGCCCTGTAGCCGAATTTCAGCTTACGTTGATAGCCATCGGCGCGGCTGCGCATATCGTCCAGAATGGCTTTCACTTGGTCCATTGTGTCGGGCCACATTAAAAACACATCGGCTTCGGCTGCAGCGACATCACGGGCCGGGGGTGACAGGCCACCAAAATAAAAGGGCGGGGCTTTGCCGGACACTGTACCCATGCGCGGCGGTTCAAGGTCGAGTTGAATGTGCTCACCGTGCATCTGCACCGCCTCGCCATTCAGAAATTGCCGCAGGGCTTGCATAATTTCGCGCGTGCGCTGATAGCGCGGCCCGCCTTCCATGGGCTGGCCGGGAAGGTCGGAGGAAATAATATTAATGGTCAGGCGACCGCCGAGCATTTGGTCGAGTGTTGCCAATTGGCGCGCCAATTGCGGCACCCACACCTCACCGCAGCGCACCGCAACCAGCAGACGCATATGGTCGAGAAGCGGCGCAATGCCGCCGGCAAAGCTTACCGAATCCATGCCCAGCGTATAGCCGGAGGGCAGCAGAATATTGTCAAAGCCGTTTTTCTCTGCCGTCAGCGCAATGTCGCGGCAATGCGGCCAGCTGGCTTTCAGCGTCTCATCTTCAACGCCGAGAAACTGATAGTCGTCGTCGCATAGGGCGGAAAACCAGCTGATTTCAACGGGCGGGCGGGTATCTTTGGAAGCGGTCATCGGGTCATCCTTACGGTAAAGCCACACCTTCGGCGGCCTCGATAAGTGCGTAGACATCGGCGCGCGTCAGGGTTATTTGCGTCGCTTGCTGTGCCGCTTGCAATCGCGCCGTCGATTGCGAACCGACCAGCGCGATGGGGCGCGACGGATGCGCCAGCACAAAGGCTAATGCGATACCGGCCCGATCCGTGCCCTCGCGCGCTGCCAGTGTGTCTAATTGCGCCGCCAGAGCGGGGCGCAGGCCATTGCCCGTCGCCAGCGCACCGCCGCCAAGCGGTGACCAGGCGAGAAAAGATGTCTCCTGCATCATGCAGCGATCCAGTGTACCGTCCCGCAGGCAATCGAGATGCGTAAGGCTATATTGCGATTGCAGTGAGACGAGCGGGCTTTTCATATGCGCGCGCAATGCGTCTTCTTGCGCTTGCGTATAATTTGACACACCGACCATACCGATTTTGCCGGCCTGCACAAGCGCATCCAAAGCCGCGCCGGTTTCAGCCGGATGGGCGAACATATCGGGGCGGTGGATTTGATAAAGGTCAATATGCTCGACTTGCAGGCGGGCCAGGGAACGCTCAACCGCTATGGCGAGATAATCGGCACTGGCGAGATAGGGTATGCCCGGAATAATGCCGCCTTTCGAGGCCAGCACCATGCGGGCGCGTAAAGCCGGGTTGGCGGCCAGCACTTTACCGAGCAGGGTCTCACTTTCGCCGAAAGCCTTGCCGCCCCAATCAAGGCCGTAAACATCGGCATTATCAATCAGTGTCATGCCGCAATCCAGCGCGGTCTCGATGCGCCGCGTCGCGTCGGCGACATCATCTCCGGTCAGCCGCCAGCAGCCAAAGCCCAGCGCGCCGACTTCTTTGCCGCCAATATGGCGTGGCGCGGCGTCGACCAGATTTTCGACCGAGCCGAAATCACCCTCTACATGCGCACTCATAAATCCACCTCCGTCATGTTGACCCGACGTTTTTCGCTTGCCGCCATTTGTGCTGCAACCCCCATGGCGACGGCGCGGTGGCCGTCTTCCGCAGTTACGATAATCTCGGCTGCGCCGCGCACAGCGTCAAGGAAAGCCTTGTTTTGATGGTAGGTGGCACCGGAATGATAGCCGGCATTCAAAATATCTTCCGGCACATGAATATCGGTTTGATCCACCGCCCATGTGTCGCGGTGGCCGTGGGTGACAATGTTTTGCGGCAGCAGG
>CBFHSX010000026.1:0-24685 GCA_965658615.1 Alphaproteobacteria bacterium | reverse complement strand
CGGCCAGCGACCAGCAAAGCCTCGATGATTTGGAACGCCAGCGCGCCCTCATCCGCAAACAGCAAACCGTGCAAAGCGCCAAAACCGGTCTGGCCCGCGAGACCGGACGCACTGATACGTCCAAAACCAAAGTCGATTTAGAAATCGACACGCATCGCAGCATCAATCAGGCGATTAAGGATGGTGGCAAAAACCCGCCTACCGTGGTTATCAAGTAAAACAGAAAAGGGCGGCTCACTGGCCGCCCTTTTTTGCTCGTTCATCACTATCCAATCGAGAGAATGGTATGCCTTTTTCTTTCAAAACAGCATCTCGAATCATAAGGCCAATTACCGTCCTCGCAATCAAAGATATGGAAAGCCCTGTTTCAAACGCAACATTCTTAAGCCGCGTCAAATCTTCGGCATCCATAATTTTAGGCAATTCTTCGCCTGCCCAATTCCTAGCCTTATGCTGAATGTCATAAGCGTTCTCGACCTCGGAAAAATCAATTTTCTCGATATACTTTTCAACCAGCGCTTTTGCGTTTATTTGGTCAGCAACTTCCTGCCCGCGCGCTGTAAGCGAAACCGGGCTGGACGACGCAGCCAGTGCCTCTTCCTCTTCACCAATCACCTTATCGTAAATCTCGTTGACCTTATCCAGCAAACCGTCCCAATCGTCAAAAATACCTTGTCCCTTTGCCCAAACGCCCGAGGCTTTAATGGCAAACCATGAGAACAAAAGAATGAATAAAAAGCCAAAGCCGAAAATTTGAGTTGGCAGCCTTAGGTAAACCCAAGCATTCGCCCAATCGGAGAAAGTTGCCACAAGGCCAATGCTCAAAAAAGCACCTAGGAACCAGTTAAACATGAGCGAAACCTTTTCTTATTTTTATTAATATCTTATACCACCTCCCACACAGAAAAACACCGCCCCGAGAGGCGGTGTTTTAAAGCTTTGAAAACGCGAGAAGCGCAATCAGTTTTTCGCTTGGTCAACCAGCTTATTGGCTGAAATCCATGGCATTTTCGCGCGCAGATCGGCGCCGACTTTTTCGATCGGGTGCGCGTCATTGGTTTTGCGGAATTCCTTGATCTCTTCCTGACCGCCCTGCATCCAGCGATCGGTAAATTTACCGGTCTGAATGTCCTCGAGAATTTTCTTCATCTCGGCTTTGGTCTCAGATGTCACGACGCGCGGGCCGGAGACATATTCACCGAACTCGGCCGTGTTGGAAATCGAGTAATTCATATTGGCAATGCCGCCTTCATAAATCAGGTCGACGATCAGTTTGACCTCGTGCAGGCATTCGAAATAGGCCATTTCCGGCGGATAACCGGCTTCGGTCAGGGTCTCGTAACCGGCTTTGATCAGCTCGACCACGCCGCCGCACAAAACGGCTTGCTCACCAAACAGGTCGGTTTCGCATTCATCGCGGAAGGTCGTCTCAATAATGCCTGAGCGACCGCCGCCGACGCCGCATGCGTAAGACAGCGCCAAATCGCGGGCTTTGCCGCTGGCATCTTGTGCGATGGCAACAAGGCACGGCACCCCGCCGCCTTTCAGATATTCACCGCGCACCGTATGGCCCGGACCTTTCGGTGCAACCATGGCGACGTCAAGATCGGCACGTGCTTGAATAAGGTTGAAATGAATCGACAGGCCGTGAGCGAACATCAGCGTCGCGCCTTCGCGTACATTATTGGCGATATGCTCGTTATAAATATCCTTTTGCAGCTCATCCGGCGTCAAAATCATGACCACATCGGCCCAAGCGGCGGCATCGGCGATCGATTTGACCGCAATACCCTCGGCTTCGGCTTTGGCAGCGGAGGCAGAGCCCTCGCGCAGGCCGACGCAAATGTCAGCGACGCCGCTATCGCGCAGGTTCAGCAAATGTGCATGGCCTTGCGAGCCATAGCCGATAACGGCCACTTTTTTGCTTTTGATCAGTTCTACATCCGCATCGCGGTCATACAGCATTTCCATAAGTAAGCTCCTTAAATGCTCAATCTTTGATTACATGGCTTGCGGGCCGCGCGAAATGGCAGCGGCGCCGGTTCGTGAAACTTCCTGCAGGCCCAGCGGGCGCATCAGGGCGATAAAGGCGTTGATTTTTTCAGTATTGCCGGTGATTTCAAAAACGAAACTCTCCGGCGTGGCATCGACAACGCGGGCGCGAAACGCCTCAGACATACGCAGCGCCTCGACGCGCATATCGCCCTTGCCGCTTACCTTGACCAGCGCCAATTCGCGCTCGACGCTTTCGCATTCGACTGTCAGATCGACGACCCGGTGGATCGGCACAAGACGACCCAGCTGCGCTTTGATTTGCTCAATCACTTGCGGCGTGCCCGAAGTGACAATGGTGATACGCGACATATGCGCCGTCTCATCCACCTCAGCCACGGTCAGACTGTCAATATTGTAGCCGCGCCCGGAAAACAGGCCGATAACACGCGCCAACACACCGGCTTCATTATCCACCAGCACTGAGATTGTGTGCGTTGCGATTTGCTCTTGCTCGCTCATTGTCACTTCCTGCGGTAAAGGCGGCTGCCCTTGAGTGCGCCCTCTATAGCGCACTCATCGGGCAGTTAAAAGCCTGTTTTGCTTAAACCAGCGCCTTGCCGGCGTCGGAAACCTCAATATCAAGGCCCTGCTCATCGGCCAGCAGCATCTCATTATGCGCCGCACCTGACGGAATCATCGGGAAGCAGTTCTCTTCCTTGGTGACGATACAGTCGAAAATCACCGGCCCTTCGACAGCGACCATGCGCTTAATGGCGTCGTCCAACTCGCCCGGCGTCTCTGCCCGAATACCGGTCGCGCCATATGCTTCCGCTAACTTGACAAAGTCAGGCAATGCTTCGGAATAAGAACTGGAATAGCGACCGCCATGCAATAATTGCTGCCATTGGCGCACCATGCCCATATATTCATTATTCAGAATGAAGATCTTGATCGGCAGGCGATATTGTACCGCCGTTGACAATTCCTGCATGGTCATCATGGCCGAGGCTTCGCCGGCAATATCGATCACCAGCCCGCTCGGATTGGCAACCTGCACGCCGACCGCTGCCGGAATGCCATAGCCCATCGTGCCCAGACCGCCGGAGGTCATCCAGCGATTGGGGTCTTCAAAGCGATAATATTGTGCCGCCCACATTTGGTGCTGGCCGACTTCCGTGGTGATGAACGTGTCCGGTCCTTTGGTCAGCTCGTAAAGCCGCTCAATCGCATATTGCGGTTTAATGGCTTTGGCGTCTTTCGCATAAGCGAGGCACTTGCGCCCGCGCCACCCATCGATCTCGGCCCACCAGCTATCCAGCGCTTTTTTGTTCGGCGTGACGGCGCGCGATTTATAGACGCGCAGCATATCTTCCAGCACATGGCCGCAATCGCCGATAATGGCGCAATCGACCATGACATTTTTATTGATGCTCGACGGGTCGATATCAATGTGGATTTTCTTCGAATGGGGCGAAAACTTATCCAGCGCGCCGGTGATGCGGTCATCAAAACGCGCCCCGACATTGATCATCACATCGCAATCATGCATCGCCAAATTGGCTTCATAAGTGCCATGCATGCCCAACATGCCGAGCCATTGGCTATCGGCCGAGGGGAAGCTGCCGAGACCCATCAGGGTCGAGGTGATCGGAAAGCCGGTCAGCTTGACGAATTCGCGCAGCAATTGACTGGCCTGCGGGCCGGAATTAATCACCCCGCCACCGGTGTAGAAAACCGGCTTTTTGGCATTGGCAATCAGGTCAATGGCGGCGTTAATGGCGTCCATATCGCCTTTCACTTGCGGCTGATAGCTTTTGTGCTTCACCGTGCCGGGCTTTAAATATTTACCCAAGGCGAACTGCACATCCTTCGGAATATCGACAACCACCGGGCCGGGACGACCTGCGATGGCGACATAAAATGCCTCATGCATGACGCGCGCCAAATCATTCACGTCTTTGACGAGGTAATTATGCTTGGTGCAGGCGCGGGTGATACCGACCGTATCGGCTTCTTGAAATGCATCCGCACCGATCAGATGCGTCGGCACCTGACCGGTAATGCATACCATGGGGATGGAATCCATCAATGCATCGGTCAGGCCGGTCACGGCATTGGTCGCGCCCGGGCCGGAGGTGACCAGCACCACACCGCATTTGCCCGATGAGCGTGCATAGCCCTCAGCTGCATGGGTCGCGCCTTGCTCGTGGCGTACCAGAATATGCTCTATGTCTTCTTGCTGGAAAAGCGCGTCATAGATCGGCAGCACAGCACCACCCGGATAACCGAAAATATGCTCAACCCCATTATCCCGCATAGCCTGCAGGACGATTTCTGCGCCATTCATTTCTTGTTCCATATTTAAAACGGCCCGCGCCGCCTCCAATAGCTATCGGGGCGCACGATACGTCCCCTATACTCGCGCAAAATAGCAATTTTTATTGCGCCGTCAAGCTATTTTTTGAAATAAAAGAAAAGATTATATCATGGTTTTCGATATATTCTTGCTCAGTGAAGCTCTGCCAATCCGTCATCTGGTTGCGGAACCAGGTCATTTGCCGCTTGGCATAGCGCCGTGTGGCCTGCTGCGCTTGCATAAGGGCAGTCTCAAGATCGGATTGGGCTTGTATATAGGCCATAATTTCGCTGACGCCTAGGGCTTTCATGACCGGCATATCGGGCGGCAGATTGAGCGCCCAAAGATGCTCAACCTCAGCGCGCGCCGTGCCGGCCATCATTTGCTCAAAGCGCGTATTGCAGCGCGCATATAGCCAATCGCGGTCCGGCATAAGCAGGATTTTATGCGCCGCGTCCAAAGGCGCGACCGGCACGATCTGCTGCCAGTGCGATAAGGGCGTCGCTGTGGCGTGAAACACCTCCAGCCCGCGCACAATACGCTGCCGGTCATTCGGGGCCAAGCGGGCCGCCAGGCGCGCATCCACTGCCTGCAATTCAGCGTGCATGGCGGGGCTGCCCTCGGCTTCCAGACGGGCACGCCAATGCGTCCGCACCGCCTCGTCAATTGCCGGTATCTCAACCAAACCCTCGGTCAAACTTTTGAAATACAGGCCGGTGCCGCCAATGATAATGGGGGTCTGTCCGCACGCCTGTGCGGCCGCAATCTCAGCCATCGCCTCGCCCTGCCATTGCCCGACACTATAAGCGGCGGCCGGCGGCACATGGCCATAAAGCCGATGCGGGGCTTCAAGCTCTTCCGCCGCCGTCGGCCGCGCCGTCAACGCGTGCAAAACACCATAGACCTGCATGCTATCGGCATTGATAATGCATCCATTGAATTTTTTTGCCAAAGCCAAGGCCAATGCAGACTTGCCGCTGGCCGTCGGGCCTGCAATAAGGATGGGGGATGTGTCGTTTACAGACATAGGCACACTCTTACAGGGTTTGAGGCAATGACAAAACAGTTTGGCGAAAATATTGGCGGCGATTTTCTGGTGCTGACGGCGGCGCCGGGGAGCGGGTTTTTCACCGATGCGAAACGGGCCGAACTGGCCGAGACCATGCCGGGCTTGCCGCAAGCGCGCCGCCTCAGCGCCGATGCAGTTGAATATAAGCTCGACGCCGATGATGTCGGCATTGCCGATGCCATGGTCAATTATTTCGCCGATGCGCCGTTTGATATTAACCGCGTCAGCGATACCGACCGGCGCAAGAAAATGCTCATCGCCGATTTGGAATCGACGATTATCGAACAGGAATGCCTTGATGAGCTGGCCGTGCATATCGGCAAGCAGGATGTGATTGCCGATATCACCGAACGCGCCATGCGCGGCGAGCTGGATTTCGAACCGGCTCTGAAAGAGCGTGTTGCCATGTTGAAAGGGCTGCCGGAGGCTTCGCTGCAAGCGCTTTACGACACTGGCATCACGCTTATGCCCGGCGCGGCGACATTGCTTGCGACACTGCGCGCCAATGGGGTTTTTTGCGGCTTGGTGTCCGGCGGTTTTGCGTTTTTCGCCAGCCGTATCAGCGACCGCCTCGGCTTTAATCGGTTTCAGTGCAATGATTTGCACGTTACCGATGGCGTGCTGGACGGCACGGTTGTCGAACCGATATTGGGTCGCGCCGCAAAAGCCGAAATCCTTGCCGCTTGGGCCAAGGAATTGGGCCTTTCAGAAGCCGATGTGCTGGCTACAGGCGATGGCTCCAATGATCTCGCCATGCTGGGCATAGCCGGCATGGGCGTCGCCTTTCGCGCCAAACCGGCTGTCGCCGAGACGGCGCGTTACCGCATCCGCCACGGCGACCTGACCGGCGTGCTCTATTTGCAGGGCTATGACGAAGACGCCTTCGTCACGGCCTAGCGCATATTTGCCGTTTAATTTTGTTCGAGGGGCAGCGCGATAAAGCGCACGGCACCGCGCGATTGCACGAATACCAGCACTGATTTGCGCCCGCTTTTTTGCGCCTGCGCCAGCACCTCAACCGCCGTTTTGGCAGAACCGACCGGCTTCTGGTCAATCTCGGCCACCACATCGCCGACGCGAATACCGGCCTCGAAAGCCGCGCTTGAGCGGTCAATTGCCACCACCAGCGCACCGCTGGCTTTGTCCCCAAGCTCGAAATCGCGACGGCTGTCCGGATTGATATTTTGCAGCGTCAGGCCGGAATGCATGAATTCGCCCGGCTCATCGGCCTTTGGGGTTTCCTCACCCCCCTCGGCTTTCGCCAGGCTGGGTTCTTCCAAACGACCTGTGACAATGCTCAGTTTTTTCGACTTGCCGCGTCGGATAACCTCGACCGCTACCGGCTTGTCGATTTTTGTCTCCGCCACAATGCGCGGCAGGTCGCGCATGGTCGGCACTTTCTTGCCGTCAAATTTGACAATCACATCGCCGACTTTGACGCCGCCTTTTTCAGCCGGGCCATCGGGCGAGACCTCGGAGACCAAGGCCCCACGCGCTTCACCCAATTGCAGGCTATCGGCCAGCTCATCGGTGACAGCTTGGATACGCACACCCAGCCAGCCGCGCCGTGTCTCGCCATATTGGCGCAATTGGCCGACCACATTTTTGGCCAAATTGGACGGGATGGAAAAGCCGATCCCGACCGAGCCGCCGGACGGTGAAATAATCGCCGAGTTCACGCCGATCACCTCGCCCTGCATATTAAACAGGGGGCCGCCGGAATTACCGCGGTTAATTGCAGCATCGGTTTGAATGAAACTGTCATAAGGCCCGGCGTTAATATCGCGATTAATGGCCGAAATAATGCCTGCCGAAAGCGAGCCACCCAGCCCGAACGGATTGCCAATGGCGATGACCCAATCGCCGACACGGGCTTTTTCGCTATCGCCCAGCGGCACAAAAGGCAGGCGCTTTTTGCTTTTCACTTTCAGCACCGCCAAATCGGTTTTCGGGTCGCGCCCGATCAATTCGGCCGGCAGCTTTGTGCCATCGGAAAAATTAATGGTGATCTCATCTGCCTCTTCGATCACATGATTATTGGTAATGATAATCCCTTGCGGGTCAACCACAAAGCCCGAGCCAAGCGATGAGACTTTGCGGGATTGCGGCTCGGCCGGGCCGCCGCGACGTTGGTTAAAAAACTCTTCAAAGAAATCATTAAAGGGCGGCGCGCCGGGGCCTCGTGAGCGTCGCTGCTGCACGGTTTGCGAAGTCGAAATATTGACCACGGCGGGCATCAACCTTTCCGCCAGATCGGCAAAACCTTCCGGCGCCGGCCGCGCCTCGGCCATACCGGCAAGGCCGATAACAGGCAACAGCAAAAGGGCGAAAAACAAAGAAGCAAAAGAAGTGCGCAATGCGTGCATGGTTATTTCCTATCCAATCATCCAAACCAAACCAACGCCGACGGCCAGCGCGATCAGCCCACCAAAGCGCAGGGATGAATCACTGACCATGTCGATCTGCTTAACCATGGACCGTAAAAATGTCGGAAAAAGGGCATAGATCGCGCCTTCAAAAGCCAGCACCAGCCCGATCGCCAGAAACAGTTTTTCCAACATTTACTCGGCAGCCGCGACTTCTTCTGTGTCGGCGACAATTTCCGGGCACAGGCTTTCGCTCAGCGCTTTACCATTCGCCGTCAGCTGATCGACATTGACCCGCTTGCCGCGCTTCACTTGACCGTTTTGGCTCGGCTTCAGCGTGCTGTTCGGGTTTTTCAGGAACTGGAAGAAAGCGCTGTCAGGCGACAGGACCATGGTCGTGCCCTCTTCCTCAAGCGCCGTTTCATAGGCCTGCATGGAACGGTAGAAAGCGAAGAAATCCGGGTCCTGGCCGAAAACAGTGGCGAAGACGCGGTTACGACAGCCATCGCCCTGACCGCGAATAATCTCACTGTCACGTGTCGCTTCAGCTGTCAGAACCGTCACCTGCTTATCGGCTTGCGCGCGAATGGCTCGCCCGACTTCTTGACCACGCGCGCGGAACTCAGCCGCTTCCTGCTCGCGTTCGGTCTGCATACGGCGATAAATCGCTTGGCTGTTGGCCTCCGGCAGATCGGCGCGGCGAATACGCACATCGATAATCTCAATGCCGAAATCTGCCGCTTGCTGATTGACCAGCTCGCTAATGCGCGTCATCAGCTCGGAACGCTTATCGCGGACCACGGTTTCAAATTTTTCTTCACCCAAAACCGAGCGCATGGAAGACGACACAATGGTCGACAGGCGCGACTGGGCGCGGCGTTGATCACGCAGGGCTTTATAAAATTGCAGCGGGTCAGTGATGCGATAGCGGGTAAAGGCATCGACCACGAGGCGCTTCTGGTCCGAAGCAATCAGCTCTTCAGCCGGTGTATCAAGGTCGAGAATGCGCTTATCGATGAGAATGACGTTTTGCACAAACGGCACTTTAAAATGCAGCCCCGGCTCGGTGATGACACGGCGCGGGTCACCAAATTGCAGCACCAAAGCCTGCTGCGTCTGGTGCACGGTGAAAATCGATGCCGAGGCAAGCACGCCCAACACAACCAAAAGAACAATGGCAATCAGCCCGGTATTGCGTTTCATTATTTTGACTCCTGACTGCGTTTCAGCTGGTCGAGCGACAGGTAAGGTACAACCCCCTGCCCGTCTTGCTCGATGATCACCTTATCGGTGCGGCCCAGCACTTTTTCGAGTGTCTCAAGGAAAATACGCTGGCGGGTCACGCCGCGCGCATTGCGGTATTCGTCGTAAATCGCGGCAAAGCGGGTGGCTTCACCATCCGCCTCGGCCACGGTTTGGGCCCGATAGGCTTCAGCCTCGCGGCGGATACGCACCGCCTCACCCTGTGCTTCGGGCACAACGCGATTGGCGTATTTATTGGCTTCATTGCGGGCGCGTTCTTGGTCGGCGCGCGCCGCTTGCACATCGCGGAAGGCGTCAATAACAGCAGCCGGCGGGTCAACCTTCTGCATCTTCACCCGTGTGATGGTGATACCGGCGCGATAATTGTCCAGCGTTTGCTGCATCAGCGCTTTGACTTGTTCTTCATTGCGTTGGCGCTGTCCGGTCAGGATCGGCTGAATATCATTTTGGCCGATAATCTCGCGCATGGTGCTTTCAGCCACGGCTTTCACCGTACCGGTCGGGTTTTGAATATTGAACAGGAAGTTCGGCGCGTCATTGATCACCCAAAATACCGAAAAATCGACATCGACGATATTTTCATCGCCGGTCAGCATCAGGCTCTCTTCCGGCACATCGCGGCTGATGCCGGCAGCGCGGCGGTCAACGCTGGTGCGCATACCGATTTCGACCAGATTTTCAGTCGTCACGCGCGGCGTCACGGCTGTCTCAATCGGCCAAGGCAGGTGATAATTCAGACCCGGCGCGGTTTGCGTATGAAACTTGCCAAAGCGCATAACAACGCCCTGTTCGTCGGCACCGACGCGGTAAAAACCCGACAGCGCCCAAATGCCGATAATAATGGCGAAGATAACCACCAGACCGGAGCCACCACCGGCGCCCGGCACAAGGCCGCGCAGGCGTTCTTGGGCTTTGCGCATAATCTCATCGAGATCCGGCTCGTTACCGCGATTGGGCCCGCGATTGCCACCGCCGCCACCGCCGCTGCCCCAAGGGTTTTGATTATTGCCTGAATTATTGTCCCAAGGCATAAGCCGTCCTCCATAATACTTGTCATCTTTATAGGACAGCTAGCCCGCCCTCACAATGTGACATCTGGTTCATCTGACGCGAAAACGGTTGGAAAACCTTTGCGTCATCCCCATATAGGCACTATGTGGGGATGCGCGCACTCTCTTTCAAGCGCGTAATAGAAAGAATTTGAGCATGAGCACTGTTTCCGAAAGCCAAATCCGCGCCGCGCTGGACGCCGTCGCCGCCCCGGGCGAGACGCAGTCGCTTATCGCCGCCGACCGCATTCAAGGTCTGGTCATCCGCGACGGCAATATCGGCTTCTCGGTTGAAGTGGACGGGCTGGCCGGCGAAGCCGTCACTGCGGTGAAAGAAACCGCCGAGGCCGCCGTGCGCGCCGTGCCGGGCGTTTTGTCAGTCACCTGCGTGCTGACGGCGCACAAAGCGCAGTCTGGGGAAAAACAGCCGGAAAAGCCGAAAAATAACGGCCCGCATAATAGCGCCAGCACAGAAGTGCCGGCCGTGTTTGACCGCATTAAAACAGTTATCGCCGTGGCGTCAGGCAAAGGCGGGGTCGGTAAATCCACCGTATCGGTCAATCTCGCTATTGCGCTGGCCCAACAGGGCAAAAAGGTCGGCCTGCTGGACGCGGATATTTACGGCCCCTCGGCGCCGCAGCTTCTCAATATTACCGAAAAACCCGATGTGAACGCGGATAAAAAACTCATCCCCATCACGCGACACGGCGTCGCCACCATGTCGATCGGTTATATGGTATCGCCCGAGCAGGCAATGATTTGGCGCGGACCAATGGTGCAAAGCGCGCTTATTCAAATGCTCGACGATGTCGATTGGCCGGAGCTTGATGTGCTGGTCATGGATATGCCACCCGGCACGGGGGATATTCAACTGACCATGGCGCAGCGTATTCCGGTCACCGGGGCGCTGATTGTTACCACACCCTCTAGCCTCGCCACGGCTGATGTGAAGCGCGCCGTTGCAATGTTTGAAAAAACCCAAATTCCGGTTATCGGACTGGTCGAAAACATGGCTTATCTGGACGCGCCCGACGGCAGCAAGCTGCACCCGTTTGGCGAAGGCGGCACCGAATTGGCTGCCAGCCTCGGCCTCGACCATTTGGCCGCCCTGCCGCTCGACGCCGCCATTCAAGCGGGCAATGAAAGCGGCGAGCCGGTTTCTGTTTCGGCCCCCGACGGCAGCGCCGCACAAGCTATGCAACTCATGGCCGCCGGTCTGCTGCAACGCATATAGGAGCGCGCAAATGTCTGACGCCAAAAAAGCCTATCGCTATCTGACCGGCCCGGATGATGCCGCATTCTGCCAACGCGTCTCAGACGCGCTGCGCGAAGGTTGGGTGCTCTATGGCCCGACACAGATGCAAGTCGATGCAGACGGCAATCGCCATTGCGGCCAAGCCGTGGTGCTGCCGGAATTCTTGCCGAAAGATTAACTCACCGATTGAGGAAATTCAGCGGTGTGCCGGGCGTGTCCCATTCGGTCTTCACCAATGTGCCGCTGCTTGACGCCGTGATGTAAGCGGTTTTTAAATCCGCCCCGCCGAAGCAAATATTGGTCGTCATCGCATCGCCGGTGGGCACGTGACGAATACTGCCATCCTTCGGGTTAATGCGCGAGATACCGCCATTGGTAATGGTGGCGACGCAGACCGTACCATCGGCTTCCACCGCCATGGAGTCGAAAAAGCATAGGCCCGCCGGTGAACCGATGAAAGCTTTTTGACCGGTTTGGGCGCGACCCTTGAGCTTGCCGGGCGCATCCACCTCCCAGCCCCAAAGCCGCGCGCCTTGGGTTTCCGCAACATAGACCACGTTTTCGTCCGGGCTGAGGCCGACACCGTTAGGGGTTTCAATCGGAAACACCATTTGTTCAATATGCGACCCGTCAATCGTAGCGTAAAACAGCGCGCCACGATCTTTTTGGCGACCATAGCCCTTGCCCATATCGGTGAACCAAAAGCCGCCCTGCTTGTCGAAGACAATGTCATTCGGGCCACGCAACGCGGTGCCGTCGCATTCGGTGTAAATCACGCTGACTTCACCGCTCTTGAGATCAACCCGCTCAATGCGGCCGCCGGAATAATCCGGCCCGCTATCGCCGGGGATATATTGACCGTTATATCTATGCCATTCAAAGCCGCCATTATTGCAAATATAGACGGCGCCATCGGGGCCAATGGCCGCGCCGTTTGGCCCACCGCCAGTTTCAGCCACCACTTCCACCGTGCCATCGGGCAGGACGCGGCTCAATGTGCCGCGCGCAATTTCGACCAGCAGCACAGAGCCATCGGGCATCGCAATCGGCCCTTCGGGAAACATAAGTCCGGATGCGATTTCTTGCATGGCGCGCCTCCTTATCGGCCCTTGGCCTAACGACGGTCTAACGTCACAAAACTATAATCGGCGCTATCATTTTCGCCAGCGGAAAAACGCTGCCGCGCCGTCTCGTGCCAATCATCGGGCTGTTGCAGCGCGAAAGAAGTATCACCCTCAGGCGTTGCATGCACTTGCGTCAAATGCACGGTTGAGGCCATCGGCTCGAAGATTTTATAAATCTGCCCGCCGCCGATAATCATCACCGTCGCGGCATCGGCGCAAGCGGCAAGGGCCGCCTCGGGCGAGGTAACGCCGATAACACCGGATGGCAACTCGGGTGCGCTGCGGCTGATAACGACGTTTAACCGGCCCGGCAAGGGCCGCCCGATACTGTCCCATGTGGCGCGACCCATAATGATCGGGCAGCCCATAGTGACTTGTTTAAAATGTTTGAGGTCAGACGGCAGCCGCCATGGCATATCGCCATCCTTGCCGATCGTGCCGTTTTCGGCGACGGCCACGACCATTTCAATGCGGGTAGACATTAAACGGCAATCGGCGCGGCAATGCTCGGCTGCGCGATATAATCGACCAATTCGAAATCATCATAGACGAAATCGAAAATATCCTTCTTTGCCGGATTGACCTTAATCGTCGGCAGAGCCCCCGGCTTACGCATAAGCTGTTCTTTCGCTTGGTCGATATGATTGAGATAAAGATGCGCGTCGCCCAAAGTGTGGACAAAATCGCCTGGCTCCAGATCACAGGCCTGCGCCAGCATATGCGTCAGCAGCGCGTAAGAGGCGATATTAAACGGCACGCCGAGGAAAATATCGGCCGACCGTTGATAAAGCTGGCAGCTCAGCTTGCCCTTGGCGATGTAAAACTGAAACAGGCAATGGCAGGGCGGCAGGGCCATGTTCTCCACCTCAGCCGGGTTCCAGGCGGTGACGATATGCCGCCGCGAATCCGGATTATCTTTTAACTGCGCAACAAGCTGTGTGATTTGGTCGATATGGGCGCCGCTTGTGGTCTCCCAACTACGCCATTGCTTGCCGTAAACCGGCCCCAAATCGCCATTTTCATCGGCCCATTCATCCCAGATGGAAACGCCGTTTTCTTTCAAATAGCGAATATTCGTATCGCCCGACAAAAACCACAGCAGCTCATGAATAATTGATTTCAGATGCAGTTTTTTGGTTGTCAAAACCGGAAAGCCTTTACCGAGGTCAAACCGCATTTGATGGCCGAACACGGATAATGTGCCCGTGCCGGTGCGGTCTTCGCGCTTCACGCCCGTTTGCAGGACGCGTTCCAGTAACTCTAAATATTGCTTCATGGGGGTATCTTCCGCGATTCTGACGAATGGGTGCAAACGCTTTCGCCACGGCCCTGTTATTTTGCTGTGAGAAATGTTATATATGCCGTGTCGGCTTGCCGACTATGGCGATAAACGGGCTTCGCAATAAACCCATCGGACCCGGGGGCAGTACCCGGCGCCTCCACCAAATTCTTTTCTTTGGGGGCGAACCAGGATCGACGAGGGCGTAAAGGATGTTTCCGTCGCTCGGCATGGCACCATCGTTATCGGGCCACTTTTGTAGTTGCAAATGACAACTATGCGGAAGTAGCCGTCGCTGCGTAAGCAGTCACGAACTTCATCTAAAGTCCAGTGCCGTCGCAGGTATCTGGCGGGGTCCGGAAGGCACCTGGCAACAGAAGCCTTCCACTTTTTTTGACCCGCTATGAAAGCCATATCATGTCCGACACTTCTCCCCCCGATGATATTTATCAATATGCAGAGCGCGCTCAGGCGGCGCTTTTGGGCATGATCCGCGAGATTATGGCAGAAGCGGCGCGCGACGGGCTGAGCGGCGGGCACCATTTTTACCTCACCTTCAGCACGCAAAGTCCGGGCGTTGAAATGTCTGACAGCCTGCGCGCCGCGCATGAGAGCGAGATCACCATTGTGCTGCAAAACCAGTTTGAAGACCTCGTTGTTGATGACGAGAAATTCACCGTGCGGCTTTATTTCAATCAAAAGCCGGAAGATTTGGTGGTGCCTTGGGCGGCGCTGCGCAAGTTTTACGACCCCTCCGTCGCCTTTGGCCTGATGTTCGATGTCGATGGCAATGAGGAAGACGCGCTCAATGCCGATGAAATGGAGGCGCTGTTTGCCGAAGACGGCATTCACGATGACGACCGCAAGCCCGAACCGCCGGCCGGCGAAGTCGTCAGCCTTGACAGTTTTCGCGACAAGTAGGCTTCAAAACCGCGCCTTTGCGTGCTAGACCGCCTGCAGATATAAAAAGCCGATTGGGGAGAGCTCGCATGGCCGATACACGTACAGAAACCGATAGCTTTGGACCGCTGGAGGTCCTGTCCGATAAATATTGGGGGGCGCAGACGCAACGCTCGCTGGGCAATTTCAAAATCGGCACCGAAACCATGCCGCTGCCTTTGGTGCGTGCGCTGGGCATTGTGAAAATGTCGGCCGCCAAAGCCAATATGGCGCTGGATAATCTCGAGAGCGAGATTGGTGATGCGATTGTCGCCGCCGCCGGTGAGGTGGCTGAGGGCAAGCTCAATGACCATTTCCCGCTGGTCGTTTGGCAAACCGGTTCAGGCACGCAGTCAAATATGAACGCCAATGAGGTGATTTCCAACCGCGCCATTGAAACCCTTGGCGGCACAATGGGGTCGAAGGAACCGGTGCATCCGAATGATCACTGCAATCGCAGCCAATCATCAAACGACACGTTCCCGACCGCCATGCATATTGCGGCGGCGGAAGAAATTGTGCATTTGCTGGTGCCGTCTTTGAACAAGCTGGCCAATGCGCTGAATGATAAAAAACAGGCCTTTAAGGATATTATCAAAATCGGCCGCACGCACACGCAAGACGCCACGCCATTGACACTGGGCCAAGAGTTTTCCGGCTATGTCGCCATGGTCGAAAACGGCATTGCCCGTGTCGAGGCGACCCTGCCGAAACTTTACGAATTGGCGCAAGGCGGCACCGCTGTCGGCACAGGCATCAATGCCAAAATAGGCTTTGCCGAAGGCTTCGCCGAGCAGGTTGCGGCTTACACCAAACTGCCTTTCGTCACTGCGCAGAATAAATTTGAAGCACTGGCGACGCATGACGCCATGGTTGAAGCGCATGGTGCGCTTAATGAAGTGGCGGTGTCGCTGTTTAAAATCGCCAATGACATCCGTCTGCTTGGCTCCGGCCCGCGCTCGGGTCTGGGCGAATTGAGCCTGCCGGAAAACGAGCCGGGCTCATCAATCATGCCGGGCAAGGTCAATCCGACCCAATGCGAGGCGCTGACCATGGTGTGCACACAAGTCATGGGCAATAATACGGCCGTGTCTTTCGCCGGTTCGCAAGGCCATTTTGAACTCAATGTCTATAAGCCGGTCATCGGCTATAATGTGCTGCAATCCATTCGCCTGCTGGCCGATAGCGCCGTCAGCTTTACCGATAATTGCGTTATCGGTATTAAAGCCAATGAGGATAATATCGCCGCGCTGATGGCTCGCTCGCTTATGCTGGTCACAGCTTTGGCCCCGACTATCGGCTATGACAACGCCACTACGGTCGCCAAAACGGCGCATAAAAACGGCACGACATTACGCGAAGAAGCGGTCGGTCTGGGTTTTGTCACAGAAGAAGAATTTGACGCTGTGGTGCGCCCTGAGGATATGATCGCGCCGAAATAGGCGGGTGGCATGAAACCCGAAAAACGCTCCATCACCATAGCCGGCCATGCGACCAGCGTGTCGCTTGAGCCGGCTTTTTGGGACGCGTTAAAGGATATGGCGGCGGCGCAAGGCCAAACAGTACCCGACCTCATTCGGGCGCTGGACGCGCAAAGCCGTGAGGCCAGCCTGTCAAGCACGCTGCGGGTCGCTATTCTTAATTGGGCGCGGCGGGGCTCTGTGCACTAGGAGATGACGGGGCTTCGACAGGTGCCGCCACACGATCAAAAGCCGAGGCATCAACCCGAATATCCGGCGCGGTAATGTCCCCGCTCAACTGCCATAATAATGTCTTGTTCTCGCCTTGTGGTGACAGTGCGAAATCGGCCAGCAGGGCGCGTGAGACAAAGTCGAACTGACCGCTAAAACGGCCCTCCCCCGGTGTGTTCTCCGCATCAAAAACAAAATCCAGGCTCGAGCGTATGGCTTGCCCGTCTTTAATGTCAATCAGGCCGATACCGCGCGCAAACGGCGTTTCGCCCTGCACATCGGGCAATGTGAGCAGCGATACGGCGCGGCCCTCAAAACGATCGGCAGCGGCCAGCGCGACGAAAGCCGGGGCATCGATAAAATGCAGAGCTCCGCTGCCCAGCTCGAACTGCATCTCACCGCCCAGCGACCCCATCATGGCGCGCGCCGATGTGCCACGCCCGCTGAGCGATAGCGAACCCGAAACCGGCCCCGTGACGGGGCTGCTACCATAGATTGAAGCCAGAAGCGAAACCGGCCTCATATCAGCGAATTGCGATTGCACGCTGAAATACGGGTTCAACATGCCGCCCTCGGCCAATAGCTCAACTGTAAATGAGCCGCCCATGGCGCGGCCGGTAATTTGCGGGGCCTCCAGCACCCCACCGAGCAATTTCAGCCGGGCCGTCACATCCTCGACGGCAAATTGGCCGAAACGCAAATTCGCGCCATCCAATTCGACATCGACATCGCTGCGCGCAAAAGCCGACCATTTCATCGGCGCATCAGACCAGCCGGTCGTGTCATAGTTCGGCAGCAACCAGTCAAGGGTCAGGCCATCGGCTTTCAAATTGGCGTTTAATTTGGGTCGCTCGGCGGTCAGGTTCACCACACCCTCGCCGCTGACCTTACCTTCTCCAATCGTCGCGTCGAGCGCCGAAAAAGAAAGGCTTTCAGGATCCGAGACAATTTGCATGTCTCCCTGCGCCGACAGCTTTTGCTGCCCGTCAGCCTCTCCGAGCAAGGGCAGTATATCGGCCATGCGGAAAGCCAGCGTGCCGGCAATGCGGCGGCCTCCGGCGGTACGACGCATTTGCCCGACCAGCGATAGCGCATCTTGGCGCAGCGCAATATCGGTTTTGATTTGCGTCACATTACTGCTTTGGTTTTCCAATTGCAGCCGCACCGAGCCGGATGCGTCATCATCATAGGGCAGAGCAATATTGCTCAATGTCGCAATATCATTGGCTCTGCCCTGCAGGGTCAAGTCAAGCCTCTGGCCTTTCCCATCAAAGGCAATATGGCGGGCCGGGCCGGTCAAGGTAAAGCGCGTCTGCATCGTGTCCAATGTGCCGGCGCCGCGCAATGTCGCATTCGGCCAATCGGGCGCATCGGGGGCGCTGAGCGTCCATGTCGCGGCCAAATCCATGCGCGTGCCCTCGCGCGGCTGAACCGGCAGCAGCCCGGCGAGCATTGGCGGCAAGTCACCTTCGCCTTGCAATTGCGCATTAACCTTGCCGTTTGGCGGCGTCGTCGCGTAATTCATCCGGCCCTCGGCCGCCAGTGACAGGCCACCAAAATCACTCAATTCGAGACGCTGCAAGATAAGCATTTGATCGGCCAATTGAGCCGTAAAACGGGCCGGCCCCAAATCCGTCACGCCGGAAAACAGTCTCTGTGTCGATATATCGAGCCGCAAATTGCGTTTCTTGTCTTGTGTTTGCAGCAGCCCGCCAAGGCTCTTATTGAGCGGTGCAAACAGAGCGCCGATCAGGGTTTGCTCGCTACTGGCCGTCGCATTCACCGCTCCCCAATCAGCCAGATCAAGCCGCTTAATGTCCAAATCCAGCTTGCCTTGCATCGCATCGCCACGGGCAAAATGCATATCGGCCGTCAGCCGATCATCGCCAAGGCGACCGCTCATCGCGTCCAGTTCAATTTTTTCGGGCGACCATAAAACATCACCGACCAGACTGACCCGCTGCAAACGGCTTTCATCCAGCGCCTCCACCACAGAGGCGCTATCGACACCGGCCAATTCGCTGAGCCATAGGATGGCCGCCAGCGCGTCCGTGCTGCGGGTAGAAAAATTACCCTCAAAGGACGGCATGGCGGCACTCAAATCGACCGTGCCGCTGGCCAAAAACAGGCTCCGAAACGGCAGGTCGAGGCTGAAGCGTTGCAGATTTATTGCCTCATCCTGCCAGTCAAAGGCCAACAGCAAGTTTTGCCCGCTTTCGCCACCAATATCGAAGCGCGTCGCCTCAATGCGCAATGCGACACCTAGATGACGCTCAAAAGCCTGCCAAATGGTCGTCAAATCAGCGGCACCTTGGCTCGCCGGCACGCCGTTCAGAGAAATCGTGTCGAGATTGACCACACCGGTGGATAAGCGCCCGCGCAATTGGGGGATTTGTTCGGCCGTCTGCGGCCAATCCAGCGCCAAGCGCGACTGAAACACGCTGTTCATCGCCGTGATTTCAAGGTTTTCGGACCGCATGCCGCTTCGATCGGCCTGCACCAAGCCGGAAAAAGCGACACGCTGCGCCGATGGCAGGAGCGTTATCGGCAGGTGGGTTTGAACCAGCATGGCCAGCAAAGAAGCGGAGTCGACGCGCATCTCGCCATCGGCGCGCCAATCACTCTTGCGCCGCATCACAAAGCCGTCAAAGCCGAGACGTTCATCCGGCGCCAGCGCCAGCTTCAACGATACATCCTGACGCGACATAGCCAGCTTGCCGATGCGCAAGGAGAATTGGGCGTCGGCCCTATCGGACCTCACCTGACGGATATGAATGGCAAAATCATCGCCCGCTTGTCGCGCCGGCAGGTCAATAGCGAGACGGTCCGCCTGCATGACGGCACTGCGGTCATAACGGTCGAGCCCGCTTAAACGAAAACGCGATTTGATAAAGCTGATACGCGGATGGGTCAGTTGCAGCAACGCGTCCATCAGACCTGTGACGCCCGCCTCCGAGGCCAGTGTCACATCGGCATTGATGAAGTGCTCACCGCGCACAGTGACTTTTTTTTGCACTAAGTCGAGCGGTGCGACATCGACGACCAATGTGGCACTGCGCAAGCCCTGCGCCGCATCATCGGCAAGCCGCGCGCTGACATCCTCAAGCAGCAATTGCGGGCGCGGCAAAAACCGCAATCGCATCTCGCCCGCAATGCGTACATCAAGCCCCGACCGCGCGTTGAGTTGGCGCACCAGCTCGGCCCGCTCGGGCAAAAGCACAACCGCATTGGGCACAATTACCGCCGCGCTGATAGCCAGCAAGAGTAAAAATAGGGTCGGGATGACGGGAAAGCGCATGAATGGCCTTTTTGATGATTCTGCTTGCGCCACACTAGCAAGCGGCCAAGCGCTTGACCAGCAGGCCCGACCGGACTGATTGACCAGGCTGATTGACCGGTTTGGCCGACACCTCAAAGCGGCAATCGACCTCACGTCTTTTCGCCATAGATGGTATAGTATCAGAATCAAGGTAAGTGATTTTTATGAGCAGCGATCCGTTTGATCTGGGCGCCGAGCCGCCCGCGCCACAAGCGCCTGATACCAGTGCCAATAATGCTGCCGCTGGGCAGGGTTTGTCGATCTCGCAACGCGCTGCGCAAGCCGGTTCCATGCGTCGTATCGAGCCGCTGCTTGACGGGCTGAATGAAGAGCAAAGTACCGCCGTGACCGCTGATGACGGCCCGCTTTTGCTGCTGGCCGGGGCCGGTACGGGCAAAACACGGGCACTGACCACGCGCATCGCCTATAAAATCGCCACGCAAGCCGCTTGGCCAAGCCAGATACTGGCCGTGACCTTTACCAATAAGGCGGCGCGCGAAATGAAAAACCGCATCAGCGCCATGCTGGGCGAGACGGTTGAAGGCATGCCATGGCTTGGCACGTTCCACTCGCTATCGGCACGCATCCTGCGCCAACACGCCGAGCTGGTCGACCTGCGCCCCGATTTCACCATTCTCGATACGGATGACCAAATCCGCCTTATCAAGCAATTGATCCAAGCCGAGAATATTGACGAAAAACGATGGCCGGCACGGCAAATGGCCATGCTGATCGATCGCTGGAAAAACCGTGGCTGGATGCCCGAAAACGTGCCCGAAAGCGAAAGCGGCTTTTTTGCCAATGGGCTGGGCGGCAAGCTTTACGCCGCCTATCAACAGCGTTTGAAGCTTTTAAACGCCGCCGATTTCGGCGATTTGCTGCTCGAATGTCTGCGCCTGTTCCGCGAAAATGAGGCCGTGCTGGTCGAATATCAGCAACGTTTCCGACATATTCTGGTCGATGAATATCAAGACACCAATGCGGTGCAATATCTCTGGCTGCGGCTGCTGGCGCAAGCGCATAGCAATATTTGCTGCGTCGGCGATGACGACCAGTCCATCTATGGTTGGCGCGGGGCCGAGGTGGATAATATTCTGCGCTTTGAAAAAGATTTCAGCGGCGCGCGCGTTATCCGGCTGGAGCGCAATTACCGCTCGACACCGAATATTTTGGGGGCCGCCTCAGGCCTTATCGCGGCCAATGAAACGCGCCTCGGCAAGACGCTTTGGACCGATGACAATGAAGATGGCGAACCGGTCAAAATTCGCGGCACTTGGGATGGCGAGGAAGAAGCCCGCCTGACGGCTGACGATATTGAGGATCACCAACGCAAAGGCCAGGATTTGAACGAAATGGCCGTGCTGGTGCGCGCCTCCTTTCAAATGCGTGAATTTGAAGATCGCTTTATCTCACTGGGCATCCCCTATCGGGTGATTGGCGGGCCGCGCTTTTACGAGCGCGCCGAAATTCGCGACGCCAATGCTTATTTCCGCCTCATTGCGCAAATTGACGATGATTTGGCCTTTGAGCGGATTTGCAATAAACCGCGGCGCGGGCTGGGCAATGTGGCGCTGCAAACGCTGCACAATGCGGCGCGGCGCGCCAATAAATCGCTGTTTCGCACAGCCGAGGAAATTATCGATACGGAAGAGCTGAAACCGGCGGCGCGGCGCTCACTGACCGGCTTTGTCCGCGCCATTGCCCATTGGCGCTCACTGGTCGACACGATGACGCATACGGAACTGGCCGAGTTGGTGCTCGATGAAAGCGGCTATACCGCAATGTGGCAGGCTGATAAATCGCCGGAAGCACCCGGCAAGCTTGAAAATTTGAAAGAGCTTGTCCGCTCCATGGAAGAGTTTGAAACCCTACCCGCTTATCTCGAGCATATCTCGCTGGTCATGGAAGCGGCAAATGATGACAAAGAAGACAAAGTGTCAATTATGACGCTGCACGCCGCCAAGGGTTTGGAGTTTGAAACCGTCTTTTTGCCGGGCTGGGAAGAGGGTCTGTTTCCCCACCAGCGTAGCCTCGATGAGAGCGGCACAAAGGGCCTGGAAGAAGAACGCCGCCTTGCCTATGTCGGCATTACCCGCGCCAAACAGCGCGCCACGATCAGCTTTGCCGGCAATCGCCGCATGCATGGTCAGTGGAATTCAGCCCTGCCCTCGCGCTTTATCGATGAATTGCCAGAGGCGCATATTGAGGTGGCAGAAGGTAATCATGATGCCGGTGGCTTTTCCAATCAAAGCCGTTTTGCGGCAACATCCTCAGGCGATTTTTCCGGCTCCAGCTATAATAGCCCGGGCTGGCAACGCGCCCAAGCCAATCGACAGCGCTATCAAAGCAGCAGCGCGCCGACCATTGACGGGCGCGCCGAACCGGTGGTCTCAACCATGTCCGACAGTGCCTATGAACGCGGCGAGCGTATTTTCCATATGAAGTTCGGCTATGGGCGCATTCAGTCTATTGAGGGCAATAAGCTGACCGTCGCCTTTGAAAAAGCCGGTGTCAAGAAAGTGCTCGACAGCTATGTTGAGAAACACTAGCTCTAGCCGATGAGCGACCCCGCCAAAGTCTGGAAACTGCAATTCGTAACCGCCGATTTGGCGGCTGCCGAAACGGCACTGGAAGCGTTCGGCGCGACCACATGGTCTAGCGAGCGCACTTATGACAGTCCCGATGCGCCGTGGCGGCTGGGGGTGTACTTTGAGGGCGAACCGGATTTATCGGCCCTCATTCTGCCCGCCGATGCGGAGACCCAACTGGCCCCCTTGCCGGATAAGGATTGGGTATCAGCCAGCCAAGAGGGGTTGTCGCCGGTACGCATCGCGCCGTTTTATCTGCATGGCAGTCATGACGCACCGCTGAGCGGCGGTTGGCGCAATATTGAAATGCAAGCCGGCCTGGCTTTCGGCTCCGGCCATCACGGCACGACGCAGGGCTGCATCTATTTATTGGCGCGCCTGCTGAGGCATAAGCGCCCGCATCGTGTCGCTGATATTGGCTGTGGCTCGGGCACACTGGCCCTTGCTGCGGCCCGCGCCGGTATTAGGGATATTCTGGCTAGCGATAATGACCCGATTGCCGTCGCCGTGACACAAGAAAACGCCAAACTGAATGGCGTGACGCCACGCATCCGGGCCTTTACCGCCAGTGGTACGAACCACACCGCCTATCATGGGCGGCGCTTTGACCTGATTTTCGCCAATATTATGGCGCGACCCTTGATCGCGCTGGCGCGAGATTTCGAGGCACATTTGGCCATTGACGGGCGGCTTATCCTATCAGGGTTGATGACCCCGCAGGCGCGCAAAGTGCTGGCACGCTATTGCGCTTGCCATTTCAAAATTGAAGACAAAATTAATATCGGGCAATGGACGAGCCTGTGTCTGAAACGCTAGGGTAGGATATGTTTCAAAGTTTCGAAGATGATGATTTCGGTGGCGGCAAAGAAGTGGTGAAAGCCCTGCGCGCCGAATTGGCCGCGCGCAAGCTGGACGGGTTCGTCGTGCCGCGCGAGGATGAATATCAAGGCGAATATGTGCCGCCCTGCAATGAGCGGCTACAATTTTTGACCGGTTTTGGCGGCTCGGCCGGCACGGCGATTGTGTTGACCCGCAAAGCCGCTTTATTTGTCGATGGTCGCTATATTCTGGCCGCACCGCAGCAGGTCGACACAAAGCTGTTTAACGTGCTGAACGGCATGCAAACCCCGCCCAGCCAATGGTTGGCGGGTGAAGCGAAAAGCGGGCAGGAAATCGGCATTGACCCGCGCCTGCATAGCGAGACGGTGGTGAAAGCCTATCGCGACCGGCTGGCGGCAAAAGGCGCAAGGCTTGTGCTGCTCGACAAAAACCCGCTCGATGCGATTTGGCCGGACCGCCCGGCCCTGCCCGAGACGCGCGTCAGCGTGCAACCCGAAAGGCTGACCGGCATGGCCTCATTGGCCAAACGGCAAATGCTGGCCAAGCAAATGAAAGCGGCAGGCCATGATATGCTGCTTATCGCGCAGCCGGAAAACATCGCCTGGTTGCTGAATATTCGCGGCCAAGATGTGCCACACACGCCGTTTGCGCTGTCCTTTGGCCTATTGCACAAAAATGCGAGCTTTGATTGGTTCATCACCCGCACCCGCGTTGATGCGAAAGCGCGAGCGCATATCGGCCGTGGCTTGCGCCTGCACCCGCCGGCTGACTTGCAAGATTTTTTGCAAGCCATTAAGGGCAAAACCGTGGCCTTTGACCCGGCTCACACACCGGCTTGGTTTGCCGGTCAATTGATCAATGCCACCATTGCCCGCACCACCGACCCTTGCGCCCTGCCGAAAGCGGCGAAGACTGCCGCCGAGATAAAAGCCAGCGTGCTGGCCCACCAAATGGACGGCGTGGCGCTTTCAAATTTCCTCGCTTGGTTTGACAAAAACGCACCGCGCGGGGGCCTGACCGAGATTTGCGCCGCCAAACAGGCCGAGGCTTATCGCGCGGCGAGCGGCAAATTGCTCGACCTCAGTTTCGACACGATTTCCGGCACCGGCCCCAATGGCGCCATTGTGCACTACCGCGTGACCGAAAAAACCAATCGCCGTATCAAGCCGGGTGAGTTGTTTCTCATCGATAGTGGCGGCCAATATCGCCAAGGCACGACGGATGTGACCCGCACCGTACTGGTCAGCGGCAAAAACCCGCCCAAGGGCGCGGTGGATGCCTTTACGCGTGTTCTGCGCGGGCATATTGCGCTGGCCATGGCGCGCTTTCCCGAAGGCACAAACGGTATGCAACTCGACACGCTGGCGCGCGCGCCGCTTTGGGAGGCGGGGCAAGATTTCGACCATGGCACCGGCCATGGCGTCGGCAGCTATCTATCCGTCCATGAGGGGCCGCAGCGCATCTCGAAAGGCGGCACAGTGCCCCTGCAGGAAGGCATGATCGTCTCCAATGAGCCCGGCTATTACGAGGCCGGTAAATTCGGCATTCGAAT
>CBFHSX010000025.1:0-25348 GCA_965658615.1 Alphaproteobacteria bacterium | reverse complement strand
TGCACAAATGGCCGCGTGGCAAAAAGACGGTCTCAAAACCGCTTTGGCCACGCTTATCCACATTGACGGGTCCAGCCCGCGCCCGCGCGGTGCGCAAATTGCCGTTAATGATTCCAACGCACATTGCGGTGTCATTTCCTCCGGCTGTGCCGAAGAAGCCATTATTGCCGAGGCACAAAAGATGCTGGCCGACGGCGCCACACATGTCATCCGCTATGGCAAAGACTCGCCCTATCTCGATATCGAACTGCCCTGCGGCTCCGGCCTCGACATATTATTCAGCGGCAGCGGCGTCGCTGCACTGACCGCTGATGTCGCCAAATTACACGCGCAACGCCAAACGGCTTATGTGACGGTGCAAGAGGATTTATCGCTCGCCGTTTGCGACCCCTCCGACCCGTCAAGCATGGCCTATCCGCCCGACTATTATTTGCATGTGTTTGGCGCCGGGCCGCATTTCACCTGTTTTGCCGAACTGGCGCACAATCTTGGCTATCGGCTTTTCGCGCACAGCACAGATGCCGCCGCCTTGGCGCATCTGAAGATGCGGGGGCTGGACGGCACGCCGATGACGCATCAAACGCAATATGACCCGAACGATTTTGACGCGCATAATGGTGTCATTACGCTGTTCCACGAGCATAATCTGGAAATACCCATATTGCGGGCCGCGCTCGACTCTGAGGCGCATTTCATTGGCGCGCTGGGCAGCCGCAAAACCCATGCCCAAAGGCTTGAGCTTTTGGCCATGCACAAGACGGCGCGCCCCGGCTCGGATATTGTCGGTCCGGTCGGGCTTGATATTGGGGCCGCCGACCCGGCCGAGATCGCCTTGTCTATCATGGCGCAAATCGTGGCCCATCGACGTCAGGGTAAAAAGGCGTGACCGACGCCGCAAAAATAGCGGTCATTGTTCTGGCCGCCGGCACCTCGCGCCGCTTTGGCGACGACAATAAGTTACTGGCCGAGATCGACGGTGAGCCGATGCTCGCGCGCGCACTCCGCGCCTATGCCACCCTGCAAGCGCAAAAAATCGCCGTGCTGGCCCCTGACAGCCCGCTTGGCGATATATGCAAAGCGGCGGGGTTCGCGCCGGTCGTCAATGGGCGCGCGCATGAGGGCATGGGCACATCGCTGGCCGCCGGCATCGGCGCTGCCATTAACGCCAATAGGGGCTTGCGCCATGCCTTTATCGGCTTTGGCGATATGCCTTTCTTGTCGCCCCAAACCCCTCAGCTTATGGCGAAGGCAATCGATCCATCATCCAGCATTATTGTGCCGACATATAATGGCCGACGCGGGCATCCGGTACTGTTCGCCGCGCCGCATTTTACCGCGCTCGAAAAATCTGAGGGCGATACGGGCGGACGCGGCATTATTGCCGCCTGCCCCAATGTGCTGGATTTCGCCGTTCATGATGCGGGCATAAACCTCGATATTGATACACAAGATGCGTTGGTGGAAGCGACCGCGCCATGATGGCGAGTTTATTACCGCTGTGGTTTTTCCTCACCGCCGCGCTTTACGCCACGGTCGGCTTTGGCGGCGGCTCAACCTACACGGCGCTGATTGCCATGACCGATATGCCTGTTTGGCGCATCCCCATTGCGGCTCTGGCCTGCAATATCGTCGTCGTCGCACTGGGCAGCTATCTGGCGATCAGACGCCGCGCTTTTGACTGGCGCGACGCCGCGCCGTTTTTTATCGCCTCCGTGCCAATGGCTTTTCTCGGCGGTCTCGTGCCGCTGCGCGATGACATATATATAAGTCTGCTGGCGACCAGTCTTATGCTGGCGGGGGCGCGGCTTATTTTCATCAAAAGCGCCGACGCTGCCCCGCTTCCGCAAAGCCATGCCAAAGCGCGCGGGCTGGCGATTGGTGCGGGGCTGGGCCTGTTATCCGGCATGGTCGGCATTGGCGGCGGCATTTTCCTCGCCCCGATTTTGCATTATCTGCGCTGGGCCGAGGCCAAAGCGATTGCCGCTTTGTGTAGCTTTTTCATTCTGGTCAATTCCATTTCCGGTCTGGCCGGACAAGTGCTGAAAAACGGCGCGCATGTCCTTCCCGACATGCTTGCATTCATCACACCTTTGATTGTCGCCGTTGCCTTGGGCGGTGCGCTTGGCAGTCGCGTGCTGCTCGAGCGGTTTTCGCAAGACAGCTTGCGCCGCCTGACAGCTTTTCTGATAATTTTTGTCGCCATACGCCTCATTTGGCAGCTATAGTTCGGGCATGACAAACCCCGCACCCTTAACCGACAGCTTTGGCCGCCGCGTCACTTATTTGCGGCTTTCGGTCACTGACCGCTGCGATTTGCGCTGCCAATATTGCATGTCGGAAAAAATGCAATTTCTGCCTAAAGCCGATGTGCTGTCCTATGAGGAAATGCTGTTTTTATGCGAGGGCTTTATCCACCGTGGCGTCAGCAAAATCCGTGTTTCCGGCGGCGAACCTTTGGTCCGCAAAGACATTATGAAGCTCATGCAGGGCCTCGGCGCGCATATCGGAAAAGGCGCGCTTAAAGAAGTGGCGCTGACCAGCAATGCGACACAAATGCCGCGCTATGCAGAAGCGCTGAAAGCCAGCGGCGTGGCGCGGGTCAATATTTCGCTCGATACGCTGGACCGCGACACCTTTGCGCGACTGACGCGGCGCGACACACTGCACCAGACCTTGGACGGCATTGCGGCAGCGCAAGCAGCCGGGCTGCAAGTGAAAATCAACACAGTGGCGTTGAAAAATTATAATGAAGCGGAAATCCCGCACCTGATTGATTGGGCGCATGGCAAGGGCATGGATATTTCCATTATCGAAACCATGCCGATGGGCTTCATCGATGAAGACCGCTTCGCGCAATATATCCCGCTGCTACCGCTGCAAGAGCGCCTGGTCAAACGGCTTGGCCTGGTGCCGAGCGATTACACAAGCGGCGGGCCGGCGACTTATTTCACCCGCCCGGATACGGGCCGCCGCGTCGGCTTTATTACGCCGCTGACGCATAATTTTTGCGCCGGCTGCAATCGTGTCCGCGTTACCTGCACCGGCGAGATTTACACTTGTCTTGGACAGGACGGCAAAATGGATTTGCGCGACGCGATTAAAAGTTTTGACAATACGCGCCTGCAAGCAGCACTCGACGCGGCCCTGCTGGCCAAGCCGAAAGGGCATGATTTCCGCATCGATGAACCGACGCAAGCACCCGCCACAGCGCGCCATATGTCGGTCACCGGGGGCTAATATGCAGGTCGGGTTTTTCGGACGCCTCGCCGATGTGCTGGCGGCGCGCCAGCTTACCGTTAACGATAAGACCATAAATAATGGCGACACACTGCGCGCGCATCTCGCCGAGACACACCCGCATGCCGCCGCGCTGCTGGCGCATCAAGGCACGAGACTGGTGGTCAATGATGCGATTGTCGACTGGAAGACGCCGCTTTCGGCGCAAGACGATATCGCCATTATTCCGGTTGTGAGCGGCGGATAAAAATGACGCGCCTCACCCATATCACCCTGACTGAAGACGCGTTTGACGCCGATAAAGCGGCCGCCGATTTCCGCAAAGGCATAGAGCAAGCCGGCGCGATTGTCTCTTTTCTCGGCCAAGTGAGTGCGGAGGATGAACGCAATCCGGTCACCGCGCTTTATCTCGACCATATGCCGAAGGCAACGCTGGCCTCGATAGAAAAGATCGCCGACGCCGCCGAGGCACGCTGGCCGCTTTTAAAAGCCACGATTATTCATCGCATCGGTGAAGTGACAACCGGTCAGCCGATTGTTTTTGTCGCCTGCGCAGCGCGCCATAGGCGCGATGCGTTTGAAGCAGCCGATTACCTGATGGATTTTCTGAAGTCGGACGTTCTACTATGGAAGAAGGAAATCCGCGCCGATAGTGCCGATTGGATCGAGCCGCGCGCGCAAGATTATGACGATAAAAGAAGGTGGGAGAAAAAATGAGCCATGGCATTAATGAAAGCCTGAAATTTATTCCGGTGAATATCGCCGTGCTGACCGTGTCGGACACGCGCACACAGGCAAATGATACATCGGGCGATATACTGGCCAAGCGGGCGCAGGATGCAGGCCATCATGTCGCCGACCGCGCCATTGTGCGCGATGATATCGCCGCCATTCAGGCCAAGGTGAAAGGCTGGATAGACGACCCCCAAATTGATGTGGTCATCTCCACCGGCGGCACCGGCCTGACCGGGCGCGACACCACGCCGGAGGCGGTGACCCCCCTCTTCGAAAAAACCATTGAGGGTTTTTCGGTCATCTTTCACCAAGTCAGTTTTCAAACGGTCGGCTTATCAACGCTGCAATCGCGCGCCGTGGCAGGCCTCGCCAATAACACATTTATCTTCGCGCTGCCCGGGTCTAATGGCGCTGTGAAGGATGGCTGGGACAAGGTCATCAGTTTCCAACTCGATAGCCGTCACAAGCCATGCAATCTGGTCGAGTTAATGCCGCGCCTCGATGAAAAATAAAGCAAGAGCAATAGACCATGAGCAACAAGCTGACCCATATAGATAAAGACGGCCGCGCCCATATGGTCGATGTGGCCGATAAAGCCGAGACCAAACGCTTGGCGCGAGCGCGCGGGCGTGTGCTGCTATCGCCCGCCACATTGGCGGCGATTGCCGAGGGTCGTGCCAAAAAAGGTGATGTGCTGTCGGTCGCGGAATTGGCCGGCATTATGGCCGCCAAGAAAACCGCAGACCTTATCCCGCTCTGCCACCCGCTGCCCCTATCGCGGGTAAAGCTGGTCTTGACGCCTGAGGCGGACGGTATTTTGGTCGAGGCCGAGGTCGCTTGTAGCGGCAAGACCGGCGTTGAAATGGAAGCGCTGACCGCCGTGTCCATAGCTTGTCTGACAGTTTACGATATGGTCAAAGCGATGCAGAAAGACGCGCAAATTACCGATATTGAGCTGGTTGAAAAAAGCGGCGGCAAGTCCGGTGACTATAAAAGAGACGGGCAATGATTTCGGTCGACGAGGCTTGGGACATTATCGACATGACCGCGCCGCTGGACGAGACGCAAGTCTGCGCGTTATGTGACGCTGTTGGTCGTGTACTGGCTGCGCCGATTATCGCCAACCGCACACAGCCCCCGCGCGACATGTCGGCCATGGATGGCTATGCCGTCGCTTTCAGCGATATTGAGAGCGGTTTGGAAGACTTCGCCGTCATTGGGGAAGCGCCTGCAGGCGGCGCGTTTGACCGCCCCCTCACGCGCGGCGAAGCGGTGCGGATTTTCACCGGCGGCGTCGTGCCGGACGGTGCCGACCATGTGGTCATTCAAGAAGATGTCGCCCGCGAAGGCGACAAGATACGCCTGATCGACAGGCAGGCCGCGCCGCGCCATATCCGCAAAGCCGGACAGGATTTCGCCACCCATGATGTGCTGCTGCCCGCCGCACACCGCCTGACGCCGGGGGATATCGGCCTCATCGCCAATGGCAATCATGGCAGCGTTACAGTGTTACGCCGACCGCGCATCGCGCTTATCGCCTCGGGCGACGAGCTGGTGCCGCCGGGCCAAGAGATGAGCGACACGCAAATCCCCAATTCCAACAGCCCCGCCCTTGCTGCCTTGCTGGAGAGTTGGGGCGCCGAAGTGGTCGCCAATGTGCTGGTGAAAGACGATAAAGACATTTTCACCACCGCCATAAAAGAGCTGCCGCCGGTCGATATTATCGTGCCTATCGGCGGCGCGTCGGTCGGCGATTATGATTATGCCAAGGATGTTTTCTTCGCGCTTGGCTATCAGTCGGCATTCGAGAAGATCGCCGTCAAACCGGGTAAGCCCTGCTGGTTCGCCAAAGGCGACACCAATCTTGTGCTCGGCCTGCCGGGCAATCCAGGCTCGGCCATGGTGACGGCGCATTTATTCCTGCACCCGCTGATTGATCGGCTGGCCGGCCTGTCCGCCACGCATCACTGGCTCACCGGCTGCATGGCACATGAGCTGGCGGGAAATGGCGGGCGCGAAACTTATTTGCGTGGCAATTATCATGTCGACGCAGAAGGCCGTGTGCAGGTCTCGACCCTGGCGCAACAAGATAGCGGAATGACCACAACCTTTGCCGCCGCCTCATGTCTGGTGCGAATCAAGCCGGATGCCGCCGCCCTCGCGCAAAGCGAGAGGGTGACCATACTTCCTTTATAGGCCCGCTCGGCTTATTTTGCCGAGCTGTGCTCGACATAAATCGGCGATGACCACGCGCGTTCCTCGACCGTCGCCAGACAATCATCGGCGCGATCCGTGCGCGGGTCGCCATAGCAAATATTCAGCTTCACGCAGTTGCCCGCATCATCATAAGTGCAGCGCAGGTTGTCGCCGTTAATCTTCTCGGACGGTTCTTGAATGGCGCGTACATAATAGGTCGCCGGACGTTTGCTGTCGGCAAATTCAGGATCGGTGAAACTGAAGGCGCAGCCATTGCCGCTATCCTTGCACTGATGAACTTTCCATTTATCCTCAATCAGATCGCCGACATCCTCATCCGGCGAAGTCTGCGGACGGATGCGCACCACTTCAATGCGGGTTATCTTCATCCGCTCGCTTGACGGGTTAAAGCATTCATTGGCGCAGAGTTTGTGAATACGGTCTTCGCCCAAAGCGGTTATTGCCTCATCGGGGCAGCCCGGCTTTTGCTTATGTTCGCCCACGGCTTTCACCTCAAATACCGGCGAGCGGCGCGCCTTTGTGGTGCTGCCCATCGGCGTGCCATCCTTGGTATTGAACCACAAAAGAATGCGCGCGCCGCTTGTGCCGTAAGTCTCGCGGCGTTTCATGGCGGCGAAAATTTCCTCGCGCGAGCGGCCTTGCGTGTGCACGGCGGCCAAACCGCCGGTCGTCCAAAAGCTGGCTTGGCGTTCCAATTCGGTCGCGCCAAAGCCGCGCTCCATAACCATCGCCGGGTCGAGCGGCATTGAGACAGAGGACACCTCCCCTTTCGGATAAATCCGGTCAATCATGTCGGTGCGCAAATGCACGGCGTCAGCATTGCGCAGACGATCGAGGTTTTTATACCCGGTACCCGGCCGCGCGCGGTGATTATCCGATGAGGCGATAAAACCCCAATTGAGGCGCGCCGGGTTTTGCGGGTCGTCAAAATTACGAATGGCCAGCGCATATTGCACACTATTGCCCGGACGGTAACCAAAGCTCGGCAGAAAGCAATCGCGACACTGACCGGCATCGAGCCATTCCTCAATCCGTGTGCCCGGCACAGTCAAATGTGCGGCAACGCTTCCATTGGCAGCATTATGGCGCGCCTCTTCGGCGCGCTTTTCGCAAACCGCCGCATCCGTGCCCTCATTGAGGCAACGTTGCTTGATAATCTCGCCTGCCTGCCAGCAGGTCGGCAGATAATCAGGGCGCGGGGTCGGACAGGCGCCGATCAAATTGCCATCCGCATCAACCGCCTCGCTCAACAGCACGGCGCGCCAATCGCGATATTCTTCCGAATTGCCATGGCCCGACATGATCTCGACCAGTTCCATGGCCTCGGGGCGGTTTTCGGCTTTCAAATGCTTATCAAAGGTAACACCGGTCGGTGTGTAAAAGCCCCAACTCGTGCCATGCGGAATGATGAGCGGGCTGAGATCTTGTGCTTCAAGGCTGTCGACCAGCCCGCCCGGTGTCTCGGCGATTTCGAAACAATCTTCCGATAATTGGTCAATCGGCAGATCGGGGTCGCACAAAGGCACGGCTGCCGCCTCGTCCAGATACGTGCGAATGTCGTAATAATTTTGCCGATTGGGGAAATCCAGCGCCGCCAATCCCAGCGGCACCAAAGCCTTGCCATTGGTGCGCAACGCATTCACCGTCACACCGCCCGAGGCGATGGGCCGCTTGGCCAGCCCGGCGTCATCAAGGCTCTCAAAAATCACGTTTTTATGGCCGAAATGGTCTTCCGGGCGCTGGCCGACTTGCGTCCACTCAAAACCCAAATAGCTGACCATATCGGGGCCGGTGTCGCCATTGCCGGAAATCGCATTACACGCACGAATGCTCTGCTTGGCATCGGCCCAGCGTTTCGGCGTTGAAGCTTCGGCATGGTCGGTAATGGCCCAAAAATCCAGCGCTGAACAATGGCGCGCATAATCACACGCATCGGCCAGCGGATGGGCCCCCTCGCCGCCATAAATCGGCAGCGACCAAAGAAACGCATCCGTGGAGTTTGTCGTATGCACATGCAAATCGCCAAACAGGATTTGCTTATCCGCGTCGCCCCCGCGACCGGCGGCGATGGCGGCCTGCTGGTCAATACGGGCCTGCACCAAAACATCGCTACGCTTGGCGCCCTCAATCTCGCCGGGGCCACGGGTTTGCCCGAGCCACCCCTGCTGCGCCCCCAGCACATAAACCGCAATGACGCTCAGCACTGAGACAATAAGGCCGATAAGAACCGATTTGGCTTGCGATGACATAGCTAACCCCTCCCCGTGGAATCATTATTTTCCGGAGTTAACCATGAATTACAGGAAAAAAGAAATGCCTATTGGTCGCGTAGCAGCAGCGAGAACGTCGCCGAAGCACGGCTGGCCAAATCACCGGCATCATTATACAAGGAGGCCTCGACATAACAGACGCGCTTGCCCATACGCAGCACACGGCCATGGCAGACATATTTACCGGGCGCACCGCCTTTGAAATAGCTGGTCTTCAGCTCCAGAGTCACATGCCCCTTATAGCGTTGCATATCGAGCATAGAGCGCGCCGCCACGCCGCAAGCCGTATCCAACATGGTCGCATACGCGCCGCCATGCAGAATGCCTTGCATATTCATCCACCGCTCATCCATGGTGAAATGCACTTCGCATTCGCCGTTTTCCATGCGGATAATCTCGCGACCAATCATCTCGCCCATGGCCGATGTGGCACCGGCGGTGACGGCATCGGCTTCAAAACCGCGTATCGGGCTCATAGCGATTTAGCTCCGATAATCTCATGTTCGGACAGGCGCTGCATATAGGCGGTAAGGTTTTTCAAATCCGGGTCAAAGGGCTGGCTGACCTTTGAAATGAAACCGGCCAGCGGGTAGAAGATGCAATCGACATAGGTCAGTCTGTCGCCGCAAATAAAATCGCAGCCCTGCATTTGTGCGTCCAACCAAGCGACGCCGTCACCGGCCACCAGCTTCATCTGCGCGCCGATATCTGGCTGGATACGCATGCGCGTCTCGAAAAACGCCGCGCCCTCACTATTGCGAAAGCCCATCATCATCGGGGCCAGCACAAGATAATCGACCTGCCGCATACGCATGCGCGTCTGCGCCCGCTCGGTCGCCGTGACGCCAACCAGCACCGGATCCGGCTTTATCTCTTCGAGATATTCGGCGATCGCCGCCACTTCAGCGATAATCTCCCCGTCATCGGTTTCCAGTGCCGGCAATTGCCCGGCCGGATTACGCCGCATATAGGCATCGCCGCGGTTTTCACCGCCATTCAGGTCAATGGTGATTTTTTCAACCTCAATGCCCTTCAGGGCAATGATGTTTTCGGCAGCGCGCGGGTTCGGCGCGCGATCAGCAGTATAAAGTTTCATTACGATAGGCTCAGCATATGGTCGCGTTCAAATGTCATCAGCTCGTCAAAACGGCTATCACGGATTTTAGTGACCCAATTCGGGTCGGTCAGTAGCGCGCGGCCGACACCGACAAGGTCGAACTCGCCCTTATCAAGCCGTTCGACCAGACCGTCAATCGGCGCGGCCTGTGAGCTTTCACCGGCCATGCCGCTAACAAATTCACCCGACAGACCGACCGAACCGACCGTGATGCTCGGCAGACCCGTCAGTTTTTTGGCCCAGCCGGCAAAGTTCAGGTCAGAACCGTCAAATTCCGGCTCCCAAAAACGCCGCGTCGAACAATCAAAGCAATCAATGCCCGCCTCGACCATCGGCTGCAAAAACGCTTGCAGCTTATCCGGGTCGGTTGCCATTTTATGCTCGAAATCCTGCTGCTTCCACTGCGACAAGCGGATGATGAGTGGGAAATCTGCACCGACAGCAGCGCGCGCTTTTTCGATAATCTCAACCGCAAAAGCCGTGCGTTCTTCCAGCGCGCCGCCATATTCATCATCACGAATATTCGTGCCCTCCCAAAAGAAAGTGTCAATCAGATAGCCATGCGCGCCGTGAAATTGCACGCCGTCAAAACCGGCTTCGCGCGCCGCCACCGTGCCGCTCGCAAAAGCATCGGCAATATCGCTGACATCCTGTTTGGTCATGGCGAGGCCGATTTCCTTGCCCGGATATTTCAGGCCCGACGGCGATAAGGTGCGCGCTTCCGGGTTGAGGCCCGTGCCCTCGCGGCGAAACGAGCCCGTGTGCCAGAGTTGCGGCATAATCAGCCCGCCGCCCTCATGCACCTCGTCAGCGACGCGCTTCCAGCCATCCAAGGCGGCTTTGCCATGAAAGGCCGGGATGCGGTCATCATTACTGGCCGAGGGGTGATCAATTGTCGTGCCCTCCGTGATAATCAGGCCGACGCCACCTTCTGCGCGACGCCGATAATAGGCTGCCACCTCTTCATGCGGCTGGCCTTCCGGCGATTGGCTGCGCGTCATCGGCGCCATCACCACACGATTGGGGATTTCCAAACCATTCAGCGTAAATGGGGAAAAAAGAGACGGGTAGTGCGTCATAAAAGGTCTCCGGTTGCTAAACACTCATTGGGATGCAAAGTTATAGATAGTTAAGTGAAAAGCAAGCTCTTGGTATTATCATGAAGAGGCTTAAATAAACGGGACCGCAAGGAAAAGTGAACGGAGTGGTCATGCAAGAAAAACAGGCAAAGTTTCAAATCGGTGATGTTGTTAAACACCGCTTTTTCCCCTTTCGCGGCGTCATTTTTGACGTCGATCCGGTATTTTCCAATACGGAAGAATGGTGGCAATCCATTCCGGCTGAGGTGCGTCCGCGCAAAGACCAGCCCTTTTATCACCTGCTTGCCGAAAACGAAGAGACCGAATATATCGCCTATGTGTCGGAGCAAAACCTGCTGCCCGACAATAGCGAGCAACCGGTGCGGCACCCGCAAGTCGAAGAAATCTTTGACGCGTTTGACGGCGCACGTTACGCCGTAAGGGTGAACAACACCCATTAGCGAGCAAGCCGATGATTAAACCTTTTCTGCGCTTTTTCGGACGGATTATTATCCGTTATCTCGAAAAGCCGATCCTCAATTATCGCTCCTATCAATTTCTGCCGCTGGCCGAGCTGGAGGCCAATTTGCAACCGGGCGATATCCTGCTGGTCGAGGGCAATCAGCGCGTTTCATCGGCGATTAAATACCTCACCCAATCGACCTGGTCGCATGCGGCCTATTATGTCGGGCGCGAAGCCGGTCTGAAAGACAAGCACGGCCACGCGGCGGCACTGGTCGAGGCAGATTTGAGCGAGGGCGTCATCGCCGCCTCACTGACCAAATATCTCGGCTATAATACGCGCATTTGCCGCCCGGCCCTGATTAACGGCGATGACCGCGCCGCCGTGTCGGCCTATATTATCGACTCGCTGGGGCACAGCTATGACGTCAAAAATGTCATTGATCTGGCGCGCTATTTGCTGCCGCAGCCGCCCGTGCCGACAAGCTGGCGGCGCAAAATGCTGGCGCTGGGCAGTGGCGAGCCGACACAGGCGATTTGCTCAACCCTGATTGCGCGCGCTTTTCAATCGGTCGGCTACCCGATCCTGCCCGATGTGACGCGTGAAAATCAGCGCGAGGTTATGCATATCCGCCACCATTCCTTATTCACGCCGCGCGATTTTGACCTGTCGCCCTATTTCGCCATCATTAAGCCCACCATTGAAAAACGGCCGGATTATAAAAGCTTTGAATGGCGCAACCATGGCGCTGATGACGAAAGCGAAGCGCATGCGTCGTGACAATAAGCCCTATACGATACGCTTGCTGATCAATCTCTGCCGCCGCCTCTACACAAAATGGCGCCTTGTGCCGCAATTTGACAGCGTCGGCAGCGGGCTGGAGATTATCGGCCCGCAGCGCCTCGAGGTTTATGGCCCGAATATCCATCTCGGCGACAATGTGCATATGCAAACCTCGAGCGGAAACATGTCGCGTATCTGCACTTGGTCGGATGGCGAAGGCGGCTTTGGCCGTATCGATATCGGCAGTCACACGCTGCTGACGCCGGGCCTGCAAATGGTCTCGGCCAAGCATATTGAGATTGGCGATAATGTGATGATTGCCAGTCGCGTCTATATTTCGGACGCCGATTGGCACGACATTTACAACCGGCTTGAAACCCCCGGCCCACGCGCCGCTGTGAGAATCGGTGATAATGCATGGGTCGGCTATGGCAGTATTATTTGCAAAGGCGCACAGATTGGCGAGAATAGCGTTATTGGGGCCGGTTCCGTGGTGACGGGCGATATTCCGGCCAATGTGGTGGCGGCCGGCAACCCGGCTAAAGTGATACGCAAGCTTGATACAAAGCGCGACTTCACCACCCGCGAAACCATGTTTGAGGATAAAAAACAATATGATAAAACAATGTCTTATCTGCATTATCTAAACCACAAAAATAATTCTTATCTCAGCTGGCTACGCCAGCTTATCGCGCCGTCTCGAAAGGGTTAACCATGCGTCTGCTTGCCATTCTTCTAACCCTGCTCAGCAGCCCGGCTTGGGCGCAAATGCACGGCGTCGCCATGCATGGCGCGCCGCAATTGCCGCAAGATTTTGCGCATTACAGCTATGCCACTCCCAATGCGCTGCAGGGCGGCGCACTGCGGCAGGGCCAAATCGGCAGCTTTGACAGCCTTAACCCGTTCTCCATTCGCGGCAATGCCGCACGCAATATTCGTGAACGCGTTTTTGAAAGCCTGCTCGACCGCCATTATGACGAGCCCTTCGCGCTTTATGGCCTACTGGCGGAGAGCCTGACCATCGCGCCGGATCGCAGCGCCGCTACCTTTAAGCTGCGCCCAGAAGCGCGCTTTGCCGATGGCACGCGGCTCACATCGGCCGACGTCGCTTTTACGATTCAATTATTGAAAGAAAAAGGCCGCCCCAATCACCGTTATTATTATGGCAAGATTGCCAAGGTTGAGACGCCGGATGCCCACACGGTCAGCCTGCGCTTCGCCGGCTCACCGCCGGATCGTGAATTGCCGCTGATTATCGGCCTGATGCCTATTCTGCCGCAGCATATTTATGCCGAACGCGATATTCAAAGCGCTTCGCTTGCCCTGCCGGTCGGCTCCGGCCCCTATGAGGTGGTGGAGCTGACGCCGGGCGCGCAGGTGAAATTCAACAAGGTTGAGGGCTATTGGGGCGCGGGCTTGCCGCATAATAAAGGGCGGCATAATTTCACCAGCATTACCGAGGATTATTTCCGCGATGAGAGCACTGCCTTTGAGGCGTTCAAAGCGGGCGAGTTGGATGTCTGGTTTGAAGGCAATCCGCAACGTTGGCAATCCGGTTACACATTCCCCGCCGCCAGCGATGGCCGCATTGTCAAAAAGACCATTGAATTGGGCACACCGTCGGGCCTGAAAGCCTTTGTGCTGAACACGCGCCGCAGCACTCTCAAAAACGCCAAACTGCGCGAAGCCCTTGACCTCGCCTTCGACTTTGAATGGACCAATAAAATCCTCTATGGCGATATTTACCGCCGCACACAGAGCTATTTCGGCAATACAAATCTCAGTGCCATGGGTCAACCCGCCAGCGCGGCTGAATTGGCCCTTTTGGCCGACAGCCCGATTGCACCGGAAAGGCTGGCCGCCGGTTACACCGCACCGGTCAGCGATGGCAGCGGGCGCGACCGCAATCTGCGTCTCCAAGCCGTCACCCTGTTGGAAGAGGCCGGTTATAAAATGATCGGTAATCGCCTGAGCGATGCCAATGGCACGCCGGTGGAACTGGAAGTGCTGGTGCAAAAGCGCGAGGATGAACGCCTTGCCTTATCTTGGCGGCGCATGTTGGCGCGACTTGGCATTACGCTTAAAGTGCGGCTGGTCGATAGCAGCCAATATCACCGCCGCCTGCAAAATTTCGACTTCGACATAGTGGTTTATAATTATTACGCCTCGCTCTCGCCGGGCAATGAGCAGGCCTATTATTGGGGCAGCGCCGCAGCTGACACGCCGGGCTGTCGCAATTATGCAGGCATTAAAGACGCCGGTATCGACAGAGCCGTCAATGCATTGACGCAGGCCGCCTCACCGGCCGATTTTCAAACGGCTGCGCGGGCGCTGGATCGCGCTCTGATGAGCGGGCATTATTTCGTGCCGCTGTTTCACAATCCCAATCAATGGGTGGCGCATTGGCATTATGTCGAGCAGCCATTCGAGCACGCGGCCTATGGCGCGCGGCTCGATAGCTGGTGGCTCAATCAGGAAAACTAGATCGCTTCCGCCGATTTCAGCCCTTCAATCTCGTCACCGCTAAAGCCCCAATCGGCCAGAGCTTCATCATTATGCTCACCAACAGCAGGCATTGGCCCTTGGATTTCGCTCGGTGTGCCGGAGAAACGCGGCGCGACATTCGGTTGTTTGACGCCGAATTTATCGACAATCGTCTCGCGCGCCTGATTATGCGGGTGATGATAGGCTTCTTCCATATCCAGCACCGGCGCGAAACAAATATCCGTGCCTTCCATAATCTCACACCACTCTTCGCGGCTTTTGGTTTTGAAAGTCTCTACAAGCATGGCTTTCATTTCCGGCCATTTTGAGCGGTCATTTTGCTTGTCAAAAATCGCATCAGTCAGCCCCGCCTTTTCGCGCAGCAGCGCATAAAATTGCGGTTCGATGGACCCGAGCGAGATATATTTGCCGTCGCTGGTTTCATACGTGTCATAGAAATGCGCCGCGCCATCCAGCATGTTTGAATAAGGCTTGTTTTGCCAAAAACCGGAAGCCAGCATGCCGTAAAACATGCCCATGAGCGAGGTCGCGCCATCGGTCATGGCCGCGTCCACCACTTGGCCCTTGCCGGTATTTTTGGCCGAGAGCAGCGCCGACACCATACCCAGCGCAAGGAAAAGCGAACCGCCGCCAAAATCACCAACCAGATTGAGCGGCGGTGTCGGCTTATCCTTGCCGATACCGGCCAGCGCACCGGTCAGGGAAATATAGTTAATATCATGGCCGGCTGCTTGCGATAGCGGGCCATATTGCCCCCAGCCGGTCATGCGGCCATAGACCAGCTTCTCATTGCGACCAAGGCAGACATCCGGCCCGAGGCCGAGGCGTTCCATGACGCCCGGGCGATAGCCTTCTTGCAGCGCATCGGCTTTTTCGACCAGACGCAGGATGGTTTCTACAGCTTCGGGTTTTTTCAAATCCAACGCCAGCGAGCGACGGCCGCGACTATGCGGGTCACCCGGGATACCGCCGGCGCCGCCTTTGCGGTCAATGCGCAGCACCTCTGCCCCCATATCGGACAGCAACATGGCGCAATATGGCCCCGGTCCGATACCTGTCATTTCGATGATTTTTACGCCGCTTAACGGTCCTTTACCCATGGTTTATCTCCTCCAGAATTTTGCCAGAGGGTAAATCGACGTTCGCCTCAAAACAAGCCGAAACTATTTTTTCGGTGCCCGCACGACTTCAATGTTCAATTCCTGGATTTTTTTACGCAGCGTATTGCGATTGAGGCCCAGCAATTCGGCCGCCTTGATTTGATTACCGCGCGTCGCCGCCAGGCTAAGTTCGATCAGCGGTGTCTCCACCTCGCGCAAGACGCGATCATACAGGCCATTGGGCGGCAGGCCGTCGCCATGGCCTTTAAAATAATTGGTCAGATGGAAATTCAAACTCTCGGTCAGACTGCCGGTTTCCTCGCGTGTTGCCGCGCCGCCTTCCATATTGCTTTCCTGCAATTCCATCCGCACGGCTTCGGCACCGACCACATCCTCTACGGTCAGCGCCGATAAACGCCGCACCAGATTTTCCAACTCGCGCACATTGCCCGGCCAATTATGCGCGCGCATCACCTCCAGCGCATCATTGTCGAAGCTCTTGACGGCAAGCCCCTCCTCGGCCCCGCGGCCGATGAAATGGCGCACCAAATCCTCAATATCCTCGACCCGCTCGCGCAAAGGCGGCAAGCGCAAGGGCACCACATTGAGGCGGAAATATAAATCCTCGCGAAACAGGCCTTGGCGAATGAGGCGGCGCAAATCCTGATGCGTCGCAGCAATGATACGCACATCGGTCTTGATCGGCCGACGCCCGCCAATCGTTGTATATTCGCCTTCCTGCAGCACGCGCAGCAGGCGGGTTTGCGTCTCCATCGGCATGTCGCCAATCTCATCGAGAAACAGCGTGCCGCCCTCAGCTTGCGCGAAACGGCCTTCCATACGTTGGCTGGCACCGGTAAAAGCGCCCTTCTCATGACCGAATAATTCGCTCTCGATCAGCTCGCGCGGGATGGCCGCCATATTCAAGGCTACAAATTGACCGCGTTTGCGCGTGCCGAAATCGTGTAGCGCGCGGGCCACCAACTCCTTACCCGTGCCGCTATCGCCGGTGATCAACACCGACAGATCATTTTGCGTCAACCGCGCCACGGAGCGATAAATCTCCTGCATAGCCGGCGAGCCGCCGACCAGCGGCAGGCCGTCTTCATCGCCGATTTCCACATTCGGAAGACTGCCCTGTTGCGGCAGGTCAACGGCGCGCTGCACCAAATCAGTCAGCTCACCAAGGTCGAACGGTTTGGGCAGATAATCAAATGCGCCCTTCTCGGCTGCGGTAATCGCCGTACCCAGCGTATTCTTGGCGCTGATAACGATAATCGGCAAGTCAGGACGCAATTTTTTGATGCGCGGTATCAAATCAAAAGCATTTTGGTCGGGCATCATCACATCGGTGACCACCACATCGCCCTCGCCATTGCTGACCCATTGCCATAGCGACGAGGCGGTGCCCCCGGCGCGCACCTCAAAACCGGCGCGGGTCAGGGCTTGCGATAACACCGTGCGAATGGCGCGATCATCATCTGCGATTAAAATCGTACCCTTGCTCATGCGTCCAACTCCTCATTTGCTTTCGGCGCACGCGCCGCTTCCGTCACCATGGGCAGGCGAACGCAAAATTCGGTCCGCCCCGGCTCGCTTTCGCATTCAATCGTGCCACCATGGTCACCGATGATTTTCGCCACCAGTGCCAGGCCAAGGCCGGTGCCGCTGGCTTTTGTGGTAACAAACGGGTCGAATAAATGCGGCTTTATATCCTCCGGCACGCCAATGCCATTATCGATGACGCTGAACTCCAAGGGCAGGCTGACCGGCTTGGCGCGGCCCGGCACAGACAGGCGCACACCGGGGCGGAAAGACGAGGCCAACTTGATCTCGGCCTTTTTGCCGCCGGTTGCCTCAGCCGCGTTTTTCACCAGATTGAGAAACACTTGTGTCAGCAAATCCTTATTGCCCTGCACAGGCGGCAGTGACGGGTCATAATTCTCTTTAAATTTGACATGGCCCGCAAAACCATTCGCCGCCAGCAGGCGCACATTGCCCAGCACTGCGTGAATATTGACCGAAGCGTCAAGGTCGGTATGCGTGTCGGTAAATTGCTCGAACTGATCGACCAGACCGGCAATGCGGTCGGTCTCGCTGCAAATCAATTGCGTCAGCTCAACATTTTCCGGCTCGGCATCGCCTTCCAATAATTGCGCCGCGCCTTTAATACCCGAAAGCGGATTCTTAATCTCATGCGCCAGCATGGCCGACATGGCCGAGACAGAACGCGCCGCGCCGCGATGCGTCAATTGGCGGTCAATATGATGCGCGATGGAGCGCGGCTGCACGACAATCAGCGCCTGCCGCTCGCCGCTGCCAAAATCGGTCGGGCTGACATGCAAGTCAACCATGCCGTCGCTGCCGGTGCGCGGCGAGGTCAAGTCAATGCCGTATTCGTTAAAGCGGATACCATCATCGAGACAACGCTCAATCAGTCCGACCACCGGGCTGCCAAACGGCATGAGATGGATGATTTGCTGCTTTTTCAGCACCCGCGAACTGGCACCGAAAAACTCCTGCGCAGCAAAATTGGCATAGCTGATATGTCGGTTCGGCGCGACGCAGATAACCGGTTGCGGCAGCGCATCGAGCACTATTTTTTCGCTGATATCGTTCATTATGCGGCCTCCTGTGCGCCGGTTTCATACATGGCCTGCATCGCTTCGATGACGGCTTGCGGTGTGTCAAGGCGACAAATATCGCTGCGTTTTTGCCGCCCGCCTTCTGCGCCCAAAAAGCCCTCGATAAAACCGGCAATATGTTTGCGACCGACGCGCAAGCCTAAATAGTCGCCATATAAATCGAGGCAAGCAGCATACCAATCGCGGAAAATGTCGAATTGCACCTCGGGCGTCGGGTCGGCAGGCCAAACGCCCTGCTCCAGAAAAGTCTCAATCTGACCGGGCAGCCAAGGCCGTCCTGTCGCGGCGCGCCCGACCATCACACCGGCCGCACCCGAGGCCGCCAAAGCCGCCTTGGCCGTTGCGCCGTCAACAATATCACCATTGACGATGACCGGAATATCGACCGCTTCAACCGTGGCGCGCACGGCCGCCCAATCGGCTTGGCCTTTGTAAAACTGACAGCGTGTGCGGCCATGCACAGTGATCATCTTCACACCCAGCCCCTGCGCGACGCGCGCCAGATGCGGCGCGTTCAAACTGTCATGATCCCAACCGAGACGCATTTTCAGCGTTACCGGCTTGTCGCTACCGGCCAGCGTGGCGGCGATGATCGCTTCCGCCAGTGCCTCATCGCGCATCAGAGCCGAGCCGGCCAATTTGCCGGAAGCCCCACTTGTGACCTGCCGCGACGGGCAGCCCATATTGATATCGACAATATCGGCACCGGCAGCACAGGCCAGCCTGGCGCCTTCGCGCATCCAATGCGGATCATGGCCGACCAATTGTAGAATAAACGGGTCAAGCCCGCCCCCCTCGGCGCGCAGCACCACATCGGGTCGCGCCTTCACCAAATCTTCACTGGCGACCATTTCCGACACAACTTGAATACCGCTGGCCTGAGCGACGGCTTGGCGAAACGCCAAATCCGTGACACCCGACATGGGCGCCAGCAAGACGCGGCTTGCCAGGGTCGTATCTCCGATTTGAATGGTCATTTTTTAGGCAATTTCCTCGGGCATAAAAGACTGCCTAAAATGCAGGCAATCAAAATATAAAGCAAGAATTTTCATCGCCAAGGCGAGCGCATCAAGCTAGATTACGCGGCATGGGAAAAACCAAAACAGCCGCCATTATTGTTGCTGCCGGTCGCGGGTCGCGGGCCGGTGACGGTCTGCCAAAACAATATCGGCCGTTACCGGGCGGCACCGGCGAGACGGTTTTACACGCAACATTGCACGCCTTTGCCAAACATGAAGCGATTTCGCAGATTGTCACCCTCGTCCATAGAGATGATGTTGAACTTTATAATAAGTCTATTAATGGATTGATTAATATAAATAAATTAAAATATGAGTATGGCGGCGCTGAACGGCAGGATTCCGTTTTAAACGGACTTAAAGCTTTGACTGAACATGCGCCGGACCGCGTGCTGATACATGATGCGGCGCGCCCCTATGTCAGCGCGCAGCTCATCACCGCTTGCTGTCAGGCGCTGGATGAGGCCGATGCCGTCATTCCGGCGCTGGTCGTCACCGATACGCTGAAGCGGGTCGAAGACGGCACCATTACGGCCACCGTGCCGCGCGACGGATTGTATCGCGCGCAGACCCCGCAAGCCTTCACCTACGCGGCAATATTGGCGGCGCATGAAGCAGCCCCCCCCGGTATGACAGACGACGCCGCTATTGCCGAAGCGGCAGGCATACGTGTCACGCTGGTTCAGGGCGACCCGAAAAACATAAAACTGACGCATGAGGCAGATTTCATGGACAAGTCTTACACACCGCGCACCGGTACCGGCTTTGATGTGCACCGCTTCGACACCCCCGGTAGCGCCACGCAGATTATGCTGGGCGGCATTGCCGTGCCACATGATCGCGCCTTGATCGGCCATAGCGATGCCGATCTTGCCCTGCACGCCATCACCGATGCGCTGCTGGGCGCGTTGGCTGAAGGCGATATTGGCGATCATTTCCCGCCCTCCGACGCCGCCAATAAAGATCGCCCCTCGGCTGATTTTCTGGCCCATGCCGTCACGCTGGCCGCAGCCAAGCAAGCCCGCATCACCCACATTGACCTGACGCTGATTTGCGAAAGCCCGAAAATCGGCCCGCATCGCGACGCCATGCGCGCCGGCATTGCCAAGATTTGCGGCATTGAAAACCACCGCGTCGCCGTCAAAGCCACCACCACGGAAGGCCTCGGCTTCACCGGTCGTGGCGAAGGCATGGCGGCGCAAGCCCTCGCCACCATTATCATGCCGGAAACATTGTAATGCTGTCCTTGCACAAATTACCGCCGCATTTGCAGCTTTGGTCGCCCGCCGCACTGCTCGCCACATGGTTTCATAGCGGGCTGATCAAACCGGCCTCGGGCACATGGGGCAGCCTCGCCGCCCTGCCCTTTGGCGTATCTACCGCCTATTATTTCGGGCTTGAGGGGCTGCTGGTCATCGCCATTATCGGCTATGGCCTTGGCCACTGGGCGTCAAACGTTTGGATTGCCGAGGCCGAGGATAAAGACCCCTCGGCCATTGTCATTGATGAAGCAGTCGGCATGTGGCTGGCGCTGACCACCGCACCGCTGACACCGCTCGGCATTGCGCTTGCTTTCGGGCTATTTCGCCTGTTTGATATTTTAAAGCCCTGGCCGGTCGGCTGGGCCGATAAGAGCCTTGGCGGAGCCACCGGCATTATGCTGGATGATGTGCTGGCCGGGCTTTGGGCGGCGCTGATATTGGCGGCGCTTACCGTTTATGGCGTGATTTAGGAGAGACGCATGTTGTTTGAAAAACACCTGACCGATAAAGCAGCCGAGCTGCTGGGCATCGCCACTGAGAAGCATATGCGTATCGCCACGGCCGAAAGCTGCACGGGCGGACTGATTGCCGCGCTGATGACGGAAATCCCCGGCTCTTCTGCCGTGGTCGGGCGCAGCTTTGTGACCTATTCGAACCGCGCCAAGCATGAAATTCTCGGCGTCGAGGCCGATTTGCTGCGCGCGCATGGGGCCGTCTCCGAAGAAGTCGTGCGCGCCATGGCCGAAAACACTTTCAACATGACCACTGCGCATCTGACCATTGCCGTTTCCGGCATTGCCGGCCCGGGCGGCGGCTCGGCCGAAAAACCTGCCGGCACCGTGCATATGGCGACCTATGCCGAGAATGGCGGCATCACTCATATCAAGCAAAGTTTCGGCGATATCGGCCGCACAGAAGTGCGCCTCGCCACAGTCGACGCGGCGATGGATATGTTATTGGCGCGTATCTCGCAATAAATCCGCTGACGCGGTTGAGCGGTGCGTTTTTATTTAGCTATTTGTAGATTTCCAGCGCTCGTTGTTCGAAGGCGTCGATGAATTTTTCGACCACGCGGTCCATCATCGGAGCAATGAGTTTGCGCAGCATAGGCACGGCGAAATCGAATTGCAGTTCAAAATGCACCTCCGAGCCGGTCTCACTATCCTCAAACACCCATTGATTGAACAAATGCCGAAACGGGCCTTTTTGTTGCGCCACCGTCACCGTCAGCGGGTCATGCGCCATGGTAATTTTACTGGTATAGGTCTCGCGCAAAAATTTATAGCCAATCGCCAAATCGCCGAGCATCTCGGTTTCGGTGCGATTGCGCGTCCGCGCTGCCGTGCAATAGGGGATAAATTCATCATAACGATCGACATCGCAAATCAACGCGAACATTTGCTGCGCGGTGAACGGGCTTTGACGCGTGACCTTGACCGTCTGCATGTCTATTTGGCGGCTTGCTTTTCGGCGCGCGCCGCTTTCAACTTTTCAAAATCGGCATCAGCATGGTGCGAGGAACGCGTCAACGGCGTTGCCGACACCATCAAAAAGCCCTTGGCCTTGGCCAATGTCGTATAGCCCTCAAACTCATCCGGTGTAACAAAGCGGTCGATCGGCGCGTGCTTGCGCGTCGGCTGCAAATATTGGCCAATGGTAATGAAATCAATATCCGCCGCGCGCATATCATCCATCACCTGCATCACTTCTTCGCGCGCCTCACCCAGTCCGACCATAATGCCGGATTTGGTGAAAATAGAGGCATCGAGCTCTTTGACGCGCTGCAACAAGCGCATGGAATGGAAATAGCGCGCGCCCGGACGGATCGGCAAATAAAGCCGCGGCACGGTCTCGAGATTGTGATTGAACACATCGGGCCGCGCCTCAACGACAATTTCCAACGCGCCGTCTTTGCGTAGGAAATCCGGCGTCAGAATTTCAACGGTCGTACCGGGCGAGGCTTTGCGGATTTCATGAATCGTATCGGCAAAATGCTGCGCGCCGCCGTCATCGAGGTCGTCGCGGTCAACGCTGGTAATCACCACATGACGCAGCCCCAGCTTGGCCACCGCATCGCCAACATGCGCCGGCTCTTTCGCATCGACCGGCAGCGGCACGCCTGTGGCAACATTGCAAAAAGCACAAGCGCGGGTACAAATCTCGCCAAGGATCATGAAAGTTGCGTGTTTTTGCGACCAGCACTCGCCAATATTCGGACACGCGGCCTCTTCGCACACGGTCACCAGATTGTTTTCAGTCACAATCGCCTTGGTCTCGGCATAAATCGGCGAGCCGGGCGCCTTGGCGCGAATCCAATCCGGCTTGCGCAGGATGGGGCTGTCCGGATTCTTTGCCTTCTCCGGATGGCGCGGTTTTTCAGGCTTTTCAGGCCCACCGGATAAATTGTCAATCACAACAGTCATAAGGCTTATATAGGCGATTTTACGGCCCGATTACAGAGGCAATCACGCCGCAGGCCACAAAACACTAATTGCTGATAATGACTTTTTCATCCGGCGCCGTTAAGCCCAAAACCAGCCTTGCACGTTCATCCAAAAAATCCAGATCCAGCGATTCATCGCTCAAACGAAATACATGCGTTTGCAACTCGCTATTTTGCGCTTTCAGCTCGGCAAGCTCTTCGGCGCGGTCTTGTTTTTCGGCTTGCAAATCCATCCAACCGCGCAAACCCCGTTCGCCTTGCAGGGCTTGGGTGATAAGCCCGGCCATCATCAGCGCCATGACAAAAGCCGGCACAAGTTGGCGCAGGCGCAGGGGCGCGCGCCCGACCGTGCGGCTGGAAATCCGCGATGTCATAAAACGAATCATGACTGACCGAATCACGATTTGATTCGCATGGTCAAGAAAAAACGAATCACTTACCCGCTTTTTTAGCATTTGTCCTGCCCTGCAAAGCTTGCTAGCCTGCTCGCATGGCTAAGCGCTTTGCATATTTCAGCGCCCTTTTCGCCCTGCTGGTCATGCTGTCGGGTACGGCGCACGCGCTGCAGCATGACGTGCAGCACGATATATTGCACGAGACCACGACATATGAGCATAGCTGCCTGCAAGCCGATGCAAGCAGCGGTGCGCTTTTGGTCGACGCCATGCTGCCACCGGTTTTTGTTACCGATGCACCGCATTTGCCGCGCACGGCCGTGCCGCATCAGGCCCACCGCCAAACCCGTTTTGCGCGAGGTCCGCCCCACATTCTCTGACCCTAAATTTTTTTTAAATCAGAGGATCTATCATGAAAACCATGACACGCGCCGCAATGCTGCTCGGCGCCACTTGCCTTAGCAGCACTTATGCCCTGGCTCAAAGCACGGATGAAATCATCGTGCTCAGTTCGCCATATCAAAAACCCGTCAATGAAGTTATCTCGACAACCGAAGTTATCGCCGCCGAAGCACTGCAAGCGGCGCTCGACCAACCGATTGGCGACGCATTGGCCAAATTACCCGGCGTCGACAGCGCCGGTTTCGGCCCTGCCGTCGGCCAACCGCTTATTCGCGGTCTTGGCGGCTATCGCATTGATGTGCTCGGCAATGGCATGAGCATTGGCGATATTGCCCCGACCGGCGGCGACCATGCCAATGGCATTTCGCTGTTTGACGCGCACAGGGTTGAGGTGCTGAAAGGCCCCGCCGCTTTGCGCTATGGCGCTTATGCGGCCACCGGTGTGGTCAATATGTTTGACCGCCATATGGATGACGGCGACGACGCCGGCGATAATAGGGGCGAGGTTTTGTTCGGCCTCGGTGACGCCGCCGACGAAACCATGACCGCCTTATTTGTTCGCCGCAATGGCTATGCCCTATCCGCCTTCTCGCAAGATGCCGATAATATGCGTATCCCGACCCATGCAGAAAGCGTGCGGCAATTGCAAGCCGAGGGCGAGGACATTCCGGCCGACACAGCGCAGGATGCAGAAAGCACGCAAAATGAAAGTCGCGGCTTTACCGTTTCCGGTCAGTTCGGCGAGGGCGCAACCAAATTGGCCCTGATGCTGAACAGCCTCGAAATGGATTACAGCGTGCCGGGCCATGCGCATGAGGAAGAAGAAGGGGAGGAAGAATCCGAAGGCGAAGAACATGAAGAAGAAGAAGACGTCAGCATCGACCTTGAACGCCAAACCGTGCATGCACGGCTGACCCATAGTGACGCTGTCGGCCCGTTCACCGGCTTGCGTGCTGATATGACCGTCACCAGTTACGAGCAGACGGAATTTGAGGGCAGCGAAGCCGCGACCTCTTTCGACCAAGACGCGCTCAACCTGCGCGGTGAAGCGACATTGGAGAGCGGCGACTGGCGCGGTCTGGTCGGCGTCGAATATCGCGACACCGAATTGGAAACCCTCGTCGCCGAACATGAAGAGGAAGGCGATGAAGATGAAGATGAGGATGAAGACGAGCACGCCCATGGTGCTTATCTGCCGAGCACGCAACGCGCTCAATTCGGCCTATTTGTCTTTGCCGAGCGCGAAAGCGACGATTGGCTGACCGAACTGGCTGCGCGCTTCGACACGATTGAGCAGGAAGCCGAGGAAGAAGAGCATCACGATGAAGATGAGGATGAGGACGAAGAAGAGGAAGAAGAGCACGAAGCGCATGGCGCGGTCGAGCATGACATCCTTAACCTGTCCGCCGGTCTGGCCCGCAAGCTGCACGACGGCTTACTGCTTGGCGGTTCGGTCTCACTGACCGAACGCGCCCCGTCGCAAATCGAATTATTCGCCGGGGGCCGCCATGCAGCGGCGCGGCGCGAAGAGTTTGGCAGCGATGAATTGGACAAGGAAAGCGCCACGGCGTTGGAGGTCTATATCCGAAAAAACTGGGCCAATAATCAATTGCGCGTCGCCCTTTTTAACAATGATTACAGCGACTTCATCTATCTGAAAAAGCGCAGCGGCACGG
>CBFHSX010000024.1:0-25761 GCA_965658615.1 Alphaproteobacteria bacterium | reverse complement strand
CGCGACCGGCTCCTGCGCGGCGCTCAGCGAGATATGGTCTGATGGTCGGGTTGAGTTTTGCATATTCTTATTCCCTGCCATAAGATTAGCAAAAGCCGGGGCGCAAGGCGAGAGGCGGCTTGCACTTATTCACCGCATTTGCCTATTGTGCCGCATGCAAAAGATTCGCAAGAACTGGCAGATTTGGGTGCTGGCCGCAGCCGCTTTCGGCGCGCTGGCCTTGGGCTGTGAATATGTGACCGGCACAGTGTTTTTCGAATATTTGCAGACCGTTAATCCCGACAATCATCGGCATTAAAACTATTGCGCCCAGCCACCGCTAAACGGGATGGCTTGGCCGACAAAAAAATCGCTTTCATTGGAGGCGAGAAACACCGCGAACATGGCGTCTTCGCGCGCTGTTGCCAGCCGCCCGGCCGGCACGCCTTTCAACAGTTCTTTGAATTCCGGCGTCTCGGTGAAAGCCGGCGGAAAGTAAACCGGGTTCTCGACAAAGTTTTGCGCGATCAGATTCATCTGAATATTTTGCCCGGCAATCTCGGCACCGGTCGAGCGCACATAGCCGACCTGCGCATGACGCGCCGAACTGTAAGCGGTGATGCCGGCCATGCCTTTAACGCCTGTGGCACTGCCATAGACCAAAATTTTACCGGCTTGACGCTCGATCATTTGCGGCAACACGGCCTGCGTCAGCCGATGCAGCGGGTGTACCATCACCTCGAACATGCTCTGCCATATATCCTCGGGCATCTCCAAAGCCGAGACGCCAAGATTGGCAGGCGCGGCCAAATTGGCCACCAGCACATCAATATGGCCGGTCTCGTCAATCAGCTCGGCGGCACGCGCCGGCACGGTCAGGTCAGATGTGTCGGCGATCACCTCAGCCCCTTGCTCGGCAAACACCTCGCAGGTGATCGGCCCCATATAATCATCGGCTTGCGTCACCAATACGCGCTTGCCGTCCAGCCTTTTATCGCTCATTTAGCTCTCCATAGTGACGACATAACCAAGGCGCGGATAATGCACCAGCACCGTGCCGACCGCGGCATCTATGCGCTTAACGGCTATCTCGTCATCGGTGACCCAGACAATCTCGCCGCTTGTCAGCTCTTGGCCATAATCATCCGGCTTCAGCGTGATGCGCGCGCCGACCGGCAAAATTTCATCCGCCAACGCATTGTCCGGTGGCGTCATATCGGGTTCTGCGGCGCGGGCAATATCCAAAGCCGCTTGCGGGGTCATCTCGCTGCGCGCGCCCTCACCCATATCGATAATGCGCTGCCGCCAGGCCGACAGCTTCGACAGCTTGGCAATTTCGGCGGCCAATGTCGGGCCATTGGCGGCAAAATTGACAATGTGATAGGCCGCCGCATCGGCCAGTGTAAAGCTATCGCCCAGCAGGAACGGCGTTATCGCAAGCTGGCGTTCCATCATCAGACAATCCTGCACAAATTGCGCCCGCGCATGCTCCGGCGACGGGGTGGCCCCCAATGTTGCCGGATTTTGCATTTTGGCGCGGTCTTCGAGAAATTCCGGCGGTAAAAATTCGGCCATTTCAAACACGGTCGGCATGGCTGCATTGGTGAAGACACGGTGGTCTGCCCAATCGGCAATCATCTCGGCGGCATGCGCCAAATGCGGCGGCGTGAGCGGCGTTTGGGTAAAACGCTTTTCCAGTTCGCGAATGATCAGCAGCGTATCGCAATAAATATGCGCGCCGATTTGCATCACCGGAATTTTGCGATAGCCACCGGTCAGCGGCGTCAGATCAGGCTTTGGCGCAACGACAGGCTGCTCAACCGCGTTCCAAGCAAGCCCCTTATGGGCCAGGATTTTGATGACCTTATGCGAAAAAGGCGAAGCCGCATATTGGTGCAAAATAATTTCGGACATTTTGTTTCCTATGGTCGGGGTTAAGCGGCGGCGTCAAAATAGGGTTTGTCGCCGGCAATGGTGACGCGCTCCATCACCCGCACATCGGGGTAATAATCGGATGCGGCAAAATGCTGGCAGGCGCGATTATCCCAAAACGCCATTGAGCCTTTTTCCCAGCGGAAACGGCATTGCAGCTCCGGGTTCCACGCCGTCTTATACAATTTGTCGAGCAGCGCGGCGCTTTCTTGCGGCTCCATATCGACAATATGGTCGGTGAAGGCACCATTTACATAAATCAACCGCTCTTTGGTTTCAGGATGCGTGCGCACCACCGGATGCACCATGGGCGGATATTTATCGTGCAATTCCTCAGGCTTTTTGCCAAGCCGCTTGGCGAAGACGCGGGCAATATCATGCGCGGCGAAGAGCGGTTCAATCTTTTCCTTCAGCTCATCCGACAGCCGGTCATAGGCCAGCACCATATTGGCAAACAGCGTATCACCGCCAACTACCGGCAATTCGACGGCGCGCAGGATAGACCCGAGCGACGGCGTCTCGCGCCACGTCACATCCGAGTGCCACATGTTTTCCGAACCGCGCGATTTAGGTCCATGCGCGATACGCAACACTTCGGGGTTGGGCTGGTCTTTCGGCGTTGCAGGATGTACTTCCAGTTCGCCAAATTGCGCCGCAAATTCGATATGCGCTTCTTGACTAAGCTCCTGCTCGCGGAAAAACACCACACGATACTTCAACAAGGCGGCGCGGATTTCGGCAATCATCGTCTCGTCAAATTTATTCAAATCGCAATCAAGCAGCTCAGCGCCAATGGTCGGCGTCATGGGTTGCGCACGAAAACGCGAGAACTCAGTCATAATCTTCCCCCTAAATGTCCTGCCCATTTGGCTAAGAGTTTGCGGAGAAAAAACCCGTCGGTCAATTACCGATTTGACCTTCAAATAGGCAGGGCCTTTTGTTAGGGTCACGCCACGCAACGCGATATTGGAACCAAGAGTATGAACACGATTATTATCGGTGCCGGTCAGGCCGGTTTGCAAACCGTTATCAGCCTGCGCCAAGGCGGCTATGAGGGCGATATTACGCTGATCGGCGATGAGGCGTTCCTGCCCTATCAGCGTCCGCCTTTGTCGAAAGCCTATCTGTCGGGCAAGATGGAACGCGATCGGCTGTTTCTGAAACCGGATAATTTTTTCGCTGACAATAATGTGACATTGAAGCTGAAGACGCGCGTCGAGGCGCTGGACCGCGCCGCCAAAACCGTGACACTGGATGACGGCGCCTCATTAGCTTATGACAAGCTGGTCTTTGCCACCGGCTCGCGCCCGCGCCTGCTTGACTTGCCGGGTCGGGCTTTGGAAAACATTTTCGACCTGCGCGGCATGGTCGATATTGACGCCATGCAACCGCATTTTGTCGCCGGCAAAAAGCTGGTGGTGATTGGTGGCGGCTATATCGGTCTTGAGGCGGCAGCTGTCGCAGCCGATATGGGATTGACCGTCACCGTTTTGGAGGCCGCCCCCCGCCTGCTCGCGCGGGTTGCCGAACCGGAGATTTCAGCTTTTTACGATCGCATTCACAAAGATCATAATGTCACCATCATAACCGACAGTCGTATTGACGGCTTCGTAGGAGACAGCAGCGTAAGCGGCGTCGCCATGGCCGATGGGAGCACTATTGAGGCCGATCTGGTCATTACAGGCATTGGCATTTTGCCGAATATTGAAATTGCCGAAGCGGCCGGTCTCGCCATTGATAATGGCATTGTGGTCAATGATTTGGGGCAGAGCTCAGACCCGGATATCTTTGCCGCCGGTGATTGCACCTATCATCCGAATAATCTGCTGGGCCGCACACTTCGGTTGGAAAGCGTGCCCAATGCCATCGAGCAAGGCAAAGCCGTCGCCTCGTCGATTTGCGGTGCGCCGAAACCATATCATCAAGTGCCGTGGTTCTGGTCAGACCAATATGATGTGAAACTGCAAATCGCCGGTGTGCCGCTCGAGGTCGATAAAAAAGTGCTGCGCGGCGATGACAGCACAAACAGTTTTGCGTGGTTTTACTTTACCGGCGATAAATTGACCGGCGTCACGGCAGTCAATCGTCCGGCCGAGTTTATGGCGGGCCGCATGTTGATTGAAAAAGTCGCGACGGGCGAAGTCAGCATTGACCCCGCCCGCCTTGAAGATGAAGACATTAAACCGAAAGAGTGGCTGGTCTGATTATTCGGCTGCCACTATTGAGCAGCAATGGCTTGCGTCAAATGCGCCAGAATATTTTGCGGTGAACTTTCGCCATATGGGTCGGTTGCGCAATTATCCTCAAAGCCCGGTTCCTCGAACCACGCCTCTATTGTGCCTTCATTTATGACCGCGCCATAACGCCAGCTACGGTCGCCAAAGCCGAGATTATCCTTTTCGACCAGCATGCCCATGCAACGTGTGAACTTGCCGGAACCGTCTGGGATAAGGCCAATATTTTCAATGCCTTGCGATTTCCCCCAGGCATTCATGACAAAGGCATCATTGACCGAAATGCAATAAATCGCATCGATACCGGCGGCTTGGAAATCGGGGAACAGCTTTTCGAAATCGGGCAATTGATAAGTCGAGCAAGTCGGCGTGAAAGCGCCCGGCAGGGAGAACAAGACGACGCGCTTGCCGGCGAAATAATCGGCGCTGGTTTTATCTTCCCAGCGGAACGGATTGTCACCGCCAAGGCTTTCATCGCGGATACGGGTTTTAAAGGTGACGTTGGGGACTGTCTTACCAATCATGGGAGGCTCCTTTTTTAGAATGTTTCTAATATATAGGGCGCAGCGCATATGACGTCAATATATTTTAGAATTATTCTAAAAAATAAATCCGCCCGTTTGGGCCGGTCTTGCGGTAAACTGATCGCATGAAAATTATCGCTCCCCTCCTCGCTGCCAGCCTGTTGCTCAGCGCCTGCGCCGCCAAGCCCGACCAGCCGAAAGACCTCGATGACCCGGCTTTTGTCAGCTGGTACAAAGCCGCCTCGCCCTATATGCGCACGGCGTTTTTCATGAGCCTTTGCATCGGCAGTGGCTTTTCGCGCAGTTCGGTCGACATCACCATCTGCCTGTCCAACCATCGCAGCAAAGCGCGTGTGCGCATCGAGGGTGAATTGTGAGCACCCTGATTGGCGAGACGCTGACGCATTACGCCAGCCGGTGCGGCGACCCTTATGAGGCGGCGTTTCGAAAGCTCTATGCCGCCAATCCCGATTATGAAGCGCTGTTTTTTCTCGATACGGATGAAGGCCTGCGCCGTAATATGATGCAAACCACGCTGGAAATGATTGCGACTTATATCGACAATCCCTATGCCGCCGCCAATCTGGTCATCGGCGCAAGGCTGGTGCATCTAACCTATGAGATTACAGATGAATTCGACTTGTTTTTCCAAATCACCCGCGACACCATCGCCGAAGGCTGCGCCGACATCTGGAGCGACGCCCACACCGAAGCCTGGGACGCCATGCTGGTCGATTTTGAAAAAGCGCGGGTTTAGGCTATAGTTTCTGCAATAAAAACAACAGGAAGAAAGCTATGAGCAGTTTGGCCTTTGATACGCATAAATTCGTCACCGACCTCAACAAAGCCGGTATGGATACCGCTACGGCCGAGGTGCTGGCCAATCATTATGCCTCTTTACTGAATGATCGCCTTGCGACAAAAGACGACTTGGCCCTGCTCGAGGAACGTTTAAACACGCGCATTATTGCCGCACAGCTAGCAGGCGTGCTGGCCACCTGCGCTATTCTTGGCTCTCTAATTGTGCTTTTGCAGGCTAAACTAAAAAGCCGCAATCCCCGTAATGGCGCGACCAAGAATGAGGGCGTGCACATCATGTGTGCCTTCATAGGTGTTCACCGTCTCAAGGTTAATCGCGTGGCGCATGACGTGGTATTCGCCGGCAATGCCATTGCCGCCATGCATATCGCGGGCTTGGCGCGCGACATCCAGCGCTTTGCCGACATTATTGCGTTTCACAATCGACACCATTTCCGGTGCGAAGCGGCCCTCATCCATCAAACGCCCGACGCGCAGACTGGCCTGATAGCCGAGCGCAATCTCGCTCTGCATATCGGCGAGTTTTTTCTGATAGAGCTGATTGGCAGCCAGCGGCTTGTTGAATTGGTGCCGCTCAAGACCATAATCACGCGCCGCCTCAAAGCAAAACTCCGCCGCGCCCATGGCGCCCCAGCTAATGCCGTAGCGGGCGCGATTGAGGCACGAAAACGGGCCTTTCAGCCCCTCAACATCGGGCAGCATGTTTTCTTCCGGCACTTCGACATCTTCCATCATAATCATGCCGGTAATCGAGGCGCGCAAAGACAGCTTGTTTTCAATCTTCGGCGCGCTCAGGCCTTTCATGCCTTTTTCAAGGATAAAGCCTTTAATCTTATCGTCATGCGCAGCAGATTTCGCCCAGATGATAAACACATCGGCGATCGGCGCGTTGGAAATCCATGTTTTCGAGCCGTTCAGCACATAGCCGCCATCGGTCTTTTTGGCATTGGTGCGCATGCCGGCCGGGTCGGAACCGGCATCGGGTTCAGTCAGACCGAAGCAGCCAATATGCTCGCCGCTCGCCAGCTTCGGCAGATATTTCTGCTTCTGCGCTTCCGAGCCGAATGTATTGATCGGGTGCATCACCAAAGAGGACTGCACTGACATCATCGAGCGATAGCCGCTATCCACCGCCTCAACTTCGCGCGCGACCAGACCGTAAGATACATAAGAGGCGCCCGCCCCGCCATATTCAGGCTTGATGGTGACGCCGAGCAGGCCCTGCGCGCCCATTTCCGGAAAAATCTCCGGCGCGGCGCTTTCATTGATGAACATATCGGTGACGCGCGGCAGCAGCTTTTCACGCGCATAGGCGCGCGCGCTATCGGCAATCATACGTTCTTCTTCTGTCAGCTGCTCGGCCAGTAGAAACGGGTCTTGGGCGTTAAATTTAGCTATCTTTTCCATGCGTACACTGTCTCATAATTTCCGCGGCGGCGGGCATAAAAAAGCCCGCATGCAACACAATATCGCATGCGGGCTTTTGCTCCGAAATCGGATTATTTCTTGATGATACCGGCCAGCATTTTGCGGGTTTTCTCACCATAAGGTGGACGCAGCGCACCGGCGGCGAACTCAAACGGTGATTGGCGGAACACGGTTTTGGCATGGCTGAAATTGATAAAGCCTTCCTTGCCGTGATACGCCCCTGTGCCCGACGGGCCAACACCGCCAAACGGCGCGTCATCCTGCATAATGTGGGTAATCACATCATTCACCGCGACGCCGCCCGATGTGGTGCGGTTCACGACTTTTTCTTCCTCGGCTTTATTATCACCGAAATAATACAGACCCAGCGGACGGTCATGATCATTGACATAACCGATCGCATCCTCGACCTGCTTATAGGATTTGACCGGCAAAATGGGGCCGAAAATCTCTTCCTGCATCACCGTCATATCCTCGCTCGGTTCGACCACAATGGTCGGCGGAATTTTGTGATGCGGCTGCTGCGAGAAATCCTCATTGGCCGGATTGATCTCGACAATCTTGGCACCTTTTTCGCGCGCATCTTCCAGATAACCTTGCAGACGGTCATAATGGCGTTGATTGACCACGGAGGTGTAATCTTGATTGTCCTTCAAGGTCGGGAACATGGTTTCCACAGCGCTTGAGGCTTCGGCGACAAATTCGTCAACCTTGCCTTCCGGCACCATGACATAATCCGGGGCCAGACAAATTTGACCGGCATTCAGGGTTTTACCTGTCATTACACGGGCAGCGGTTTTTTTGAAATCGGCGCTATCAGAAACGATAACCGGCGATTTGCCGCCCAGCTCCAGCGTTACCGGCACAAGGTTTTCAGCCGCCGCGCGCATAATATGCGAGGCGATCGGCGTCGCACCGGTAAACAGCAAATGGTCAAATGGCTGCTTGGCGAAATTGGCACCGGTTTCCGGGCCACCGAGCACAACGGCGACATCGCTTTTGTCGAAATATTTTTCGCATAGCTCTTTGGCCAGCAGCGCACTATGCACGGTATATTCGGACGGCTTGATGATGGTGCGGTTGCCGGCGGCAAAAATCGAGCCCATCGGGCCGAAACACAGATTAAACGGGAAATTCCACGGCACCACATTGCCGACACAACCGAGCGGCTGATACTCAACCCGCGTGCTGGCGCCCAGCAGGCCGAGCGGGAACATGGAGTGACGCTTCGACGCTTTCATCCATCCCTTAACGTTCTTCTTGGCATATTTCAGCGCCCCCAGCGTGCCGCCGACATCTGTTGCCAGCGTGCCTTCCGGACTGCGATTACCGAAATCGGCCATTAGCGCGTCAACCATGGCATCGCCGTTTTCGACCAGCAGCGCAATGGTGCGATCAATCAAATCGATACGGCGGGCAGCGCTCATCGGACCTTCGGCCAGATGTGCTTTCTTTTGCATATCAACCAGCGCGCGAATATCAGCTTCCGGGGTTTCCGGCAGTTCCGGCATTTGTTCTGCAGCACTCATTATTTATCCCTCCAAGAATGGTGTGACAAAAAGTTAATCAGATATTCGAGGGCTTGCCAATAGCGCTTTTGCCCGTAAACTCGTCGCAAAAGGAGACAGTGATGAGTAATTCAATCGAAACCGAAATCAGCGAAATTGGGGTCATGACCCTTCGGATGAACCGTCCGGATGTGCTGAACAGCTTGAACAGTGATTTGGTTGGCGCGATGATCGCCGCCATTGAGGCCGCCGCCGATAATGATGATGTGCGCTCTATCGTGCTGACCGGCAATGGCCGTGGCTTTTGCGCCGGGGCTGATTTGGCCGGCGGCAATTGGCCCAGCGAAGAAGGCATGTCGCCGGGCGATGTGACCGCTAATGCTATGGAAATCGGCTTCAACCCGCTGGTGCGCGCCGTTGTCAACAGCCCAAAGCCTGTTGTGACAGCGATTAACGGCGTCGCCGCCGGTGGCGGTGTCGGTCTGGCGCTGTCGGGTGATTTGGTTATTGCGGCTGAAAGCGCCAAATTCCGTCTGGTTTTTGCGCAGCAGCTCGGCATTATTCCTGATGTCGGGGCAAGCTGGCTGGTGCCCAATCTGGTCGGCCGCGCCCGCGCCAATGGCCTGGCCCTGTTGGGCGAAGACCTACCCGCTGCCACCGCGCTCGCATGGGGCATGCTTTGGGAAGTTGTGCCGGATGACCAATTGGTCGCCAAAGCGCAGGAATATGCGGGCCGTCTGGCGCAAAGCCCGATTACCGGCATCAAAGCCACCGTGCGCGCGCATGACAAAGCCCTGCTGCAATCGATTGAAGATCAGCTTGAATTTGAAAAAGAAGAGCAGCGCCATTACACAAATCAACCGGTTTTCTTTGAGGGGGTGAAGGCCTTTATCGAAAAACGCAAACCGAATTTCCGCGATGTCGAAACCGCGCAAATCGCCGCTGCCAAGGGGAAAAACTAATGCAATTGGACCTTTTGAAACTCGAGATTGAAAACAATATCGCCACCCTTGCGTTTAACGACCCTGATGCGTTGAACGCGATGAGCGCGCCGATGCTGAAAAGCCTCGATATTGCGCTGGCCGAAATTGCCAATCCGAAGAGCGGCGTTCGCTGCCTGATCCTGACCGGCGAAGGCCGCGGCTTTTGCGCCGGTGCCAATATTGGCGGCATGGGGGATGGTGATGATGGCGATGAGAAAGCCGAGAGCCAAAAGTCAAACAGCCGCCCCGATGCCGGGGCCGGTTTGGAGCGCGCTTATCACCCACTGCTGCGCCAATTGCGCAAGCTGCCCTTCCCGATTGTCTCTGCCGTGAACGGCCCCTGCGCCGGTGTCGGCATGAGCTTTGCGCTGATGGGTGATATGGTACTGGCCGGAAAATCGGCCTTCTTCCTGCAAGCGTTTCGCGGTATCGGGCTGGTGCCGGATGGCGGCGCGACATACATTCTGCCGCGTATGGTCGGCATGGCACGAGCCAAAGAACTGGCCATTATGGGCCAACGCCTGCCGGCCGAAACAGCGCTCGAATGGGGGCTTATCAACCGCGTCTATGAGGATGGCGATTTGATGGATGAGGCCCGCAAGCTGGCGGCTGAGCTGGCGCAAGGCCCGTTCTCGCTTGGTCTTATTCGACAGCTGCTATGGGACAGCGTCGATGCGACCTATGAAGAACAACTGAATAATGAGCGTTGGGCGCAGCAAAAAGCCGGTTGGTCGGACGACTTTATTGAGGGCGTCTCGGCCTTTGGAGAAAAGCGCGCGGCCGATTTCAAAGGCAAATAATTAATTGCTTCCCTCCCCCTATTTTGCAGCCTAATCTGTGAAAAAAAAGGGGGAGGGGCAATGACCCAACAATCACGCATTTTTATCGCGCTTCTGGCTTTTGCATTGCTGGCTTGGTGGGCCGGTCTGTTCGACACCGGGCGCACATTAAGTTTCGACCAAGCGCGGCTTCAGCGTATTGGCGCGCATTACCAAGCCGCCATTGACGCGCAAAAAGTCGCCGGGGCGCAGGCCGTGATTATCCAAAACGGGCGCACGGTTTATGACGAAAAATGGGGCTATCGCGACCTCGCCAATCAAAAGCCGATTGGCGACGACACGATATTTCACATTTACTCCATGACCAAACCGATCACCTCCGTGGCGGTGATGATGCTGGCCGAAGAAGGCAAGCTGCTGCTGCACGCGCCGATTGCAAAATATATTCCTGAACTGGCTGATTTGAAGGTTTATGACGCGGTTAATGGCAAGGGCACCCCGCCCGTGCGCAAAGCGACGCGCCAGCCCACCGTGCGCGATGTGCTGACCCACACAGCCGGTTTCACATATGGCTTTTTTGACCCGACACCGCTCGGCGATATGTATCGCAAAGCGCAAATTGGCGGGCCGCAAAAAGACTTGCAGGGTTTTGTCGCCGATCTCGGCAAGCTGCCGTTGAAATTCGACCCCGGTACGCAATGGAATTATTCTGTCGCCACCGATGTATTGGGCCGTCTGGTCGAGGTCGCCTCGGGGCAAAAATTCAGCGCCTTTCTCGAAAACCGCATTTTCGCACCGCTGGGCATGAAGGATACAAGCTTCCGCTTCGACCCGACCAACGCCGCGCGCACCGCTGTTTTATATTCGCGCGAGGGCGTGCCGGCGGCTTTCCCGGAGGCCGGTTTTCTGGCGCAGCCGACCGGCCCGGGGCTGGAACCGGCGCATGACAGCCTGCTCATCGGTTATACGGATAAGGGCGTTTTTGAAAGCGGCGGCGGTGGCCTGCTCTCAACCACGGCCGATTATCTGCGCTTTGCCAAAATGCTGCTGAATGATGGCGCGCTGGATGGGGTGCGTATCTTATCGCCCAATTCCATCGCCATGATGCGTCATGACCATGTCGGCGACACGCCGCCCGTGGCACGGCTGACCAGCATTATGCCGAATCGCGGCATTGGATTCGGGCTCGGTTTCGGCATGATTAAAGACCAAGGCCTGTCCGGCCTCGCTTTGCCGAAGGGCAGCTATTTCTGAGGCGGTGCAGCCGGCACGTTTTTCTGGATCGACCCGGAAAACGAGCTTATCGGCCTCTTCATGACGCAGCTTGTGCCGCATCGCACGACGCTGAGGCAAGATATGTGGGGGCTGACCTATCAGGCCATCACCGATAAGCGGCTGAATGATTAGGGCTTAAGCGTCCAAACCGAGCTTTTCGAGCACCAGCTTATTGACGGCTTGCGGGTTGGCTTTGCCGCCCGTTGCCTGCATCACCTGACCGACAAACCAACCGGCCATTTTCGGCCGTTCTTTGGCTTGCGCGACCTTGTCCGGATTGGCAGCGATCACCTCGTCGACGGCAGCCTCAATGGCGCCCGTATCGGTGACCTGCTTCATGCCTTTTTCCTCAACAATCACGGCCGGGTCTTTACCTTGGTCGGGGCCGTCTTCGAACATCAGCTCAAACACATCCTTGGCGATGCGGCTGGAGATGGTGTCATCGGCCAGCAGACCGACCAATTGCCCGACTTGCGCGGCCGAGACCGGGCTTTCGGCAATCGACAGACCGGCTTTATTGAGACCGGCAAATACCGAGCCGATCACCATATTCGCAACCGCTTTGGCGTCTTGGCCTTGCGCCGCGGCTTCAAAAAAAGCGGCGTTCTCGGCTTCCGAGACCAGCACGCCGGCATCATAGGCTGACAGGCCGTATGCGCTGATGAAGCGGGCTTTTTTATCATCCGGCAATTCCGGCAAGTCTTTGGCGATATCGTCAACAAAGGCTTGGCTGAACTCGAGCGGCAGCAGGTCCGGGTCGGGGAAATAGCGATAATCATGCGCTTCTTCCTTCGAGCGCATGGCGCGTGTTTCGCCGTTTTTCGGGTCGAATAAGCGGGTTTGCTGCTCCACCGTGCCGCCATCCTCAATCAGGTCAATCTGACGGCGCGCTTCATATTCAATGGCTTGACCGATAAAGCGGATGGAATTGACGTTCTTAATCTCGCAGCGCGTGCCCAATTCATCGCCCGGGCGGCGCACCGACACATTCACATCGGCGCGCAGACTGCCCTGCTCCATATTGCCGTCGCATGTGCCGAGATAACGCAGGATAGCGCGCAGTTTTTTCACATAGGCTTGCGCCTCAGCGGCGGAGCGCATATCCGGATTGGAAACGATTTCCATCAACGCCACGCCCGAACGATTGAGGTCAACAAAGCTCATATCCGGGTGCTGGTCGTGCAAAGATTTACCGGCATCTTGCTCAAGGTGCAGGCGCTCAATGCCGATCTGTTTCACTTCACCATCATCGAGATCAATCTCGATCGTGCCCTCACCGACAATCGGCTGCTGGAATTGTGAGATTTGATAACCCTGCGGCAGGTCGGGATAAAAATAATTTTTGCGGTCAAACACCGAGTAGTTATTGACTTGCGCTTTCAACCCGAGGCCGGTGCGGACGGCTTGCTCGACGCAAAACCAATTAATCACCGGTAACATGCCCGGCATGGCGGCATCAACCAGCGAGACTTGGCTGTTCGGCTCGGATCCGAATGCGGTCGCCGCGCCGGAAAATAATTTTGACTGACTGGCGACTTGCGCGTGCACTTCCAGACCGAGGACGATTTCCCAATCGCCGGTCGCGCCTGCAATGAGGTTTTTATTATCAGACATTAGGCACTCCACCATTCGCTGGGCCGCGCAGCAAAACCGGCGGCGCTTTCCAGCACATCGCCGACGCGCAGCAGGGTTTCTTCGCCAAAGGCCTTACCGATAAGTTGCAAGCCGAGCGGCAGGCCATTGCTATCCGTACCGGCCGGCAGGGAAAGCCCCGGCAGACCGGCCAGATTGACCGTCACGGTGAACACATCATTGAGATACATTTCAAGCGGGTCTTCGACATTTTTACCGACAGCAAAAGCCGCCGATGGCGTGGTCGGCGTCAGCAGCACGTCGCATGTCTCGTAAGCCTTGGTGAAATCCTCGGCAATCAAGCGACGCACTTGCAGCGCTTTAACGTAATAGGCGTCATAATAACCGGCCGACAAAGCGTAAGTGCCGATCATCACGCGACGCTTCACCTCGTCGCCGAAACCGGCGGCGCGGGTTTGCGCATACATATCGTCAATATCAACACCATTTTGCCGCGCGCCATAGCGCACACCATCATAGCGCGCCAGATTTGACGAAGCCTCAGCAGGCGCGATGATATAATAAGCCGGCAGCGCATATTTGGTATGCGGCAGTGACACATCAACAATCTCGGCACCGGCTTGCTTCAGCCAATCAATGCCCTGTTGCCATAGCGCCTCAATCTCAGCCGGCATATTATCGACGCGGTATTCTTGCGGGATACCGACGCGCAGACCTTTGATATCGCCGGTCAGCGCCGCTTCATAATGCGGCACATCGCGTTCGACAGAAGTTGTGTCTTTGGTATCGAACGAGGCCATGGATTGCAGCATCATCGCTGCATCGCGCACTGTCCGGGTAATCGGTCCGGCTTGGTCGAGCGATGAGGCAAAGGCGACAATGCCCCAGCGCGAGCAGCGGCCATAGGTCGGCTTCAGTCCGACCGTGCCGGTAAAAGCGGCCGGCTGACGAATGGAGCCGCCCGTATCGGTTGCCGTGGCGGCAATGCCGAGACGCGCCGCAACCGCAGCCGAAGAACCACCGGATGAGCCGCCCGGCACGAGGGCTTCGCCATCCGCCCCCTGATAGGGATTGAGCACCGGCCCGAAGCGCGATGTCTCGTTTGACGACCCCATGGCAAACTCATCATTATTCAGCTTGCCGAGCATCACCGCGCCATCGGCCCACAGATTTTGCGTTACCGTGCTTTCATAAGGCGGCGTAAAATCACCCAGAATATTGGAGCACGCCGTGGTCCGAACGCCCTTGGTGCAAAACAAATCCTTCACACCGATTGGCAGGCCCTCGAGCGGCCCGGCTTCTCCGGCAGAAATTCTCGCATCGCTGGCCGCCGCCATCTCAAGCGCTTTTTCCGGCGTCTTCAGCACATAGGCATTCAGCTTGTCTGATGCCGCGACGCGAGCGATATGCGCCTCGGTTAACTCAGTGGCAGAAAACTCTTTCTTGGCGAGGCCGTCGCGGGCTTCGGCAAGGGTCAAATCAGTCAATTTGCTCATCTTATTCTACCACTTTCGGAACGGCGAAATATTCATCGTCTTTTTCCGGTGCATTGGCCAAGACGTCTTCTGCATAGCCGCCATCGCTGACCACATCCTCGCGGCCGCGGATTTTTGCATCCACCGCGCTGGTCAGCGGCTTCACGCCTTTTGTATCCAGTTCGGATAATTGCTCGACAAAGCCCAAAATAGCGCTCAGCTCGGTCGCCAGCGCCGGAACCTCATCATCGCTCACCCCGATACGGGCCAGCGTCGCGATGCGGCGCACCATTTTTTCATCTACAGACATTTTTTCGCCTTTACTTGGAGTCCGGTTTCTCGGATTGGGCGGAAACTAGCAAAGCCATAGAGTAAGGGCAATATGACTTTCACCGAATTGCGTGCTATTCACCTTTTATGCAAATGCTCGAAACCCCCGCCGCGCTGATTGATGCGCTCCAATCCGGCCAGCGCCTGATGGGACTGGATCTGGGCAGCAAGACCATCGGTCTGGCGCTGGGCGACACACAGCACAAAATCGCCACCCCCTTTGATACAATAAGGCGCAAGAAATTCGGCCTCGACGCCGCCGCTCTGGCCGCCATTATTGACGCCGAAAATGTCGGCGGTCTGGTGATGGGCCTGCCGCTGAACATGGATGGCAGTGCCGGCCCGCGTGTGCAGGCAACGCAAGCTTTTCTGCGCAATCTCGCCAATCTGGCCGATTTTCCTGCTCTGCCGGTGCTGATGTGGGACGAACGGCTATCCACAGCCGCGGTTGAGCGCACATTATTGGAGGCGGATACAAGCCGCGCCAAACGCGCCGAGGTTATCGATAAAATGGCCGCTGCCTATATCCTGCAAGGCGCAATCGACGCGCTTTATGGCGTCTGAATAAAACTGCTAGAACGCCGCGTCATTTCTGATATTATAACCAACAACAATAAGAATAAAAAAGAGGTTCGGTATCATGCGACCGGCGATTTTTTTTTGCGTTATTTTCAATGGCAACACTATCCGCTTGTGGTGGTGGTGGCGGCGTTGGTTCTGCGCCTGCCGCGCGAACCACGATTGTGATACCGGATAAACCGATGATGCCGGATAAACCGATGATGCCGGATAAACCGATGATGCCGGATAAACCGATGATGCCGGATAAACCGATGATGCCGATCCAAAAACCCCAGGGTTCTTCAATAATTGAATTACACGAGCGGGCTTTCGATGGCGATTTAACAGCATTAGGCACAAAATCCTCCTTAAACAACGCCAAAGAAACATTGCGCAATCACCGGCGGTCGGGCGGCATTTTGCACGCACTGCAAGAACCTGATGAAGCCACTGGCGTGTTCACCCTCCCCAGTGGCAGAGAACCATGCGCCGACAATCCGTTTCAGTTCATCTGTGTGAGCCCATTTGAAAGCAATTTGTCGGATACCGTTTTTCCGCAAGCCACGCAGGATACAAAAGCCCTTGAAGCATGGGAGGAAGGCTGGACCGGCAAAGGCGTAAACGTTGCCGTTGTTGATGATTACAGGCCTGATTTCGGACAGAAAGAGGACTTTAGCCAACGCTCGCACGGCTATTTGACCCGTGGCATTGTTGCGCAAATCGCCCCTGAAGCCACGATACACCCCATCCAAATCAATCTCGGCACAGGCTCCAGCACGTCACGAAATGATGCGCTTCAACAGCGCATTGAAAAATACCGCAAGGCCGAGGACGCCGAGGCATATATCGTCAGTTCCAGTTTCGGGTCAGATGAGTTTCAAACAAGGCGCAGAAGCTACTCGGCAACAGCACAAACCATTCAGGCACAAGCGGCGCGCGATGCGGTTAATGCCGACTATCAAAAATATGCCGCCGCCGCTTCGGCCAATGGTGCTTTTAATGAGGCAATGCTTTTCATTTTTGCTGCCGGTAATGGTGCCGCAAATTGCGATACCCATTTGAGCAGTCGGCATATGGATGTTTGCACACGGCGCGGTGCAGCCTTGTTAAAATTGCGCGAGACCGACCGCGAAGCAGGCAACCGAATGATTTTCGTTGGCGGACTTAACGACGACATCGACTTAGGTGAGGGCAACCTCAACGACCCAAGTTTCATTGCCGATTATTCCTACCATGCGGGTAAGCTGAAATATGACTATCTGACGGCACCAGATGATATTTGGAAAAAAGGCGACGGACGCGGCACATCTTATGCCGCGCCGCGCGTGGCAGGCGCCGCGGCTTTGGTGCGGCATAAATTCCCTAGCCTCAATGGCCCGCAACTGAAACAAGTGCTGCTGCAAACCGCGACAGATTTAGGCGCGACTGGCCCTGATGAAATTTATGGCTATGGCGCGCTTGATGTTTTGAGTGCCCTGTCGCCAAGCGGAAAACTGCGCCTGAGCCAATGATATTGCCTGACAGAAAAACAGTGAGATAGACAATGCGCTTTTTTATTTTCTTATTCGCACTATACATGCCTACCACGCCGCAAGCCGAGCCGCTCGATTGGCTAAATAATATTGAATATGTGCTGGCCGAAGATCGACATTCCATATCGAGCGTTTGGAGCGGACGCTTTTTAGCCTTGAATGGCGATCAATATGATGTTTCGAATTTTTACGCATCAAAGCGACCGCAATTTAACATGCACACGGCCTTGACGATTAAAGAGAGCCGGCGACTGCGTCTCACAGTGCCATTGCATTATGACAATGGCTATGACGCTGCCTTATATCAGGCGACACCATATCTCGGGCTGGGGCTGGTGGCACAATGGGCGGCCAGCGAGCACGTGGTGCTGGGCTTGCATCTGCACGATGCGCTGCAATTTGGAGGCGATGTGAGCGAGCAGCCGTGCCGCGACGGCTTTCAGCGGCGTTTTCATTGCGGCACCGGCCTGCCTTGGACGAATGCGACATCGCATTTGCGACAGAGCAATGTGTCGACTTTTGGACAAGTGACAGTGAACTGGCGCTTCTGAGCAGGATGCGTTTTAACTTGCGCGACTCGGGCTTGGCTCGTATACACTATGGCTTTAATGACAAGTGAGCCAAAACAGGGCGCTTTCGCGCACCGCGATCTCCTCGGGATCGAAGGGCTTGCTGTTTCCGATATTACCCATTTGCTCAATCTGGCTGACAGCTATGTCGACCAGAACCGTCAGATTGATAAAAAAACGTCGCTGCTGCGCGGGCGCACGCAGATTAATTTGTTTTTCGAAAGCTCGACGCGCACGCAAAGCTCGTTCGAGTTGGCCGGCAAAAGGCTGGGGGCGGATGTGATGAACATGTCGGTCAAAACCTCGGCCGTCAATAAGGGTGAGACGCTGCTCGACACGGCCGCCACGCTGAACGCCATGAACCCCGACCTGTTGGTTGTGCGGCATGGCGATAGCGGCGCGGTGGCGCTGCTGGCGCAAAAAGTTTCCTGCGCCGTCTTGAATGCCGGTGACGGCGCCCACGAACACCCGACGCAAGCACTGCTGGACGCGCTGACCATTCGCCGCCGCCTTGGAAAACTGCAAGGGTTGCGCGTGGCGATTTGTGGCGACATTACACATAGCCGCGTGGCGCGCTCCAATCTTTTGCTGCTTAATATGATGGGCGCGCAAGTGCACCTTATCGGCCCGCAAACATTGTTGCCCGCCGGAGCTGAGGCTTTGGGCGCGCGCGTCTTTACCGATATGCGCGAAGGTCTGGCAGGCTGCGACATTGTCATGATGCTGCGTATTCAAAATGAACGTATGGAGGGCGCGCTTATTCCTTCAGTACGCGAATATTACCGGCTTTACGGTCTTGACCGCGAAAAACTCGCTTGTGCCAAACCGGGCGCACTGGTGATGCATCCGGGGCCGATGAACCGCGGTGTCGAGATTGACAGCGCCGTCGCCGATGATCCGGAGATCAGCCTCATTCGGGACCAAGTCGAAATGGGCGTCGCCGTGCGCATGGCAGTGCTTGAGGCACTGGCCGCCAATTTGCCGAATGGAGCCACCGAATGAACTGTGCCTTCACCAATGCTCGCCTGATTGACCCGGCCACCGGGCTGGACGAGACCGGCGCGCTGCTGGTGCTGGATGGAAAGATTGCCGCGCTTGGCAAGAATATCGACATCCCCGCCAATATTGAACCGCGCGACTGCAAAGGCATGGCGCTTATTCCGGGCCTCATCGATATGCAAGTGTTTACCGGCGAACCGGGCGAAGAACACCGCGAGACATTGGCCACGGCCAGCCAAGCCGCTGCCGCCGGTGGTGTGACGGCCATGGTCACCATGCCGAACACCAATCCGGTGATTGATGATGCCGCTTTGGTCGATTTCATCAGCCGCCGCGCCCGCGATACGGCGATTGTCCGCGTACACCCCATGGCGGCGCTGACCATAGGCTGCCAAGGCAAGAATATGAGCGAGTTCGGGCTATTATCGGAAGCCGGCGCTGTCGGCTTTACCGATGGCGACCGTGCCGTGATGAACGCGCTGACCATGCGTCGCGCGCTGGCTTACGCCGCCACTTTTGACGCGCTGATTATGCAGCACGCCATGGATGCCGATTTGCAAAGCGCCGGTGTAATGAATGAGGGCGAGTTGGCGACGCGGCTCGGTCTGGCCGGTATTCCTGTCGCCGCCGAAACGGTGGTGATTGACCGTGACTTGCGGCTTGTCGAGCTGACGGGTGGGCGGTATCACATCGCGCAAATCTCGTCTGCCGATAGTGTTGAGACGTTACGCGCTGCCAAAAAACGCGGGCTAAAGGTTTCTTGCGGCGTCTCGGCGACGCATCTCATGCTCAATCAAAATGATGTCGAAAATTACCGCAGTTTTGCCAAGCTGAACCCGCCTTTGCGGCGTGAGGAAGACCGGCTGGCGCTGATTGCCGGTGTCGCCGATGGCACGATTGATGTTGTCGTTTCGGGCCATAACCCGCAAGACGCAGAAGCCAAACGCCAACCCTTCGCGCAAGCCGCTTACGGCACGGTTGGCGTCGAGACATTGCTGTCGGGCCTTTTGACATTGCATCACGCCGATGGTGTTGACCTTACCCGCTTGCTGGCTTGCGTGACCCAACGCCCGGCATCGCTGCTGGGCCTCGAAAGCGGCACGCTGGGCGAGGGGCGCGCAGCCGATTTCGCGCTGGTCGATCTCGGTGAGCCATGGGTTGTTGATGCCGACATCTTGCGTTCCAAGTCGCAAAATGCTGCTATTGACCGCAGAAAAGTGCAGGGCCGCGTGCACGCCACTTATGTCGACGGCGCGCAAGTTTTCGGTCTTGAGGGGGACCCGGCATGAATGAGACGATGATAATTCTGGGCGCGGCCATAACCGGATATTTACTCGGCTCGATTCCGTTTGGCCTATTGCTGACGCGGCTTGGCGGCAAGGGCGATATTCGCGATATCGGCTCCGGCAATATCGGCGCCACCAATGTGCTGCGCTCGGGCAGCAAGGTTTTGGCCCTACTGACGCTTTTGGCCGATGCCGCCAAAGGGTTTGTTGCGGTCGCTGTGGTTTGGCAATTCGGCAATGACCAAGCCGCGTATCTGGCAGGGCTTGCGGCTTTTGCCGGTCACTTATTTCCCATCTGGCTCGACTTTAAGGGCGGCAAAGGCATTGCCGTATTTATCGGCGCCATGCTGATGATGTCGCCGCTGACCGGCATATTGTTTCTGGTCGTCTGGCTGCTTATGGCGCTTATCTTCCGCATCTCGTCGCTTTCGGCGATTATCGCGCTTTTGACCAGCCTGCCTGTCTTGCTTTTCCTTGGCGAAAACGACACGGCGCTTTACGCGGCCGTGATGGTCGGCCTATCGCTTTATGCCCATCGTGAAAACATTGCCCGCTTACGGGCCGGTATGGAGCCCAAAATCGGCGCCTAAGTATCTATCTGCACCCCCAATAATAATAGAAAAGGTGGTTTGATGCGTTTCAGAATTGATAATCAAAACAGCACGTGAGCCTGCCGCTCGACCGGCAATTGGCCTATCTGCAATTGGCGCGTACGGAAGGCATTGGCCCGGTCACGTTTCAACGTCTGATGAGCGTTTACGGCAACCCCGAAGAAGCCCTGGCCGCGCTGCCCGAATTGTCGCAACGCAGCGGTCGCAAGCGGCCGTTAAAAGCCTTTAGCCTGTCAAAAGCGAAAGCCGAATATGCCGCCACGCAAAAGCTTGGCGGGCGCTATTTAATATGGGGCCAACCGCCCTATCCGCCGCAACTGGCCGCCCTGCCGGATGCACCGCCTGTCTTGGCCGCGCATGGCCATTGTCATTTATTGCAAAAGCCGATTGTCGCACTGGTGGGCGCACGCAATGCCTCGGCGGCGGCGCGTAAATTATCGGCGCAATTGGCCGAAGGTCTGGGCCATGCAGATATTGTCACCGTCTCGGGGCTGGCGCGCGGCATTGATGGCGCGGCGCATCAGGCCAGTTTGGCGACCGGCACCATCGCCATTATCGGCAATGGCGCGGCCCATGCCTATCCGAAGGATAATGCCGATTTGCAAAGCGCGATTATCGAGCAAGGCTTGCTGCTGGCTGAAAACCCACCCGATACGGCCCCGCAAGCCAGCCTGTTCCCGCGCCGCAATCGCATTATTGCCGGTCTCGCATTGGGCGTGATTGTGGTCGAGGCAGCGCGGCGTTCCGGTTCGCTGATTACCGCAAGGCTGGCCGGTGAGTATGGCCGCGAGGTTTTTGCCGTGCCCGGCTCGCCCTTGGATGCGCGCTGTCATGGCTCGAATAATCTGTTGCGCGATGGCGCCATCATCACGGAAAGCGTTGACGATGTGATGCAGACCATCCGGCCGATTATCGAACATTCCGATATGCAAGCAAAGGCCACGCCTTTCACCCCACCGCAAACCACGCCGCCGCAATTTGACGCCGCCTTGGAGCGCGAGATTATCGACCTTTTAGGGCCGGTGCCGGTAACGGTTGATGAGCTGATTTCACAATCGGGCGCGCCGGTGCAACAGGTTCATTTAGTGCTGCTGCATCTCGAATTGGCCGGCCGCCTGACCACTGAACCGGACGGCAAAATAAGCCTGATTTAGCCCGCATCGAAAAATGGCGATTTGACAGAGCTATGGTTTTTGACCATATGATGCGCCTCGTAACAGATTTTGGAACGCATTATGGAAGTTGTCATTGTTGAATCGCCGGCCAAGGCGAAGACAATCAATAAATATCTCGGCAAGGATTATACCGTCCTGGCCAGCTTCGGTCATGTGCGCGATCTGCCCGAGCGCAACGGCTCGGTTGACCCGGATAATGATTTCGCCATGTCATGGGAAGAACAAGGCGATGCGAAAAAACGCCTCAGCGATATTGCCAAAGCGGTAAAGAGTGCCGACAGCCTTGTGCTGGCAACTGACCCCGACCGCGAGGGCGAAGCGATTAGCTGGCATGTGTTGGAAGTGCTACGCAAAAAGAAAGTGCTGGGCGATAAGCCGGTCAGCCGCGTGGTGTTTAACGCCATCACCAAAAACGCCGTGCTCGACGCCATGGCCAATCCGCGCCAAATCGATGAAAAGCTGGTTGATGCCTATCTGGCCCGCCGCGCGCTCGACTATCTTGTCGGCTTTAATCTGTCACCGGTTTTGTGGCGCAAGCTGCCGGGCTCGCGCTCGGCCGGTCGTGTGCAATCGGTAGCGCTGCGACTGATTTGCGAACGCGAATTGGAAATCGACCAATTTGTGCCGCGCGAATATTGGTCCGTACCGACCGAATTTAAAACCGCCAAGGGCGAGACCCTACCGACGCGGTTGGTCATGCATAAGGGCGAGAAGGTAGAGAAATTTACCCTCGCCAATGAGGATATGGCGCGCGATGCCGAGACCGCCATTGCCGAGACGAATTTTGCCATTGAGGCGATTGAAAGCAAGCCGGGTCAAAGAAAACCGGCCGCTCCTTTCACCACCTCAACTCTGCAGCAAGAAGCCAGTCGCAAGCTTGGCTTCAACGCCAAGCGCACCATGCAGGTGGCGCAGCTGCTTTATCAAGGCGTGACGATTGACGGCGAGGAAACCGGCCTCATCACCTATATGCGGACTGATGGCACGCAAATTGCACCCGAAGCGGTAAGCGAAACCCGTGATGTGATTGTCGAAGATTTCGGCAATGAGTATCTGCCCGCCGCGCCGCGTGTATACGAAACCAAAGCCGCCAATGCCCAAGAAGCGCATGAAGCCATTCGCCCGACGGCGCTGGCGCGTCGCCCCGAGCATGTAGGACGTTATCTCGATGCCGACCAAGCCAAGCTCTATGAGTTGATTTGGAAGCGCACCATGGCCTCGCAAATGGAAAATGCGCGCGTGCAACGCACGACGATTTCAATCATGGGCGACGACAAGCTGACGGCCCTGCGCGCCTCCGGCACGGTGGTTACTTTCTCGGGCTTTTTGAAGCTCTATGAGGAAGGCAAGGATGACGAGGCGGATGAGAAAGACGGGCCGCGCCTGCCGCAAGTGGCTGAGGGCGAGCGCCTTGATGTCTTTAAAATTTCGCCGGAACAGCATTTCACCGAGCCGCCGCCGCGCTATAGCGAGGCAACTTTGGTCAAGCGCATGGAAGAGCTGAGCATTGGCCGGCCCTCCACCTATGCCAGCGTGTTATCCGTATTGCGCGACCGCGATTATGTGGTGATGGACCGCAATCGCTTTGTGCCGCAAGACAAAGGCCGATTGGTTATCGCTTTCCTCGAAAATTTCTTCGACCGCTATGTCGAATATGATTTCACCGCCAGTCTGGAAGCCGATCTCGACAAAGTGTCGAATGGCGAGCTGGCCTATAAAGACGTGCTGGCGCGCTTCTGGGAGGATTTCCACCGCACGGTTGATGCGACGATGGAAATTCGAAACACGCAAATCCTCGACACAATGAACGAGGTTTTGGGCAAGCATATCTTTAAGGATACCGGAAACGGCAATCCGCGCCTTTGCCCGAAATGCAGCGATGGCGAGTTGAGCTTGAAAACCGGCCGCTTCGGGGCTTTTGTCGGCTGCACGCGCTACCCCGATTGCCGCTTCACCCGCCCCTTTGCCGGTGAGCAAGCCGAACAGGGCGATATTGAGCGTATTCTCGGCCAAGACCCGGAAAGCGGGCTGGATGTGCATATCAAAAATGGTCGCTTTGGCCCCTATATCCAATTGGGCGATACGGGCGAAACGGAAGACAAGCCGAAACGCGCCGGTATTCCGAAAGGCAAAACGCCGGAGGAGATGGAACTGGATTACGCGCTGAAGCTGTTGAGCCTGCCGCGTCTGGTCGGGGTGCATCCTGAAACGGGTGACGATATTATGGCCGATATTGGCCGCTACGGGCCTTATGTGAAAGCCGGCAAGCAATCCGCCAGTCTGGAAACACCGGATGAGGTGTTTGAGATCGGCGTCAATCGCGCCGTCACCGTCATTGCCGAGCGCAAGGCGAAAGGCCCGGCGCGTGGCGCCGGGGCCAATGTCATTAAAGAGTTGGGCGAGCATCCGGATGATAAAAAGCCGATCAAAGTGCTGGATGGCCGCTTCGGGCCTTATGTGAAATATGACAAGGTCAATGCGACAATTCCGAAGGATGAAAACCCTGAGGATCTGACGCTGGAACGCGGGCTGGAATTAATCGCCGCGCGCATTGCCAAAGGCCCGGCCAAAAAACGCAAAAAAGCTGCACCGAAGAAAACCAAGAAGAAGAGCGCTTAATGGGCAAATTGCCATCGCGCGATGAGGTGTTGAAATTCATCGCCGAGCAGGACGGTAAAGTCGCCAAGCGCGATATTGCCAAAGCCTTTAACATTAAAGGCGCAGATCGCATTCCACTGAAACGTCTGCTGCGCGAAATGAGTGCTGAGGGCCTATTGGATGGCAGCCGCAAAGGCGGACTGCGCGGCCAAGGCGACCTACCCAATGTCGCCGTGGTGCAGGTGATGGGGCGGAATAAATATGGGCTTTTGACGGCGCGGGCGCGGGTTGAGGGCAGTCTGCTGGATGGCGATGACGACCCGATGATTGAAATTGATGATAGCGCGCCGAAAAACCGCCGCCACCGCCCCGCCCCGCCGGTCTCGCCCGGTGATACGGCTTTGGTGCGGCTCAGAAAACAGAGCAAATATAAATATATCGGCCGCGTTATCCGCAAGCTGGGCGGCGAAGGCGGCACGCTTTATGGCGTGGTGCGCGAGCGGCCGGACGGGCTGTGGCTGATCCCCGCTGACCGCCGCGAGCGTTATGATTATAAGCTCGAAGACGCGACCGAAGCGCAGCATGGCGACTTGCTGGCCTGCGAAAAACTACCGGCACGACGCATGGGCACAAAACGCGCACGCATGCTCGACAATATTGGCAATGCGGACGACCCGCATGCGTTTTCGCTGATCGCCATTGCCGAACAAGGTATTCGCGTCGATTTTCCCGACACGGTCATCGCCGAAGCCGCGGCCGTCAAAGAGGCGACAGCGAAGGGCCGCGAGGATCTGACGCATGTGCCGTTCATCACCATTGATCCGGTCGATGCGCGCGACCATGACGACGCCGTTTATGCCACCCCCGATAGTGACCCGCAAAATCCGGATGGGCATATTGTCTGGGTCGCTATTGCCGATGTTGCCGCCTATGTGACGCCGCAAAGCGAAATGGATGCCGAAGCGAAGCTGCGTGGCAATTCGGTCTATATGCCCGACCGCGTCGTACCGATGCTGCCGGAGCGTCTATCGACCGATTTATGCTCGCTGCGCGAGGGCGAGACGCGGCCTTGCATGGCAGTGCGCATGACGATTGGGGCGGACGGCAAAAAGCGCAGCCATAAATTTTATCGCGGGCTGATGCGCTCGGCCGCCAAGCTGAGCTATGCAGAAGCACAAAAAGCTTTTGACGGCGCGGTAGACGCGCAATTCGCCGCATTGGACGCACCTATTTTACAGCCGCTATGGCGGGCCTATCAGGCCATGGCTGAAGCGCGCGACAATCGCCAACCCTTGCGTATCAATCGCCCCGAACGCCGCATTGAGATGAGTGATCAGGGCAAGATTGAACGGATTTACATCCCGCCCGCACTTGAGGCGCATAAGCTGATCGAAGAAATGATGGTCGCGGCCAATGTCTGCGCCGCCGAGACGCTGGAAAAGCACCGCCGCACATTGATTTACCGCGTCCACGACACGCCGCCCGATGAGCGCGTTAAGGCTTTGGTCGATTTTCTGCGCCCGATGGGGATTAAAATCAATCTCGGACAGACGCTGCTGCCGCATTTGTTT
>CBFHSX010000023.1:0-26091 GCA_965658615.1 Alphaproteobacteria bacterium | reverse complement strand
GGCGCGGTATGGGTTGACTATCAAATGAAAGTCGATCCGGCGAAAGCCGGGCAGGTGGTCAAAGCCATGAAAGCCTATATGGACACGGATACGGGCAAAAGCTTTGACGGCGTTATGCTGCTGAACGCGCAAGTTGCCAATGGCACCAATCCGGCAACCCATAATTGGGCCATTGTGCATAAGGATATGAAAGCCTGGGAGGCGCGTCAGGCCAGCATTGCCGGTTCGCCTGAAACTGCAAAACTGTTGCGCAAAGTCAATATGGCGGGCGAGATGATTAGCGAGACCGTTTACGAGCACGTCACCGGTTTCGGCGCGCCGACCGAGGATGCACTTATGTGGGTTGCCTATGCCATGCAGGTTTCTGATGCCGCCAAATATGTTTCAACCATGACGCGCTTTATGGAAGCACCGGGCTCGATTGCTGAAATTGCTTCGGCTGATTTATGGGCCGTTCGCGCAGGTGGAACGCCGGGCGTCACGCATATTGCGGTTGTCGGTGTTAAAAGCCGCGCCGGTTATTTGCAAGACCCGCGAACGTCAAAGTTCCTAGCCGATTTCGGTAAGGCCGTCGGCGAAAGTCGGAGGCTGCTGGGTGTCAGCTTTGCCGATCGCCTTTTGATTGGCGGTCCGTTGACCAGTTCAGAATGGCGCTAATGGCCGCATAAGTTTTGTTCCCTCCCCCAATGGCGAACACGGAAAAGCAGGCTTGCGAGCCTGCTTTTTTGTTTGCCTCGCGCTGGGGCAGAGCGCCCAGCCTTGCCATAATGTCGGTTTTTTGCAAAACTTTGCGTGTTGGAGTTTGTGTAGATGACTATGCATCACATTATTGGAACAATTTTTCGCCAATTTGTGCAGATACCCACCCGTGCATCCCTTTCTCCAATTGGTCGTTTTTACAAAAACACAGATGCTTTTCGCCACGACGATGGGCGCTGGCAGGGTTGGCCATTTTGCAATGGCGAATTGATGAAATGGATATGGAAAGAGGCTTTATGAAAAACGCCCACCGGTGCGGCAACACCGATGGGCTATCCAGAATCTATAGGTGATAAACAATGGATGGCGCGTTTTATAGGCGATGGTTTTTAGGTTTTCCAGACCTTTTTTGCGCCCTCCGAAAGATGAGGGAAACGCAATGCAAAATTATTTCTTATATGACGAAGTCAGTCAGATTAGCGGGCTGTTATCAAACGAATGCCGCCGCGTTCAAGGCGCGGTTTTGTCGACCGCCGAACGTCTTATTCTGCGGCATAAAATTCTGAGCCGTAAAGAGGGTGTCGATGTTGCGCCATTGGAAACCACGCGGATTATCAATTGTTCCTATGAATCCGTGCGCCGTGTGATGCGCAAGCAGGGTGACATCGAGCTTGATGGTTGCCGCGCCTTTTTCAGTCCCGGGCTGATGTCACGGCAGATTTTTGACTTGTTGTCACGCCATTGCAGGCAGGATGGTTTTATCTTTTTCGCGCCGGTCAAACGCGCCATTGCCAGCTATATTGTGCTGAAAGAGCGTGTCACCATGCCGGTGCTGCGGCGTGAATTTCAAATCAGCCATGAGGGTTTACGACTGCTTGTCGATGATATGATCGATGTCGGTTATGTGCGGGTCGAAAAGGAAAATGGCCGTTCGCTGATTATCGCTGAGGAAAAACTCAAAAATGTAATTGTGCAACGAGGTCGTCTGGCGCGCGGCCTCGCGGCAAAGATTGATGTGTGTCAGCTGAGCTATCGCGAGCTATGCCAGTCCATCGCTTCGGGGAAATTGCGCCTCGACGCATGAAAAAAGGGAGAGCCTGAAGCTCTCCCTCCTCTCCTGATGGATTTGGCTTTAAGCCTTTTTCGGCCCCCAAAGCGGGACAAGGATCATCGCCAAAATAGCCAGCTCAAAAGCGATCATGACCGGGTCTGACGGGATGAGCGAAAATGCCGGCGGCGTCGTGCTGGCACCGCTATTGGCAATATAGCTTATGGCCAGCGCCGAAATTTCGCCGCCACTGGCTTGCAGCTCGGCCAGACGGTGACCGGTCGATACCATGTTAAAGCTGTAAAACGCATAGGTCAGGTTCAGATAAAACACAGCGCCGAGGCCAAATACGGTAGCCGCAATTTTAGCGCCGATATTGTCGGCATATTGCTGCGATGTCAGATTGGACGCGCGGAACGCCACCCAAATGGTAAACGCCATGGCAATTTGGTAAGCGCCTGTCGATTGGTTGTTCATCGATTGCAGCGTAAGGATTTCAAGTTCAGTCATAATTTTCCCCTCTCAAGACTAAGACATATTGATCGGGCGACAATTTGCGCGTTTCGGCAATCACACAAAATTTGGTTACGGTTTTGTCTAAAATAAGGGGCGATAATTTTTGTCTTGGTGTTTTGCGCTGTTTTTGGCACTATCCGCGCCATTGATTGAGAGGGGACAAAAATGATCGATTTTGAAATTCCGGAAGAAACAAAACAAATCCGCGAAAAGGTTCGCCGCTTCGTGCAGCAAGAATGTATTCCGGCCGAGCAAGATTTGACTGCCGATAATTACGAAGAAGTGTTGGCGGGCTTGCGGGTAAAGGCGCGTGCCGAAGGGCTGTGGATGCCTTTCTTCCCGAAAGAGTGGGGCGGCATGGGGCTGAAGCCATTGGCCAATGCGCTGGTACAAATGGAACTCGGTCATTCAAAACTCGGTGCCCTGTCGCTCAATACGCAAGGCCCGGACGACGCCACTATGATGATGTTGTTGAATTACGGCACAGAGTATCAGCAGGAAGAATTTTTGAAGCCGATGGTCGCCGGTGATTATCGCGTGTGTTATGCGATGACTGAAAAAAGCGGCGGCGCCGATGCGACGGGTATGAAAACCACGGCTGTCGAAGATGGTGATAATTATATTTTGAACGGCGATAAGTGGTATATCACCTCGGCGCATTGCGCCAGCGTCGCCGTTGTTATGGCGAAAACCGATCCGGACGCACCGCGCCATCAGCAATTCTCAACCTTTATCGTGAAAATTCCGAGCAAGGGCTTTGATATTATCCGCGATATTGAAACCATGCAGCATCATGGCGAATTGAGCCAAAAAATGGGTGCCACCCATTCGGAAATTCATCTGAACAATTTGGTTGTGCCGAAAGAAAACCTGCTTGGCGGGCGTGGCAATGGCTTTGGCATGGGGCAGCACCGTCTCGGTTATGGCCGTTTGCGCCATGGCATGCACAATATCATCATGGCGCAAAAAGCGCTGGATATGGCAGCGGCCTATGTGCTGGAGCGCGAAACCTTTGGGCAGAAATTGTCCGAACGCCAGGGTGTGCAATTCATGCTGGCCGATTGCGCTGCAGAAATTTACAAAGCACGGCTGATGCTGCTGCACATTGCCTATAAGGCCGAAATGGGTCAGGACATGCGGCAGGAAAACGCCATCGCCAAAAACTTCCTCGCCCATATGGTGCATAAAGTCGTCGACACCTCGCTGCAATTGCACGGCTCGCTCGGTTTTTCGCGCGATACGGTGCTGGCTGATTGGTATATTTCAGTGCGCCAGCAACGCCTGGTTGACGGCCCCGATGAAGTGCATAAATGGACGATTGGCCGTAATGTGTTGAAGGCTTTCCAAAATGACGGCACAACCGCCGCTGCTGCGGGCGGCGACCTGCTCTAGGCCTACCGCATAGCAGTCGTCGCGCCATTACCTGTCAATCGGGTGAGGGCGCGCTTCGGCGCGGTCGATTTTCAGTCCAGCTTTTGCGACATCCAGCCGGATATTTCGCTGATGGAGGTTTCTGCCGCTTCCAGAAAATGGCTGAACATCTGAAAGACATGCGGCATATCCGGCCAGATTTTCAAGGTGACGGCTACCCTTGCACCGGCGGCGCGTTCGGCCAGGAGGACGCTGTCCGACATGAGGATTTCCTCTGATCCGACATGAATTAGCATGGGCGGCAGACCGGACAGATCGCCGAAGCTTGGCGAAATCAACGGGTGCGCGCGCTTCTGCTCTGCGGCATACCAACCGGCCATAATGTCGAGCATTTCCGGCGCGGCCAAAAAGTCTTTTTCGACATTATGTGTGAGGCTCCAACTATTGAGCGTCAAATCGCTCCAAGGCGACAGCAGCACCAGTCCGGCCGGCATGGGCAGGCCCATTTCCTTGGCTTTCAGCATTGTTGCCACGCTTAATCCGCCGCCTGCGCTATCGCCTGCGACAATAATATTGTCAGCCGATCCGGCAACATCAATCAACGCTTGATAGGCGGCCAGCGCGTCGTCCAGCCCGGCGGGAAACGGGTGTTCGGGGGCCAAGCGGTAGTCGACGCTCCACAGGGTCAGACCGGCCGCCGCAGACAGCGCGCTTGTCACGCCTTGATGGCTGACAGGGCTGCCGCCTGCATAACCGCCGCCATGCAAATACAGAATATGCGCAGCACCTTTTGCCACCGGCTCCAGGCGTAAGCAGGCGACGCCGCCGAGTTCAGTCGTGTCGGCGCGCAGGGTATCGGGTATCGGGCTGCGCTTGCCTTGGCTGTCAAATTCGGCGCGCATAACTTCGACCGGCGGCGTTTTGTCTTGGCCTTGCGTATTTGTCTTTAAAAGTTCGAGAAACTTTCGCGGTTCCATTTTCATAGCTCAAACCTTCCAGATTAATCCGTGTCTTGCAATGGTTTTGCCTTGCACGAGCCGTGCGTTTTTACTAAACAAGAAGTATCTTAAATGATTCTAAAATAGGTGCAGTTAATTCATTCAGTCGGCGGAATAGAAGAAGATTGATGAGGGGCAGCATTGCCAGAAGTGTGGGCATCTGACAGTTTTACCCATAGAGGAGCGCAAAATGGAATTTGAATATCCGGCGGAAGCAGAGCAGTTCCGACAAGACTTAAGAGCATTTCTCCAAGAAGAATTGCCTGATTGGTGGCATAGCCTGTTCACCCATGATGAACGCACCTATCCGTTTACCAAGCAGTTTTGTCAAAAGTTGGCCGCGCGTGACTGGCTGACAATGTCGTGGCCAAAAGAGTTTGGCGGTGCCGATGCCGATATGTGGCGTCAAATGGTTGTCCGAGAAGAAATGTGGGCGAACGGCGAACCGCGCGGGCCGCAATATATGAGCCTCAATTTTATTGGGCCGATGTTGATGCAATATGGCACGCCCGACCAGCATGAGCGTTTCTTGAAGCCGATTTCCGCCGGTGATGTTTTATGGTGTCAGGGTTTTTCTGAACCGGGCGCCGGGTCAGACCTGGCGGCGCTGAAAACCAAAGCGACCGATTCCGATGAAGGGTTTGTGGTCAATGGTCAGAAAATCTGGACCAGCTACGCATCCGATGCCGAGCTATGTCTCCTGCTGTGCCGCACCGATGCGAGCGAGCGCAAGCATGACGGCTTGTCCATGCTGATTGTTGACATGAAGACGCCGGGCATTACGGTTCGCCCGATTATGTCGATGGGCGGGCCGGCCGAATTTAACGAAGTGTTTTTCGACAATGTTGTCGTGCCTTATGATTGTTTGATCGGGCCGCGTGGGGAGGGCTGGAGCGTCGCCATTTCGGCCCTTGCCCATGAGCGCGTCGGCGCGGCGCTGCACGCGAAAGTCGAGCTATTGCTGGCTGATTTGATCAATTATGTGAAAACCACCAAAGATGATAATGGCGAGTTGCTGTCGAAGCGCGCTTCGGTGCGTGAGGGGCTGGTCAAGCTGCACGCCCAATGCCGTGCGGCCAGATTGCTTTGCTACCGCGTCGCCTCGGCTTTGCAAGAGGGCAATGACAACCCGGTCTATCCGGCGGTCAGTAAGGTGTATGCAACCGAGTTGAATGTCTGGGCCGGCAATATCGGTCTGGATATTGTCGGGCCGACGGGCCAGCTCAATCGAGAGGATGCCTTCGCGCCTATTGGCGGCAATGTGAATGATCACTGGGTGCATTCAATCCCGCAGGTTATTGCGATGGGGTCAAACGAAATCAACCGCAATATTATCAGTCAACGCGGCCTCGGCCTGCCCCGCTAAGAAGTAGAAATCATGCAGTTTAATCTCAATGAAATGCAAACGCTGATACAAGACGGCGCGCGGCGTCTGGCAGAGGAGTCGCTCGACTCCGATGGCAAGCGCGAAGCCGAATTGTCCGAGCATGGCTTTTCAACCGCTTTTTGGGCGCAAATGTCAGAGCTTGGCTGGGTTGGCGCAGCTGTGCCGGAAGCCCTTGGCGGCGGCGGTCTCGGCATGCTGGACCTGTCCATACTGGCCGAGGAATTGGGGCGCGCGGCGATTTCCGTGCCGCTTGCGACCTCATCCGGTTTGAGCTCGGTCATCCTGCAAAATGTCGAGCAAACCGATTTTGTGAAAGACACGCTTGGGCAATTGGCGACGCGTGATGCGATTGTTTCGTCAGCGCTGATTGATGACGGCGCGCGCGATGAGCGCTCAACGCCAAAAATGCAGCTTCACGCAAGTGATGCGGGTGGGGTCATTTCCGGCGCAAAACTTATGGTGCCATATGCCTCGGCGGCCAAGTTTTTGCTTGTTTCGGCGGTGACCGAAAGCGGCGAATTGGCCATTATTGCGATTAACCGGAATGCTGACGGGATCAGCATGACGCGGCATGTGACGACCGGCGGGCACCCGCTCTTCCGCGTCACATTCGAAAATGTCACGATTGCCGCAGAGCGGGTTTTGGCAACGGGCACGGCGGCGCAAGAGGCTTTGGATAAGGGCCTGAAGGCGGCGACGCTGCTGTCGACCGCTGAGGCCATCGGCAATTGCGAGGGCATTCTTTTGCTGTCGGCAGATTATGCCGCCAATCGCGAACAGTTTGGCACGAAGATCGGCAGCTTTCAGGCCGTTGCCCATCCGCTGGCCGATATCAGAATCCAGACTGATGCGATACGGCTGCTGGTGTTTGAAACCGCTTGGCTGTTGGACCAAGGCAAGGACGTCACGCTGGAATTGTCTGAAACCAAAGTGCTTGCCAATGAGGCGGTGGTTAAAATGGTGCATGCAGGCCACGCCGTGCATGGTGCTATCGGTTATACGACGGAATACGACCTGCAGCTTTACACGCGCCGCGCACGAGCTTTTTGCCTGACCTATGGCGACACGCAAAGCGAAACGGAACGCGCCGCCGTGGCCTTGGGTTTATAGTTCATTCAAGCCATGCGGTTGCGGTTCTAATCGGCAGGGATGCGCGGTGAATGTGGCATTCTGACCTGTTTAAGTCAGTTGACACAAATAGGCAAAGGTGTGACGCTGTGGCGGTCAAAATGAGGGTTAGGGGTAAAAAAAGTGCGTGAATATGATGTCATCGTTATCGGGGCCGGTTTTTCAGGCTTATATGCGCTTTACAAGCTTCGCGATGAGGGGCTGAATGTCCACGTCTTTGATGCGGCCGGGGATGTCGGCGGCACATGGTGGTATAATCGCTATCCCGGGGCCCGTGTCGACGGCCCGAGCACACCTTATTATGGTTATATGTTCTCGCAAGAACTGGCCGATGAGTGGGATTGGGAAGAGACCCAGACCGGCGGTCCGCAAGTGCTGTCTTACCTTGAGCATGTCGCCAAGAAATTCGATCTCAAAAAAGACATCACCTTTAATGCACGGGTTGAAACCGTTGAATATGATGAGGCGGCGCAAAACTGGACGATTGTGACCGATACGGGCGAAACGGCGAAGGCGCAGTTTTTGGTTTGTGGCCTCGGTCTGCTCTATGTGCCGAACATGCCCGATTATGCCGGTATTCAAGAGTTTAAGGGCGATATTTTTCATACAGGCCGCTGGCCGCACGAAGAGGTATCTTTCAAGGGCAAGCGCGTCGGTGTGATTGGCACCGGCTCGTCGGGCATTCAGGTCATCCCTGAAATCGCCAAAGACGCCGCCCATGTCACCGTGTTTCAGCGCACGGCGCAATATACGCTGCCGGCGCGCAATCGGCCGATTACCAAACCGGAACTCGAAAAAGCGCGCGCCAATTGGCAGGAAACAAGGGACGTCATGTGCGATAATGTCGCCGGCTTCCCGCATGATAATCTGACGCGCAGCGCCGGTGACTACACATTTGACGAACGCCAAGCTCTGTATGAAGAACTGTGGCAAGAGGGCGGGTTTAATCTCGTGCTCAGAAGCTTCCGCGGTGTCATGGTCAAGCAAGAGTTGAATGAAGAGATTGGCGATTTTGTGCGCGGCAAAATTCGCGGCATGATCGATGATCCGGAGACGGCGGGAAAACTCATGCCGAATTATTTGATTGGCACGAAGCGGCTGATTATGGATACGGGCTATTACGAGACCTATAATCAGGAACACGTGACGCTGGTCGATATCAAGCAAGACCCGATTGAACGTTTCAGTGAAACGGCCATTCAGACAAAAGAGGGCGAACACAAGATTGATATGCTGGTTCTGGCGACCGGTTTCGATGCCGTCACCGGCTCGATTATGAAGCTCAACCCGCAAGGTCTGAACGGCGAGCGCTTGGCCGATAAATGGGCTGAACGCCACGAGACCTATATGGGCATTACCATTCCGGATTTTCCGAACCTGTTTGTCCTGCAAGGCCCCGGCTCACCCGGTGTGTTTTTCACCGTGCCGCTGGGCAGCGAGCGCTCGGTCAATTGGCTGGCAGGCTGTATCCGGCATATGCAGGAACATGATTATGGCGCTGTTGACGCTGATTTCGATAAGGCCAAAGCATGGGGCGAAGAGCTGGACGCGCTGGCCAATATGACGCTCTACCCGCAGACACCGTCTTGGTATAGCGGCGCTAATATCCCCGGCAAATCGCAGCAGTTTTTGGGTCATTTGGACGGTGCCGGTTATTATCGCCGGCTCGGCGAAATCGCGGAAAACGGCTATGAGGGGCTGAATTTCACCCCAAAGAAAAGCGTGTCTTGAGTGAGAGGGGCACAAATTTTGCGTAACTTGGATACACATCAGATCATCGATTAGGAGGATAATTATGGCTGCTTATTTATTCGGAAAAATTACCGTAACGGACCCGTCATGGCTCCCTGAATATCAGACGGAAGTTGTGAAATTGCTCGATAATGCAGGCGCGAGCTATGTTGTGCGCAGCACGGAAACGGAATTGCTGGAAGGCGATTGCGCGGCACCGTCTGCAAGCATCATCATTAAGTTTCCGTCAATGCAAATTGCCCGCGACTGGTATCATTCGCCGGAATATCAGCGTTTGGTTCAGCTGCGTCAGTCAGGCTCGACCATCGAATTGTTTTTGGCCGACGGCGTTTAAGCCGAAGCCGTCCGACTTTGCGTTGACGGATGCGGCGGCACATTGGCGGCCGACACCGGCGCGCTGACTTATTGTCCATGCGAGACGAGCAAATAAGAGACTTACGGAGAAACCGATGAGTGAAAAACCCGAAGAAGCGGCTGTTCTGGTCGAGCGTCGTGACCGTGTCATGATCATCACCATGAACCGTCCGGATGCGCGCAATGCCATTAACGGCGCTTTGGCCAATGGTGTCTGGGAAGCGGTTCAGGAATTGAATAATGACCCCGGCCTGACCGCCGGTGTGTTGACCGGCGCGGGTGGTTTTTTCTGCTCGGGCATGGATTTGAAAGCCTTTGCCCGCGGCGAAGAAATGGGGTCCATGGGTGAGTTTATCCGCAATGGCTGCGAGAAGCCGCTCATCGCCGCCATTGAAGGTTTTGCCATTGCCGGCGGCTGCGAATTGGCCCTGAGCTGCGACTTGCTGGTGGCCGCCAAAGGCGCGCAGATCGGTATTCGGGAAGTAAAAGTCGGCCTGTTTGCTGCCGGTGGCGGGGTTTTCCGTCTGCCGAGCCGGTTGGGTTATGCCAAGGCGATGGAGATGGCTGTGACCGGTGATCCGATCAGCGCCGAGGAAGCGCATGCGGCGGGCATGATTTCGCAAGTCACCGAGCCGGGTGCGGCGATTGATGCCGCAATTGCGCTGGCCGAACGGATTGCCAAAAACGCACCGCTGGCCGTCGCCGCTTCTAAAAAGCTCGTCCGCGCTGCCGTGCAGGGTTATGACGAAGAGGCGCTGTGGAAAATGCAGGAGCCGCTGGTAAGCTCGGTCTTCACATCAGATGATGCCAAGGAAGGGCCGAAAGCCTTTGCCGAAAAACGAGAGCCGAATTGGACCGGCACGTAAAACAGTAAAATTCTGCGCGCCGATTGGGCACACTGAATTGTCTAGCAAGTGAGGGAGATAGACACATGTATCCGGGACATTTCGTAGAAACCACGCCTGACAAACCGGCGCTAATTCTGGCCGGTACGGGCGAAACGATGACATATCGCCAGCTCAATGACAGGTCCAATCAATTGGCGCAGCTGCTTTACGCGGAAGGCTTGCGCGAGGGTGATCATTTTGCCTTTTGGGCAGAGAATGTCCTCGATGTCTTTGTTTGCTATTGGGCGGCCATGCGCAGCGGTCTTTATCTAACAGCCGTAAACCGCTTTTTATCGGCCGAAGAGGGTGGCTATATCCTCAGCGATAGCGGCTCGAAAATTCTTATCACCACGGCGCAATATCGCGAAACCGCGGCCGCTGCTTTGGCGCATGCGCCTGATTGCAGCACAAACTTGCTGATCGGCGGTTCTGACGAGACGTTCCGCGATTTCGACGAAGCCTTGGCAGCCCATCCGGCCACACCGCTGGAGCGCGAGCCGCTGGGCTCTCTGATGCTGTATTCATCGGGCACGACCGGTCAACCAAAGGGGATTAAACGGCCGCTTATGGGCATCACCGTGCAAGAATCCCCCATGGTCACATCTACTTTCGGTCGCATGCTTGGCGGCTTTAACGAAGACACTGTCTATCTTTGCCCGGCACCGCTTTATCACGCCGCCCCCTTGGCTTGGACGGCAGGCATCCATGAGCTTGGCGGCACGGCCGTGATTATGGAGAAGTTTGATGAGCAGAACTTCCTGCGCCATATCGAGCAATATAAGGTAACCGCGACGCAAGTCGTGCCGACCATGTTTGTGCGCATGCTGAAGCTGTCGCAAGAGGATCGCGAGCGGCATGATTTGAGCTCTTTGAATTTCTGTGTTCACGCGGCGGCGCCGTGTCCTGTGCCGGTGAAGCAGCAAATGCTCGACTGGTGGGGGCCGATTATTTTCGAATATTATGCCGGAACCGAAGGCAATGGCATGACCTGTATCGGGCCGCAAGATTGGCTCGCGCATCCCGGCTCGGTCGGGCGACCGATGATGGGCGTGCTGCATATTTGCGACGATGACGGCAAAGAATTGCCGGTCGGCGAAGCCGGGACGATTTATTTCGAAAACGAAACCATGCCGTTTGAATATCACGGTGCGCCGGACAAGACGCGCAGCGCGCAGCACCCGGACCACCCGAATTGGTCGGCCTTGGGCGATGTCGGTTATATTGATGATGACGGTTTTTTGTTTCTGACCGACCGCAAGGCCTTTATGATTATCTCCGGCGGGGTCAATATTTACCCGCAGGAAATCGAAGACTGCCTGTTAATGCATGAGAAGGTGGCCGACGCCGCCGTGTTCGGTCTGCCTGATGAGGAAATGGGCGAATTTGTGCAGGCGGTTATCGAGCCGGTCAAAGGCGTTCAGCCTGACGAGGCGCTGGTTGCCGAGCTGACCGGCTATATGCGCGAGTCGATTGCGCATTACAAAGTGCCGAAGGCGATTGATTTCAGGGATACGCTGCCGCGTCTGCCGACCGGCAAGCTGTATAAGCGCCTGTTGAAGGATGAGTATCTGGCTGCCGGCGATTAAGCCGGCAGCGCAGTCTCTTGGTTGGGTAAGCGCGGCGCTTAAAGCACCATTTTTTCGCCGGCGCAGCGCACGGTGATATCGCTGACAGAAACGCCCCAAGGCTGGTTGATGGCGTAAATAATATTGTCGGCGATATATTCGGGATCCAGCAGACGATATTCAATGCTGTCCTTGTCACCGTTCAGGCTGGCCAGATAATCTTCGCCCAGCTCTGCCATTTTCTGAGCTTCTTCCATGATGAATTGGCCCATAATGCCGACCGAGGCATTCTCATTGACGATGGTGCCGGCCAGACCGGTATTGACGCCGGTCGGGCGGATTGTGGTGACCTTAATCTTACCGTTTGATTCAACGCGCAGCGATTCCGACAGGAAATTGACCGCCGCTTTGGTGGCGGCATAAACCCCGCTACCGGCGACCGGCGCATTGCCGTAAATCGACGAGATATTGATCACATGGCCACGGCCCTGCTGCATCATTTGGTCATGCACGGCGGCGATGCCGTTGACCACGCCTTTAAAGTTAATGTCGATACATTTGTGCCATTTTTCGAGGGCCGTTGCGTGATCGGCAAAAAAGGCTAGGGGCATGATACCGGCATTGTTAATCATGACATCAATAGCGCCATATTCGGCGATGGCGGCTTGCGCCACATTGGCGACTTGTTGTGCGTCGCTGACATCGGCGGCGACAGCTTGTGCGGCGAGCCCTTTATCGGTCAGCGCCGCAACAGTTTTATTTAGCCCATCCGTATCAATATCGGCGCAGGTCAGTTTGGCACCCATTTCGGCTGCTTTTTGGCTGACCAGCAGACCAAAGCCGCTGGCTGCACCGGTAACGATGATGGATTTACCCTTGATATTATCGCTCATTGTAATCTCCCAAATATTTGTCTTTGCCTGTATCAATCTGTCGGTTTACCCGATGCGCCTATTTCGGCGCCATCCGGATGGCGCCATCGATACGCAATGCCTGTCCATTAAAATAGCTGTTCTTGGCCAGTTCAAGCACCAGCGACCCAAATTCTTCAGGCTTGCCGAGGCGCTTTGGAAACGGCACTGAGGCGGCCAGAGAGTTGAGCACCGGCTCCGGTGCCGCCATCATGGGCGGTGTGGCGAATATGCCCGGCATAATCGCATTGACGCGAATGCCGAGATCCATCAAATCGCGGGCCATGGGCAGTACCAGACCGTTAATGCCCGATTTGGCCGAGCCATACCCGGTTTGGCCAATCTGGCCGTCTTGCGCGGCGGCTGACGAGGTCAGGGTGATGACACCGCGCTCGCCATCCTCAAGCGGGTCGAGCGACGCCATGCCAAGCGCCGATAGTGATGCGAGGCGATAGCTGGCCACCAGAACGCCATCGGTCGCTGCTGCATAGGTCTCGGTCGATTGGCGCGCATATTCATTGGTTTTCTTGTCAAAATAGACGGTCTTTTTGGGCGGGCGGGCCGCTGCGGCGCAATGCACTAAAATGCGCTCTTGGCCGTTGGCCTGGCGCGCTTCGGCAAAGCTTTGAATGACGTTTTCTTCGTCAAGAATATTGGTTTTGCAAAACACCGCGCCAATTTTGTCAGCGACTTCTTTACCGCTTTCTTCGTTCAAATCAAAAATGGCGACTTTAATGCCTGCCGCAATCAAAGCCTCGGCCGATGCGCGTCCCAATCCGGATGCGCCACCGGTAACGATAGCCGCCGTTTGTCCGTCGATTTTCATATTTTCTCTCCCCGCGTTTTTAGCGTGTTTGTCCGCTTAAATAATTTGAAACATCTCACGCATAAACATATACTAAACAACCGGTATGTAAACAGCATTGATGATTTGCGGCCAAATTCCGGCTCCATCAATCAAGCGGGCAGGCGCATACGCCGCGCATTAGGGGAAATCTTATGAAGTATAAAAGTCTTGGCAATACGGGTCTCTATGTTTCCGAATTGACACTCGGCACCATGACCTTTGATAAGGAGGGCGGCAGCTATGCCGAAAAAATGGGCGCGACCGGGCAGGACTTGGCGACCAAAATGGTCAATCTTTGCATTGATGCCGGTATCAATCTGTTTGATACGGCCAATGTTTATGCGTCCGGCTTGTCGGAAATCATGCTGGGCAAGGCTCTGGGCGATAAGCGCAAGGATGTCCTCCTCGCCACCAAGCTACATAATACCATGACGCATGGTGCCAATGATTTGGGCACAAGTCGCATCGCCATTATGCGCGAAGTGGAATTGAGCTTGAAGCGTCTCGGCACGGATTATATCGACCTCTATCAGGTTCATAATTATGACTATACGACGCCGCTGGAAGAAACCATGCGGGCGCTGGATGATTTGGTGCGCCAAGGCAAGGTGCGCTATATCGGGCTTTCCAATTTCGCCGGTTGGCAAATCGCCAAAGCCGACGGCATAGCCAAACATTTGGGCACTGAAAAATTCTGCTCGGCGCAATCCTCTTATTCGCTTGTCGGGCGTGAATTGGAGCGCGATATCATTCCTGCGACGATTGATTTGGGCTTGGGTAATTTGATTTATAGCCCGCTCGCGGGTGGGTTTTTGAGCGGTAAATATACGCGCGAAAATCAGGAAACCGGACGCCGCACCCATTTCAGCTATCCGCCGGTGGATGAGACGCAAGGCCTCGCTGTCTTGGATGCGGTGGGCGAGATTGCCGCGCAGAAAGACGCTTCTGTGGCGCAAGTGTCGCTGGCATGGCTGTTGCACAAGCCGGGCGTCACAAGCGCCATTATCGGCGCGCGCAAGGAAGCGCAGCTGGTCGATAATCTGGGCGCCGTCAATATTGAACTGAGCGCAGACGAGATGAAGAAACTGGATCGGGCCAGCGCGTTAATGCCCGAATATCCGGGCTATTTGGCGGCACTGGAACGCGGCGATAGCCTGTTTCAGCGTAAGCCGCGCAAAAAATAGCGCGTGGGCTGCTAGCCCGGCGATTTGGGAAAACTCGGAATACCGGCGTCAATATGCGCCCAGGGTTGCGCCGTCGATGTCCAAACCGTCATTTGCGGATTGAAAAAGCTCGGATCGTCAAATGTGCCGATTTTGATAATCTTAATGCCGGGGGCAATGCCCAATTCGCTGAGTATGGGGGAGCCGCAATCGCCGCAAAATTTGCGCGTGACATCCGAACCGCTTTCGCCGGTGACGGTGAAGCTCTTGGGTTCGCCCTGAAGCAGGGTGAAGTCATCTTCCGGTGTTACGACAACCATGGCAGGTCCGCCGCCCGATACATATTGGCAATCACGACAATGACAAACGGCACCGCCGGCAAGTTTTTCTTCATCGCACTGAAATTTAATGCTGCCGCATAGGCATTGGCCGGTAATCGGTTTCGTCATTTTGTCCTCCCAAGGTCAAACTCATTATCGGCATTAGCGTAAGCCCGAAAGGCAGCGATGTTCAACCGAATTTTGGGAGGGTATGTTATTTACTTTCAGTCAGTAAATATGATAGCCTTCAAGGTAGGTAAAACCACCGAGCCGGAGGGTGCATGCAGGCGCTGGAAAAAAAGCCGCGAGCTACACAGGAAGAGCGTCGGCGTGACGCGAAACGCCGCCTGCAAGAGGCGGCGCTTTATCTGTTTGCCCACGAGGGCTATGACCCCGTCACATTGGGGGCAATCAGTCTGAAAGCCGGGTTTAGCCGCACTTTGGCGCAATATCATTACCCTGATAAACAGTCTCTGGCCTTGGGCCTGCTGCGCGATCGTATCCTGCGCGACAATCATATTGAGCTGCTCGATAGCGGGCCGGGCACCTCACCGGAAAAAGCCTGGGACGCTTTGATGGCTCATTTGCAGACGCTGAAACATTATTATGTCGCGCTGCATGCCGGGGCTAAGCCCAATATGCGGGCCAATGGCGAGATGGCGATTCACGCCGCTGCCTTTATTTCCAAAGACTCGGCGTTTCGCGCTTGCGTCGAAGAGCAGTCGCGCGATCAGGTCGCACGGATTGAGGCGCTTTTGGGGATTTGTCGCAAAGGCGGGTTGATACCCGAGGCGGCTGATGTTCACGGGCTGGCTATTCTCTACGTGCAGTCGATTTGGAGTCTCGCGCAAACCCTCTATACAAGCCCGTTTGCGCGCAAGACAATCGCGAACTCATTCGATCAACTCGCTGTCCTGTTTAAGGCGCTGCGCTCAAACCATCAGGTGAAAGCATGAAACCGATTATCGATAAGATCACCGGCGTAAATTTTTTCCCGAACCATGATTATGTGTTTCCGGATTTGCGCGACGCGATTTTTCAATCGATTGAAGGTCAGACCGTGACGGCTGTTTTGCGCGCCGATGATGATGGGTTGATTGTCGGGATTCCGGATTTTCAAAAAACCGCAGATGATTTGGGGCTGGATGTGAAGTTCGTCGTTGACGACGCCACACAGCTTGGTGCCGGCGATCGGATTGCTGAATTCTCCGGCGCGCCGAAGCAAATCGCCAAGGCCGAGGAGCGGCTGATCGGCATGCTCGCCAAGCCCTCCGGGATTGCCACGCAAACGCGCAAATTTGTTGAGGCAGCCGGCGATGATGTGCGCATTGTTTCCGGCGCGTGGAAAAAAATGCCGATGGTGTTGAAGCATGTCATTCGCCATGCGATACGCGCAGCCGGTGCCGATTTCAGAATCACGCGGGTGAATTTCGTTTATCTGGACAAGAATTTTGTCCGCATGCTGGGCGGCATCAGACAAACATTGCAGGCCACGTCGCATATTGAAGAGCATGAAAAAGTTATCCAAATCAAAGGCAGCTATAATGATGTCGCCCTTGAAGCGATTGAGGCGGCCGAGGCGGGCGCGCATATTGTATTTATCGATACGGGCGAGATAGACGATATTGACCGTGTCAGCGCAGCGCTGAAAAAAGCCGGTCTGCGGGAAAAAGTGGTGCTGGCCTATTCGGGCAATATCCAATTATCCGACATTGCGCTGCTGCGTAAGAAAGACGTCGACCGCATTGATATCGGGCGCGCCATTGTCGACGCACCGCTTCTGGATATGAAGATTGATGTCATCAACATCCAAGCCCCGGATACGCCGCATGACTAGTCGGACGCTCTATTTTGAATGCTTTGCCGGTGTTTCGGGCGATATGTGTTTGGCCGCGCTTTTGAATATCGGCGTGCCGGAAGAGCATTTACGCGCCGAATTGGCAAAGCTCGGCATAGAGGATGAATATGAGCTGAGGATTTCCAAAGCGCAAAAAAGCGGCATATACGGTTTGCGGGTGGATGTTGAGGTGAGCGCGTCTACGGCGCACACGCACCATCATGATCACGACCATCACCATACGCATCAGCGCGACTATAAACAGATTAAACAGATAATCGCGCAATCGGCTTTGCACGAGCGGGTCAAAGCCCGCGCGCTGAAGATTTTTGACGAGATCGCGCATGCGGAAGCGGAGATACACCAAATGCCGGTGGAGACGGTGCATTTTCACGAGGTCGGTGCCACTGACTCGATCGTGGACATTGTCGGCGCAGCCATCGGCATTGAGTATTTAATCGCCGAGGCGGGCGTCGAGCGCATATTGTGTTCGGCATTGGAATTGGGCAGCGGCATGGTTAAATGCGCGCATGGTGTTTATCCCGTGCCCGCGCCCGCCACGGCGCAAATACTACAAGGCGTGCCGTTTACGCGCGGCGGCGTTGAGGGCGAAGCGACGACGCCGACCGGCGCGGCGATTATGAAAGCCTGCGCCGATGCGTTTGTGTCCGAAATTGAGGGCGTCAGTCAGAAAACCGTTTACGGCATCGGCCATCGCGACGCCAATATTCCAAATGTGCTGCGGGCGCAATTGATTGACTGTGAGACGCAAGCGCAGGCGTCTATCTCTTCGCCCATGCCGCCATCTGAATTTGTCAAAATCGAAGCCAATATTGATGATATGAGCCCGGAGGCTTTCGGCCCGCTGATTGATCATTTATTCGCCGCCGGGGCCAGTGATGTTTTCATCCAGCCGATCATTATGAAAAAATCCCGTCCGGCGCAGATGGTTTCCGTGCTGTGCAAAAAGGATATGGCGACGCGCTTGGGCGAAATTGTGCTGAACCAAAGTTCGACCATTGGCCTGCGGATATCGCCTTTTGACAAAATGTTTCTGCCGCGCCGCATTATCCGCGTCCCGACCCGCATGGGGGAGGTGTCGGCCAAAGTGGTGACGCAACCGGATGGTGCTTACCGGTTTAAATCCGAGCATGATGAGATTGTCAGTCTGGCCGCCCAAACGGGTGAGTCTTATCTTTCCTTAAAGCGCCAGATTGACAGCGAGATCGAGGCGTTTCTCGCCGCGCATCCGTTAGAGGAGCTGGATGACAATGTCTGATTTTCTGCACAGCAATGTCGATCTTGAGCGCGCTGCGCGACAAGGCGTGGCCGAGGTGATTTACGCCGAGCATAAGCAGCCCGACCAAGTGCGCGATATTGCCGTTGAATTGGCCGCAAACGGGCAAAACGTGTTCGCGACCCGGGCGACAGAAGAGCATTTCCGCGCTGTTCAAGAAGCGCTGCCGGATGCGGTTTTTGACGATTTGGCCGGTGTCATCAGCTATGTGGTCGCGCCTTGTGTGTACGATCAATTGGGTAAGATCGCTGTTATCAGTGCCGGCACATCGGATTTGCCGATTGCCCAAGAAGCCGCTTTGACGGCTGAGTTTCTCGGCGGCGAGGTGCTGCGGATCAGCGATGTAGGTGTGGCCGGCTTGCACCGCTTGCTGGCGCGGATTGATGAGATACGGGGCTGTCAGGTGATTATTGTGGTCGCCGGCATGGAGGGCGCATTGCCCAGCGTTGTGGCGGGCTTGGTCGACAAACCGATTATTGCCGTGCCGACAAGCGTCGGCTATGGCGCGTCATTTGGCGGCGTGTCGGCTTTGTTGGGGATGCTTAACAGTTGCGGTTCCGGTGTCACGGTTGTTAACATTGATAATGGTTTCGGCGCAGGCTATCAGGCCGCGCTGATCACGCGCCTGAAAGCAGAATGAGCGCGCAAGAAATAAGGTTTTAAGATGATGAGCCCAGAACTGGCAGAGAAATACGACAAGCTAAGAGCCGAAATACGCTCTTATGACAGTGTGCTGGTGGCGCTTTCGGGCGGCATTGACAGCTCCCTCGTTGCCTTCGTGGCCGGCCAGGAATTGGGTGCAAAGGCACTGGCAATCACCTCCGGGTCGGAAAGTCTGAAAGCTGCCGATTTGCAGCTTGCAAAAGAAATCACGGCGGAATGGGGCATTGATCACCGGATTATCAAAACGCGCGAGATTGAAAACGCCGACTATGTCAAAAACCTGCAAAATCGCTGCTATTTTTGCAAGTCGACTTTATATACGGACCTGCAAGAAATCGCGCAGCGTGAAGGGTTTCGCTGGGTTTTGAACGGCACCAATATTGATGATTTGGGCGATTATCGCCCCGGGCTGGCGGCCGCCGATGAGAATGCAGTCAAATCGCCCTTGCGCGATTGCGGCTTTTCGAAAAAGGACATTAGAGATCTTGCGGCGCATTTGAAGCTGCGCAATGCCAAAAAACCGGCGGCGGCGTGTCTGTCCAGCCGCGTGCCTTATGGAACGGCTATTTCCGGCGATCTTTTGCAAAAAATCGAACAGGCAGAGGCCGTGCTCGAGGGCATGGGGCTGGAGCAATTTCGGGTGCGCCACCACGGCGACGTGGCCCGATTGGAGGTTGAGCCGGATGATTTCGCGGTCATTATCGCGCACCGGCTTGATATCGAAGCGCAGTTCAAAAAATTGGGATACCGCTATGTCACCCTCGATTTAAAAGGGTTTCGTTCGGGATCTTTGAATGAAGGGGTTGCCGCTGCCCAACGGGCTGAAAATAAGAGCCCGCAAGCGCTTGGGAAAAAAGGAGCTTAACATGCCAAAACGCGTAACCATGGTGGCCGAAATCCTCGGCGATAAATGCACCGGCTGCCGCTTGTGTGAACAAGTATGCGCGACGGTTGCCATCACAATGCGCCCGCGCAGCGATGACGAGATCGGGCCGGGCAAAAACATCGCCGTTATGCATGATGAGCATTGCTACAATATTCAGTCCTGTCTGGAGATTTGCCCCGATGAAGCGATTGTGATGCGCGAGTTGGACGAACCGTTCGAGGTTCAGGTGGATGTCGACGCGGTCGATCAAACGCGTGTGAAAGAGATTTGCCGCGCCGCGCAATTCAGCCCTAAGGCGGTTATCTGCCCGTGCACCGGCACGACGGCCGGCGAGCTGGCTGCCGGTGTGCTGCACGGCGCCTCGACGCCGGATGAGTTGTCGCGCATGACGGGTGTGCGGACCGGCTGTTCGGAGCTTTGCATGCAGCCCTTGCTGGATATTCTGGCGGCGGGAGGCCACACCGATATGCCGCGCAATCCAAAAACCGGTTTCCAATGGTACGGGCGTGCAGGCACTTTATATGATCTGGTGCAACCGGACGGGTCGTTCAGCGATGAGATAGAAGAAAAATTCTCGGTCTATAAACCGCAGCGCGAAATGGAAGAATTATTTGAGGCATCGAAAGCAAGACGAAGCGAAAAGGGGTCAGCATGAGTATGATGAAGAGAGAGGAATTTATCCAAATTCCACCACCGCCTTTCAAGCAATTGCTGAATGGCGATAAACCGGCTGAGCTGATACCCGAGCGCAGCGCCGATTTGCCGGGTATGATGGCGCTACCGGTGCGTGAGCTTATCCCGCATATGCCGAAACCGATTTGGTCGCCAAGTGCCGAATTCGGCGATACGGATCCGGATATTATCCGGCGCGAAACGCGCAAAAAAATATCCAATGTCGATTGGTCGAAAATCGAAGAAGGTCGGCAAGTGCATCTGATCGCCAATCCGCACGGCTTTTCGCTTATGGGCGAGGGCTATGTCGCCATGTTGGAGGAAATCCAATCTTATGTCAGCGAACAGCGCAAATCGACCGTCAAGGTCAAGATTGCGGAATCAATGGGGCCGCTGGCCAATCCGGATTGGATCAAAACCTATCGGTTGAAAGAGCGATTGGGTGATATCGAAAACGTCAATCAAATCGGGCCGGGCAAGAAAATCGACACGATTCTGGGCGAGCAATATGTTTGCAAAAAGCTTTTCACCGCGCCGTATTTTATTCACACACATGTAACCGAGCCGCGCGAGACCTATTTTCACCGCATGGTCGATCGCTTGATCAAGCCGTTTGGCATGTCTTATGTGCGACTGGAAACACGCTCTGCCTATCATTTCGGTTTTGGGCCAAGAACCGGTCAAATGATCGCCAAGGCGATTTTCGAAAGCGAGTTCATCCAGAAAAGCTATGTCGCCAGTGTTGTGCTGAACACGGTTTCTGAGGGTGTGGCATCGGTTGAAGCGGATAATGATTTATACGCGCTGGATGCCCGCATGACGAAAGAGATTTTTTGGAATTATGGGCCGCTCGTGCGGCTGCTCGGCGAGATTGAGGAGGTCATTCCGATCCTCGATGGGCATGGCTCCTTTGTCTATAATTATGGCGGCGGGATAACTTTCTCCAATCTGCTTTATGCCGATACGGATATTCTGGATCTGGACAATTTGGCGCTCAGTGCGACCGGTGGCAAATATGGCCGTGACGGGCTGACCATGGGCAACACGCAAGCTCTGAAGGCGATTGTCATTAATTATATGGCCGGTGGTGTGCCGGTTGTGCCTTATCTGCAGGATATGCAGAGCGTGCATATTGCAACCGAAACAGAGGCGCGCTTATTGGCCAATGACCCGTCTTTGTCTTACATCAGAGACGCGGCGATTGTGCATAATGGCCTGTCGGAAGCGGTGGCGGCGGCGCAGGATAAAACCGGCTGCGAGAACCTGTTTGCGTTTGACTATACGCCGGGGGTTTTCCGGGTGAATGAGCCCATGGCGGATATTCTTTTAAATGCGGCACCGCGCATCGTTGATGATGTGAAAAATACGCTGATGCCGAAATGGCTGCGCCAACGCAATCTTGACGCTTAATATAAACTGCGAGGCACGCTTATGAGTAATGTGCAATTACTGGGAAAGACAGAAATTTGGATGCAGGGGGTGCGGTTGGCGAATGCCAATTTGCCGGAAATTGCCCGCAAAGCTGCCAATGTTTTGTCGATTGCCGAGGATAAGGTTTTTGTCACTGACGTCCGCGAAGCGCTGGTGGTGCTCGATGTATTGGAGCCGAAAGTGGAGTTTGAAGCTGTTGTCGGCCGCCAGCAAGACGTGTTTGACGCCCTTAGCAGCATTGACGGTGTGAGCATTGATCGCGATGCGACCATCCATTCTGAGGGCGTTTTGGGGGTCATCGGGTCGACCCGTGCGCAAGCAGCGGAAATGGTCGAACACGCACGGCGCATGGATGAGCAAATCCGCAAATATGCTTCCGGCCGTGTGGCGGTGGTTTCCACCGGCCCGGAAGTGCAGAATGGCGAGATAGAAGACACGAATTTCGAAGCCATTTCGCGGGTCTTTACGGCGGCGCAATTCGAGGTTTCCTTTGGCGGCGTCGCCGGCGATTCAGAGCGCGAAATAGCCGGTCTCGTGGCCCGGCTTGCAGGCGAGGGCTTCGGCCTCATCATCACCACGGGCGGCGTGGGCGCAGAGGATAAAGATCATACGATTGAGGCTATTGAAGGGCTCGATCCGGATTTGGCGACTGCCGTTCTGGCACAATATAAAAAGGGCACGGGACGCCATGTGAAAGATGCGGTCCGCGTTTGTGTGGCCAGCCTTGAATGGGCGACCATTATTTGCTTGCCCGGTCCGACCCATGAGGTTGAGCTGGCGCTGCCGGTCATCCTCAAGCATTTGCAGGATGGCACATCGCCATCGCGTCTGGCAGAGGCGATTGCGGAACCTATTCGGGCAACGTTGCCGGCGGTTCACGGGCACCACCACCACCATTCGTGAGTTTCGGGTGACAAAATTTCTCGATAGCTGACTTCTTTGTAGCCGATCTATGGTTTACATACCCGCTGGTTAGTATAATACTGAGGCGACAATTATTTGGTTGCAGGCAGGAGGAATAATGTCCCTGACTTTGAGTGAAGAACAACAATTATTAAAAGAGTCCGCCGAGAAGTTTTTCGCCAAGACATCGCCCGTCTCGCGTATGCGCGCAGTGCGCGATACGCGCGACGCTGATGGTTTTTCCCGCGATGTCTGGAAAGAAATGGCAGATCTAGGTTGGCTCGGGGTTCCTTTTACCGAAGCGCATGGCGGCAGCGATATGGGGCTGGGCGAGCTTGGTGTCATTCTTTTTGAGGCCGGTCGTGTTTTGGCACCGGAACCGATGCTGTCGACCCTGCTGATGGGCGGCAATGCCGTGCGCCTGTCGGGCAATGAGGCGCTGCAAGACGATGTGTTGCCGGTAATTATCGCCGGCGAGCGGCTGGTCGCGCTGGCCTTTGAGGAGTCGGGGCGTTTTAACCCCTATGGCGTCAAGACCGAAGCGGTTTCGGGCGCCGATGGCTATGTGATTAGCGGTGACAAAACCTATGTGCTGGACGGCCATGTGGCCGATCAAATGGTTGTGCTTGCGCGCCTGTCAGCTTCGCCAAATGAGCGCGACGGTCTGGGCCTTTTCCTTGTCGATGCGGCGGCTGAGGGCGTCTCGGTTCAACGCCTCACTGGGATGGATGGGCGCAACGTGGCGCAAGTGTCCTTTGCAAATGTCGCGGTTAGCGCCGATAGGTTTTTGGGCGATGCCGATTTGCTCGACCGCGTTATCGACCAGGCGACCATGGGGCTGGTGGCAGAAATGCTCGGTATGGTTGATGAAACCTTTGAGCGGACGGTGGATTATCTGAAAGAGCGCGAGCAATTTGGGGTCAAAATCGGAACCTTTCAGGCGCTCCGCCACCGCGCCGCAGAAATGTTTGCGGAGCTGGAATTTGCCCGCTCGCTAATGCTGGATGGTTTTTCAGCGATTGATGAGAACCGCAGCGATGTCGCCCTCAGCGTCAGCGCGGCGAAAGCCCAAGCCAATAAAACCGCCCGGCTGATCGCCGCTGAGGGGGTTCAGATGCATGGCGGTATGGGCATGACCAATGATTTGGATATTGGTCTGTTTTTGAAACGATTAAAGGCAGCCGAAATTGCGCTCGGCGATGATAATTATCATCACCGGCGTTTTGCCGCGCTGCAAGGCTACTAAGGAGCGCGATATGGACGAGATGGAAACATTTAAAAAGCACGTTCAAGACTTTATTGCCGAGAACCTGCCGGCGCATTTGCGCTTTGGCAATAGCCCGAGCTTGCCGCAGGACGAAGTGGAAAAATGGTTTGGTGCGCTGGCTGAAAAAGGCTGGGTGACGCCTGATTGGCCGACCGAATATGGCGGCGCCGGACTTGACCGCGCCCAAACATCGGCACTGCGCGCAGAATTGCGGGCCGTCGATGCGCCGACCCCCGGACATCCCGGTATTTCGTTGCTGGGGCCGACCCTTATGGAGTTTGGCACTGAAGAACAGCGCCAAGAGCATCTGCCCAAAATCGCAAATCATTCAACATTTTGGTGTCAGGGGTTCAGCGAGCCCGGCGCCGGCTCCGATCTTGCGGGCTTGCAAACCCGCGCCGAGCGCGTCGGCGATGAATATATCATTAACGGCTCGAAGATCTGGACTTCGGACGCGCATACCTCTGACTGGATCTTCTGTCTTGTGCGCACCGATCCGGAAGCGCCCAAACATGCGGGCATCAGCATGTTGATGGTGGAATTGGACCAACCGGGTATCGAGATTGCGCCGCTGGAATTGATCGACGGCACGGCAAAATTTTGCCAGGTGTTTTTCGATAATGCGCGGACGCGTGCCGACCAAGTCGTCGGTGAGATAAATAGCGGCTGGGACGTCGCCCGACGGCTGCTGCAATATGAGCGCTCAACCGATATTCACGATGTCATTATCTTTGAGGCGAAAGAGACGATTACCGAATTGATGCAGCGCGAAATCGGTATGGAAAACGGCATGTTGGCCGATGCAACCCTGCGTCAACGCTTGGCGGCGCACGAGATTGACGCGCGTGCGCTCGACTTGACTATGCGCCGCGCCGGCGAGGAGGCGAAAGCCGGGCAGCCGGGCCGCGACATCTCATCGATCGGTAAATATCGCTGGGGCGATATGAAGAAAGAAGAGCATGATCTCGCCATGGAAGCCGCCGGTACAAACAGCCTTGGTTGGGAAGGGCCGGGCTTTTTGCACGAGCAATTGCAATGGACGCGCGAATGGTTGTTCACGCGGTCGCATTCCATTTGGGGCGGCACGCATGAGATTCAAAAAAATCTGATTGCGAAACGGGTTCTCAATATCCCCGAATAAAGGGCCGGGCTAATTAACGCCGCGTGAGTGGTTTGTCCAATAGGGCTTACGCAATTCGACTTTTTGGATTTTGCCTGATGCGTTGCGCGGGATCTCGGCCATAAAATCAATAGCGGTCGGTAGCTTGTAGCGTGCCAATCGGGTGGCGCAAAAGGCGATAATCTCGTCCTTAGTCGGCGTTTCGCCTGCCTTCAGCACGATCGCGGCAAGCGGCGACTCGCCCCATTTTTCACTTGGAATGCCGATAACGGCAACATCAGCAATGGCGGGATGCGACATTAGCGCGTTCTCAATTTCGGCCGGGTATATATTCTCACCGCCGGAAATAATCATATCCTTCACCCGATCGCGGATGAAGAGATAGCCGCCCTCCAAAGCCCCCGCATCGCCGGTCGCCATCCAGCCCAGCCCCTTGGCATCGCGGCCCTCGGGAAAAGCGAGGGCGGTTGCCTCGGGATTTTTCCAATAGCCTTTCATATTTTGCTGCGAGCGCGTCCAAATTTCACCGACCTCGCCCTCCGGCATATCCTTGCCATCCGGTCCGACAATGCGAATTTCAGTGCCGGGCAGGGGCTTGCCGGCCGAGCGCATTAGATGTGCGCGCGGCCCGTTCGGTTCATGGTTGGCGGGGGGTAAATGCGTCACCGGGCCGGTCGCTTCCGTCAGCCCATATGTTTGCATTAGCGGGCAGCCGAACAATTGCATGGAGGTGTTCAGCACCTCTTCAGAAATCGGCGAGGCGCCATAATTGACCAATTCAACAGAAGAGAAATCTGTGTCAGCAGCACCAGGCAGGTCGGGAAACATTTGCAAAATGGCCGGCACCATCATCAGATGTGTAACACCATATTGAGGGATGGCGGTCAGCATTTGCGACGGGTCAAGCTCGCGCTGCACGATGTTTGTGCAGCCGACCCACAGCCCCATATAGGCAGCACTCGATCCGCCAATATGAAACATGGGCAGCACATTGAGCGGCACACTGTTCTCCGTCATGCCATTAATGCTGGTATAGGCCAGAAACGAGGCGCCGAGATTTCTATGGCTG
>CBFHSX010000022.1:0-28338 GCA_965658615.1 Alphaproteobacteria bacterium | reverse complement strand
ATGGTGTCGGCCTCATCCAGAATAATCGTATAGGCGGTGGTCAGCTTTTGGGGCGCGGGCAATCCGGCAAGCTGATAAACCGACTGCCCGGCCAGCTTGGCCTCCAAATCCCACAGCGCGCAATCGACCGCATTGCGCGCCGCACCGGGCAGCAGCGCATCGGCCAGCGCGCTGCGCCCCATACCGTCCTGCAACGCCGGTATCAGCGCCTCAATGGCAGCGCTGGCGGTCTCTACCGTTTCGCCATAGCGCGCATAAGGCACTGCCTCGCCGCGCCCCGTCGCATCGCCATCGCTAATGTCAACGCTGATAAGCTCGGCCGCGATTTTGCTGCCGCGGGCAATGGCAAATCGCTGACGCAGGGGCCAGGTCTCGGCTTTGATTGATATTTTGCGCATAAAATATGGCCTCTCCGGCGTGTTATACAGTGCCACTATGCCGCGTCCAATCGCTTGCCCTCAAGCAAATTTTCTTTATATTGCAGTCAGAAAATTTGGAGGAATTCATGGCTAAAATTACGTTTATCACGCATGACGGTACTGAGCACAGTTTTGACGCTGACAACGGCACCACCGTCATGGAAGTCGCGATTAAAAACTCTGTTGAAGGTATTGATGCCGATTGCGGCGGTGCCTGTGCTTGTGCAACCTGCCATGTCTATCTGCAAGGCGATTGGGCTGAGAAGCTGAAACAGCGCGAAGAAATGGAAAGCGACATGCTGGACTTCGCGCATGAAGTTGAAGAAAACAGCCGCCTGTGCTGCCAGATCAAAGTCAGCGATGATATTGACGGTCTGGTTGTGAAAGTGCCTGCGTCACAATTCTAAGATTTAGCGTTTATCGTAAACGCCATATTCATAGGCAATTGAGCTTTCAATAAGTTGCCGCCAAACCGGTTCCGCGATTTCTTCTGCGAGGCCGGCCTTGGCGGCTTCTTTTTTGACCAGGGCAATAACTTCTTCAATGCGCGCCTCATCGCGCACCGTATCACGCGACGGTTTGACTTTGCCTGCCGCTTCAATGAGCTTTTGGCGTTCGGCCAAAAGCTGCACAAGCTTTTCGTCCAGCGCGTCAATGGCGCGGCGAATGTCCTCCATCTCAGGACAGGGTAAAGGGGCGCGTTCACTCATGGCTGATGATTTACCCGAAGGCGGCATCAATTACCAGTGCGGCAAATTAATCTTGCCATTTGGCGTGTTTCATACCCTGACGCACATAGTCATAACCGGTGACCAGCGTCAAAATGGCGGCGATCCACAGCAGCACCAAGCCGATCTCATGCGCCCCGGCCAGCACGCTGGCCCCGGCCTCATCTGAGAGCAAAAAGCCGATCGCAACCATCTGAATGGTCGTCTTATATTTGGCCAGTGTCGAGACCGGCAGGGCGACGTTTAATTCCATGAGATATTCGCGCAGACCCGACACCAGAATCTCGCGGCATAGAATAATAATCGTCGCAATCATGTGATAGCCGTTCACAATGCCATACCCGGCTAGCAGCATCAGGCAAGTGGCGACCATCAGCTTATCGGCAATCGGGTCGAGCATGCGGCCAAAGCCGGATTGCACATCCAGCTTGCGGGCCAGCCAGCCATCGAAAAAATCGGTAAAGCCGGCTATTGAGAAAAGGATAAGCGCCAACCAATCGCCAAAATGGCCGGGAATGAGAAAGGCGATATAAACCGCCGGTATCATAGCAATGCGCAGCAGGGTCAGAATATTCGGGATATGGTTCATGCCTGCCTCTTACGACTCACTTGAATTGAAATGATTGTAGATACGTTGTGCGGTTTTTGCACTAATGCCGTCAACTTTTTCCAAATCGGCCAGCGAGGCGCGGGCCACGGCGCGGGCCGAACCGAAATGATGCAGCAGCGCTTTTTTGCGATGCCCGCCAATGCCCTCAATCGCATCGAGGGGGTTTTTACGAATATCGGCTTTGCGCTTGGCGCGATGGCCGCCAATGGCGAAGCGGTGCGCCTCGTCGCGCAAACGTTGCAGATAATATAAGACGGGCGAGTTTTGCGGCAGCATAAAGTCGGCGCGCTTCGGTTGGAAAAAACGTTCACGTCCGGCATCGCGGTCCGGGCCCTTGGCGACGCCGACCAGCGGGATATCCTCAAGCCCCAGCTCGGCCATGACCTCTATGGCGACGCCAAGTTGGCCTTTACCGCCATCGATCAAAACCAAATCCGGCCAATTGGCAGTGTCGCGATTTTCTTCTTTGGCGAGGCGGCCATAGCGACGGGAAAACACTTCGCGCATCATTGCGTAATCATCGCCCGGCGCCGTTTCGGGGTTTTTAATATTAAATTTGCGATAGTGGTTTTTCATAAACCCATCCGGCCCGGCGACAATCATGCCACCAAGCTGATTGGTGCCTTGCAAATGACTATTGTCAAAAACCTCAATGCGCTGCGGCGGGGCTTCGAGGTCGAACGCCTCGGCGACGCCGCGCAATAATTTTCTTTGGCTGGCGCTTTCGGCCACGTGACGGCCTAAGGCTTCGCGGGCATTTTGCTCGGCATGGCGCACAAGCTGAGTCTTGTCGCCGCGTTGTGGCTTATGGATTTTGATATTACGCCCCATGCGTGTGCTCAGCGCCTCGCCGATCAGCGCGGCGGCGGGCAGGCTATGATTGACGTAAATATCGCGCGGCACGGGGCGGCCTTCATAGAATTGACCGATAAACGCCTCGAGGATTTCCGCCTCGCTCTGGTCTTTTTCATGGCGTGGGAAATAGGCCTTATTGCCGAGATTTTGGCCGGCGCGAAAGAAGAAGACTTGTACACATGATTGCCCGCCTTGCTTGGCCACGGCAACGACATCGGCTTCGGCAATATCCAGCGGGTTGATGCCGCTCTCTTGTTGCACATAGGTGAGGGCGCGAATACGGTCGCGCGCCGCGGCGGCGGCTTCGAAATCCAACGCCTCGCTGGCGGCTTGCATTTTTTCCAGCAAACCGTCCTGCACTTTGCGACTGTCGCCGGAGAGGAATTCGCGCGCTTCTTCGACCAGTTCTTGATAATCGCCGCGTGAGATCTCGCCCGTGCAGGGCGCGGCGCAGCGTTTGATTTGATAGAGCAGGCAGGGTCGCGTGCGGCTTTCATAAACGCTGTCTGAACATGAGCGCAGCAAAAAGGCGCGCTGCAGTGTGTTCAGCGTGCGATTGACTGCGCCGGCTGAAGCAAACGGGCCGAAATAAGCGCCCGGGCGTTTGCGCGGCCCGCGATGTTTATACAGCTGCGGCACTTCATGGTCATCGGCCAGCAGAATATAGGGAAAGCTCTTATCGTCGCGCAGCAGCACATTGAAACGCGGCCGCAATTTTTTGATTAGATTGGCTTCCAGCAGCAGCGCATCGGTCTCGGTCTCGGTGCGGATAAATTCCATGGCGCGCGTCGCGTCAATCATTCTGAGGATACGGTTATTATGACCGGTCGGGCGGGCATAGCTGCGCACGCGGTTCTTCAGATTTTTCGCCTTGCCGACATAAAGCGCATTGCCCGCATCATCGAGCATGCGATAGACGCCGGGCGCCGAGGGCAGGGTTGCCACTTTTGCCTCGATCAGCGCGCGGCCCTGTAATGTTTCTGCTTCCTGCGTCATGCCCGTCCTGAAATGCGCTACCCCGATTTATCTGCCAATTAACTGCTTGGCAGTCTACACAAAACCGTCAAAAAAATAATTCACCAGTTCTGTGGATAAGTGTGTGTATAAAAAATCGAATAAGCCGCCAAGTTATTGATTTAAAACAAATCCGCACTCATTGCACAAAAAATAGGCAAAACAATTAAGCCATTGAATGTATTCATAAAAACAAAATCAACTACCTAAAAAAAATATTTTTTTCGGCTATTTTTATGGCTTTACAAAACTGACATTTTTTTGCAGCGGGGTGTGAAAAACTCGCTTATTGCGTTTTTTTATTTTAATTCAGCGACTTAGCGTAAGAAAAACGTCACATAACTGCTGCTCTGTGACGATTTTGCGCGCTTTTGACGCAGAATTCAGGCGCTTTGAAGCCGCTCAATTGCAATTCCGACACTTTCTGCTGCGGCGATGGCGTCAGGCTTTTCAATCTTCACCCGCAATTGCACAATGCGTTTATCGGCCATGAGCGTGTCGGCAATTATTTCGGCCAGCGTTTCGACCAGATCAATATGGCCGCGCTCAATAATGTCACCGATCTGATTGCTGATGCCCTCATAACACACCACATCATCGATTGACGGGTCGGTCGCCACATCCTGCTCGGCAACGGCCGCATCGACCGAGACCCAAATGGTTTGCGGCGCGGCGCGCTCATGCGGGTGAATGCCGATGCGCGCGTCGAGCGCCAGCCGATTGACAAAGACATGGCGCAGCCCGCGCGTTGCATTGGCGAAACCCAGAGTGTTGCCGGCCGGATGCTGGTTCATTTGATTATTCCTTTACCTCAACCACATCAGGCGTCTGCCAAGCCAAATGCTGGCCGCCATCCTGCGTCAATGTCTGCCCGGTCATGGCGCGGGCGCTCAAAATATAGCGGGCGGCGGCAACAATATCGGCCGGTTCGGCACCATGCGCCAATGGCACGAGGCGGGCTTGTTTGTCAAATTCGCTCTGGTCTTGGCGGGGGTTCGGCAAGGTCGGGCCCGGCGCAATGGCGTTGACGCGGATATGTTGCGGCGCCAGCGCCTGCGCGAAAGTTTGCGTCAGCGTCGCCAATCCGGTTTTCGAAACCGTATAGCTGGCGAAATCCGGGGTCAGTCGAAACACGCGCTGATCGGTAATATTGATGATATTGGCGTCGGCAATGCTGCCATCTTGCAAGGCGGTCTGATTGGCAAAATCGCGCATTAGCAGGGCCGGTGCGCGCAGATTGGCATTGATATGCGTGTCCCAGCTTGCGGCACTGAGCGTGTGCGCCGTGTCGCGTTCAAAGGTCGAGGCATTATTGATCAGTGCCGTCAGCGGCCCCAGCGCGGCCACGGCCTGTGGCACCAAAGTCTCAGTCGCTGCGGCATCGCGCAAATCGGCTTGCAGTGCAACAGCTTTACCGCCTTTGCTGGTGATGTCGGCAATCAGAGCCTCTGCCTCGGATTTTGAGCCGGCATAATGCGCCGCAATGGCCCAGCCATCGGCCGCCATTGCCTCGGCCAGTGCGCGGCCAATGCGTTTGGCGGCACCGGTTATCAAAACGGCTTTCGGGTCGGTCGTGCTCATGGCCCTGATGTAGCAGTTTTTCGGCGGCTTCTACACCGTTTTTTAACCGTTTGCGCGGCAGGCTGGTCCATCGATGATTTAAAGGGAGTTCCCATGTCTGAAGAACCGCACGAAAAACCTGTTCCCCGCCATTTGCTGCTGAAAGTGCTGCTCGTCCATGTCGTCATGTTTGTGGTGTTTTATCTGACGGGCATGTGGGCCATTTCCGACCTGTAAAAATGCGCCGACAAAAGCCTTTTACATAGAGGTGGAATTGAGTAAGGTTTGCTCAGACCAAAAATAATAAAAAGGAGGTCTGCTATGGCTGTTGCTGTTTACTCACTCAAATCCGTGCGCCTTATGGGCTCAGGTGTGTGTTGTCCCGCCTGTCCATGTTGTTAGCGGGTGGCGCAGCTTTAACCGAAAAATAAGGCAGGCCGTTCTAGGCTGTTGCTGAACAACAAAAGGAGTAAGTCGATGCACGATCGTCGATATCAAACAATAACCGGTCAGGACAAGCTGGCCTCCGTGAAAATACTGGCCCTGGCCGTGGCCATGACTTTTGTGCTGGGTCTGATTTGGACCGCGCCGGCCAAATCTGCCGATATGGATGCATGGGAAGGCTGGCCGAAACAATCGCGGGCTGAACGCTTGGGGACATTTACCTATGTCTATGGCAGTGTCGGCTTCGTCAGTCATGACGAGACGAGTGAAGGCGCCGAGGCTTACCAGGGGTACGCACCCAACGGCTCCGGCGGCGCCGCCCTTCGGCATGCCGAAGCCGATAGCGATGATATTGCTATTGCCGGTGGCTTTGGGGTGCGCTTTCCATCGGACTGGCATTTTGAAGTCGGCCTGACCGTGTTGAATGGCGCTTATGACCAGCCGACCGCCAGTGGCGGCAGCAATCCGAAGCCCGACCAGCCGGCTTTTGAAATGTCGGTTTTGAAGGGGTTTGATTTAGGCGGTCCGCCTTTGCTGCGCTACACGGCGCGGGTCGGTTTTGCTTCAATCGACGATCCGCATACTGGTGATGGTGCGTTTTTCGGCATTGGGGTGGCGCATGAGCCGTTCCGGGTGGAATTGCGGCAATATGATTTTGAGGTCTTTGAATCGCAAGTGCTGCAGGTCAGCTATATTTACGATTTCTAAGCCTTAGGGCCTTTTATCTTAGGGCCTTTGCTTTAGGGGCCTTTGCGTTTGCGACCTGAACTTTTTGGTCTGGCCTTGACCGCCTTGCCGGTGCTTTCGGAGACGCGGGCATCAACTTCTGACTGGCGGGCAAAAGGGTCATCGGCTAAGGCCAATTCGGTTTCCTGAAGCCGTTTAATCTCATCGCGTAGGCGCGCCGCTGTCTCAAATTCGAGATCGGCGGCGGCCTCACGCATTTGCGCTTCCAGCCCTTCAATATGGGCGCGCAAATTACTGCCCAGAAGCGGCGCTTGTTTTTCTTCCATCGCCTCACGCACCCGATACGGGCCGGGTGCGGCTTTATTATCGCGCTCGGCAATGCCCTCCAGCACATCGGCGACATTCTTCTTCACTGTCGCCGGCGTGATGCCATGCGCCTCATTATGCGCCATTTGTTTCTCGCGCCGCCGTCCGGTCTCGGCCATGGCGCGTTCCAGCGAGCCGGTCATTTTATCGGCATAAAGCAGCACGCGCCCTTCAGCGTTACGCGCGGCGCGGCCAATGGTTTGCACCAGCGATGTTTCACTTCGCAAAAAACCCTCTTTATCGGCGTCGAGAATGGCAACCAAGGCGCATTCGGGGATATCGAGCCCCTCGCGCAGCAGATTAATGCCGATCAGAATATCAAACGCGCCGAGGCGCAGGTCGCGGATAATCTCAATGCGCTCCAGCGTCTCGATATCAGAGTGCATATAGCGCACGCGCAAGCCCTGCTCGTGCATATATTCGGTCAGATCCTCGGCCATTTTCTTGGTCAGAGTCGTCACCAGCACGCGCTGGTCTTTCTTGGCCAGCTCGTGACATTCGGCAATCAGATCATCGACTTGGCTCGAGGCCGGGCGAATTTCGCAAGTCGGGTCAATCAGCCCGGTCGGGCGAATGACCTGCTCGACAAACACGCCGCCTGTGCGCTCCATCTCCCACGGGCCGGGCGTGGCAGAGACATGCACGGTTTGCGGCCGCATAATGTCCCATTCCTCAAACTTCATCGGTCGATTATCCACGCAAGAGGGCAGGCGGAAGCCGAACTCGGCCAGCGTCGATTTGCGCTTAAAGTCACCCCTGAACATGCCGCCGATTTGCGGCACTGTGACATGGCTTTCATCGGTAAAGACCAGCGCATTATCGGGCAGATATTCAAATAATGTAGGCGGCGGTTCGCCCGGCTTGCGGCCGGTCAGATAGCGCGAATAATTTTCAATGCCGGCGCAAGAGCCGGTCGCTTCCAGCATTTCCAAATCAAAATGCGTGCGCTGCTCCAGCCGCTGCGCTTCGAGCAGGCGACCTGCAGCTTCAAACTCTTCCAACCGTTTCTTCAACTCATCCTGAATGCCAACCATGGCCTGCCTCAGCGTCGGGCCGGGTGTCACATAATGCGAATTGGCATAGACGCGGACCTTTTCCAAATCATTGGTCTTTTGGCCGGTCAGCGGGTCGAACTCGGTCAGGCTGTCAATCTCGTCGCCAAACAGCTCAATGCGCCAAGCGCGGTCTTCATAGTGGGCCGGAAATAAATCCACCGTGTCGCCGCGCACGCGAAAATCGCCGCGCGCAAACGCCATATCATTGCGCCGATATTGCAACGCCACCAAATCGGCGAGCAATTGATTGCGGCTGATTTCCATGCCGCGCTCCAATTGCAGCGTCATGGAGGTGTAGCTCTCAACCGAGCCAATGCCGTAAATGCAGGAGACGGAGGCGACGATGATCACATCATCGCGTTCCAATAATGCGCGGGTTGCTGAATGGCGCATGCGGTCAATCTGCTCGTTAATATTGCTCTCTTTTTCAATGTAGGTATCAGTGCGCGGCACATAGGCCTCGGGCTGATAATAATCATAATAAGAGACGAAATACTCGACCGCATTATCGGGAAAAAAGCCCTTAAACTCGCCATAAAGCTGCGCTGCGAGCGTTTTATTGGGCGCGAGAATAAGCGCCGGACGCTGCGTCTTGGCAATCACCTGCGCCATGGTGAAGGTCTTGCCGCTGCCGGTAACGCCGAGCAGCACTTGGTCGCGCTCGCTATCTTCAATGCCGGAAATCAATTCGATAATGGCTTGCGGCTGGTCGCCGGCCGGTTCGAAATCCGACACCATTTTAAAGGCGCGCCCGCCTTCAATCTTTTCCGGTCGCGCGGCACGGTGTGGGATAAATTCGGAAAGCTGTGCATCGCTCAGCCCCGGCTCCGGCACCGGCGCCAGTTCGCCTCGACCCGTCAGTGATTTTTGGTCTTCCATGCCCGGCAATATAGCGCGATTGGCGGGCAGGGGAAATGCGCCTAATCGAGATGCTTGTTTGATAACCGACTAATGGGCTGCGCTTGGTCGAGCGGGTTGTTGCTCCATTTATCCAGCAGCCATTCCGTGATGGAATAGAGCCACAGTCCGATTAAAACAGCCAGGCTGATCACGATAAAATGCACCAGCAAATAAATTGCCAACATTAGAAAATCTGCAGTCACACGAATAATCCTTCCTCCATCCGTTTTTTTTAATTCTTGACGGAAGGCGTTTATTTTTGCGTTAACGCCGCGCGTTTATTCAGGGCCGGCATAAATGCCTGCGGCGACAATATGGCCCTGCTGCGATTGGCGTGAAAAAGTCAGCTTCCACTCAGCCCGACCGGTGGCCGGATTGTTCCAGCGATAGGCACTCCACACGCCGCTTGGCGCGGCATCGGTGACCAATTGCAGGCCGAAGGGGCGTTGGTCGACATCGCGCAGCTCGGCAAAATTTTCACCGACTTGGCTGCGATCGGCCGCGTGATAAATATTTGTGCCATCGGCTGACAGCACGAATAAATATGCATCGACGCGATTGAAACTCGGGTCGCGGTCAAAGGCTTCAAAGGCGGCATGGCCGTCCATATTCAGCATATTGGTGGCGCGCGTAACCAGTTGAACAGCGGTATGCGGGTATTGGGTGCGCATATCGACTGCCGTGGGGGTGATGAATTGCGTCGCCAAAAAGCCAAGCACCGCGCCGAGACCAAGCCCCATCAACAGGGATTTTGCCTGTGGCGGCATGAGATAATCCTTTCGTTCTTGTTTTCACTATCTCAAGCGGTTAGTTTGCGCTCATTCAGTGATCCTTACAAGGAATTTCAATATGTCGTCGTTTCTTGCAGACAGCCTTTCTCGTGTTCAGCCCTCAGCCACCATTGCGGTGTCGGATAAGGCGCGCCAATTGCGCGCTGCCGGTCGTGATGTGATCGGCCTTGGCGCCGGTGAGCCGGATTTTGACACGCCGGAAAACATCAAGCAGGCGGCGATTGACGCCATTCAGCGTGGTGAGACCAAATACACGGCCGTGACCGGTATTGACGAGTTGAAGCAGGCGATTTGCGCCAAGCTGAAGCGCGATAACGGCCTTGATTACGAACCGGCACAGACCTTTGTCGCGCCGGGCGGTAAGCCGGTGATTTATGACGCCATGATGGCAACGCTGAACCCTGGCGATGAGGTGATTATCCCCGCGCCTTATTGGGTCAGCTATCCCGATATCGTCAATCTGGCAGGCGGCACGCCGGTGGCCATTGAGACAAAGCTGGAAGACGGCTTTAAATTGCAGCCCGAGGATTTGGAAGCGGCGATTACCGATAAGACCAAATGGTTTATCTTCAACTCGCCGTCCAATCCGTCGGGCGCGGCTTATTCGGAAGCCGAGCTGAAAAAGCTGACTGATGTGCTGGTCAAATATCCGCATGTCTGGGTGCTGACTGATGATATGTATGAGCACCTGACTTATGATAATTTTGTCTTCGCCACACCGGCGCAGGTGGAGCCGCAGCTTTATGACCGCACGCTGACCATGAATGGCGTGTCGAAAGCCTATTGCATGACCGGCTGGCGCATCGGCTATTGCGCCGGGCCGCAAGAGCTGATCAAGGCGATGACCAAAATCCAGTCGCAATCAACCTCCAACCCGACCAGCATCAGCCAATGGGCGGCGGTTGAGGCGCTGAACGGCCCGCAGGATTTCATCGGCGAAAACAATAAAGCCTTTAAACGCCGCCGCGATTTGGTGGTCGGCCTGTTGAACGAGGCTGAGGGCATTGACTGCATCACGCCGGAGGGCGCGTTCTACGTCTATCCGAGTTGCGCCGGCTGCATCGGTAAATCGACGCCGGACGGCACGCTGATCGACGGCGACGAAGCCTTCGCCACCGCCCTGCTGGAAGCCGAAGGCGTGGCCGTGGTGCACGGCGAAGCGTTCGGCCTGTCGCCCTTCTTCCGCATTTCTTACGCGACGTCGGATGAGAATTTGGTTGAAGCGTGTGAGCGGATTAAGCGTTTTACGGCGAGCTTGACGTAGGCTGTTGCGGCGGGCCTTTATGGGCCTGTGTCACCGGATCATTGAGTAGGCGGGTGAGCTGATTGGGTGAAATCGGCGCGCCTTGCCGCACGCTAAGTGTGACGAGGCCGCCATTTTGGCGCAGTGCGACCAGCACATCATCCGGCAATTTTTGCCGCGCGGCGAACCAACGCTGCGCCAGCCAAACCGGCAGAGCGCACAGCCCCAGCAGCGTCGCCAGCATGAAAATTTGAACAAACGGCCAAGCATTATTAAAGGCGTTAAGAAGCTCCAACATAGCGCGCCTCCATTCTTATATTGTTATCACGCAGCTCCGGCCATGGTGCCGGGCTGTGCTAATTCCAATACGGATGTAAAGAAATCCCACCTATTTCCGCGAACGGTTTTCTATTTAGCGGGCAACCCGACATGGGCTGTCCGCATTGGAATTAGCAAAATTAGGTTAAGGAAAACCTTGCTGAGAATAGCAAGCGAAATGTGAGTTAAGTTATTGACTTTTAATAGAAATAATTACTCTGCCTAAATTGGCCCCATACCCTAATTTAAAAACAGTGCCTCGAAGTAAACACGCCTCTCGACAGGCGGGCGGCATTTTGAATCTGTCGGGCTAATGGCGCCCGCCTGTCGAGAGGCGATGTGGGGGTTATTGATACCCTCCACAAATGCTTTCGCAGGGAATGCCGTCGCTATCTGCGTCAAGGCGGTGCAGGCCGCAAGATTGCAGATAAAATCTTGCCTCTTCGCACGAACGCATTTCGCCACACCGCGTTTTGTTTTCGCATGTGAAGGGGCCGGTATCCGTGTTTCGGGCAGGTGGTTTGGGCGGCGATGGCGTGCCGCGATGGCAATGATAGCCGCCTGTTTTTCTGTTATTATGGCAGCCTTCCGAGTTTAGCCCGCCGCCATGCGACAAGGCGGATATGGGAAAAGCCAAAAGCAAACCTAAAGCCAGAGGTGCTATACGCCGTTTCATTTCTTTCTCCGCATTTCTTTGTGATGCGTTGAGCGGATATTAGCATAGTCACTTGGGAAAACGAACTTCGGCGCGCTGCCCGACCTGTGACCGGAGCGGCACAATTTGAGAATATTGCGGTTAGCCGGTTTCAGTCAAAACCGTTTCAAGCTAATGCTAATTGACGTTCTGCGTTCTTATGGAAAATCCGAGGATTGTATGATAATCTTGCAGTCAAGTTTGCGTTCTATGAACCTTAAGAAAAACAATAATATGTCGTTAAAGCGACGAAGATTTTGGAAACGTGAAATGAAATCTCAATATGTAATCGGCCTATCACTTGGCTTGGCCGGGGCTTGGTTCCTATGGGGCGAAGAACGCTTTGGGGACTCAATTTCCACTGAGCTTGTCGCAATCTTGTGGGTCGGTATTATTTCATATTTGAACCAAAATGAGTTGTCGAAACGACCAGTCCCATTGCGTTGACTGATTACGGTCGCGGCTTGTCCGAGCTTGTTAAAGCCAAAGAGCTGGCAAGCAAATATATAAATGAAGTGGCCTTGTCGCTGGATGACGCCAATGAGTATCAAATTCAAGAGGCATGTGCGGTTTTTGCAGAGAACCAGCTGCTGAATAATCTAAAGGCTGACGAGCGGGCTTTCCTTGAAATGATTGCCTATCAAGACGGAATAGAAATCAGCAAAATCACGCGTGTGATTGGTGTGGAGATGCGCGATCTTCTTCTCGAAAAACGCGCCAAACAGTTGACTTGAAATCACCCTCTTGAGAGTTCCTTCATCGCCCCATCCAGACCCTCAAGGGTCAGCGGGAACATCCGGTCTGAGAAAATCTGTTTGATAATCTGCAAGGACGCCGTGTGTTCCCAATAGCGTTCGCCGAGCGGGTTTAGCCAGACGGCGCTTTCGTAGATGTCGGTGACGCGCTTCAGCCAGAGCGCGCCGGCTTCTTCGTTCCAGTGCTCCACGCTGCCGCCCTCATAGGTCACTTCATAGGGGCTCATGCTGGCATCGCCGACAAAGATGACCTTATAGTCGCTGCCATATGTGTGCAGCACATCCCATGTGTTCATCTTCTCATTATGGCGGCGTTTATTGTCCTTCCACACGCCTTCATACAGGCAATTATGGAAGTAGAAATATTCCATATTCTTAAACTCGGTGCGCGCCGCCGAGAACAGCTCTTCGCAGAGGCGAATATGCGGGTCCATGGAGCCGCCAATATCGAAAAACACCAGCACCTTCACCTTATTGCGGCGTTCAGCAATCAGCTTGATATCCAGATAACCGGCATTGGCAGTTGACTTAATCGTGTCGTCAAGGTCGAGCATATCGGCCTCGCCATCGCGGGCAAATTGGCGCAGACGCCGCAGCGCGACTTTGATGTTGCGCGTGCCCAGCTCAACCGAATCGTCGAGGTTTTTATATTCGCGCTTGTCCCAGACTTTGACGGCTTTGAAGTTTTTGTTTTTATCCTGGCCGATGCGCACACCCTCAGGATTATAGCCGTCCGACCCGAAGGGCGAGGTGCCGCCCGTGCCGATCCATTTATTGCCGCCCTCATGGCGTTCGTCTTGTTCTTCGAGGCGCTTTTTCAGCTCCTCCATAATTTTGTCCCAGCCGCCGAGTTTTTCAATCTCGGCTTTTTCTTCCTCAGTCAGGAATTTTTCTGTCAGCGTTTGCAGCCAGTCCTCGGGAATTTCGGCAATCTCGCCCTCGCCAAGGCTTTCCAGCCCTTTAAAGACATGGCCGAACACTTGGTCAAACTTATCGAGATTGCGCTCATCCTTCACCAGTGCTGATTTCGACAGATAGTAAAACTCGGTCACTTCGTTTTGAATGACGTCGCTATCCAACGCTTCCAGCAGCGACAGATATTCGCGCAAGGAGACCGGCACATTGGCTGATTTCAGCTCGTGGAAAAAATTAACGAACATGGGATTTTTCCCTTTCGGTTAATCTAATTGCGTTCTCGGCGTGCCAAAAAGGCCAGACGTTCGAACAAATGCACATCCTGCTCGTTTTTAATCAGCGCGCCATGCAGCGGCGGGATGAGCTTACCGGCATCTTGCTCGCGCAGGGTCTCCGGGTCAATGTCTTCGTTCATCAACAGCTTCAGCCAATCCAGCAGTTCAGATGTGGACGGCTTTTTCTTCAGCCCCGGCACGTCGCGCACTTCATAGAAAGAGGCCAGCGCGTTTTTCACCAGACGCTCTTTAATGTCGGGATAATGCACATCAATGATTTGGCTCATCGTGTCGGCATCGGGGAAGGAAATATAATGGAAGAAGCAACGGCGCAGGAAGGCGTCGGGCAATTCTTTTTCATTATTTGAGGTGATGATAACCAGCGGGCGTTGCGCCGCTTTAATCGTCTCGCCGGTCTCATAGACATAAAATTCCATGCGGTCGAGTTCTTGCAGCAAGTCATTCGGAAACTCAATATCGGCTTTATCGATCTCATCGATCAGCAGCACGGCGCGGCCTTCATGCTCAAACGCTTCCCACAGCTTGCCTTTATTGATGTAATTCTTCACATCCTTGACGCGCTCATCGCCCAGCTGGCTGTCACGAAGACGCGTAATGGCATCATATTCGTAAAGGCCCTGCTGCGCTTTGGTGGTCGATTTAATGTGCCATGTGATTAGCGGCATATCCAATGCTTCTGATACTTGCTCGGCCAGCACGGTTTTACCGGTGCCCGGCTCGCCCTTAATCAGCAGCGGCCGCTCCAGTGTTAACGCTGCATTAACTGCAATACGCAAATCTTCCGTGGCGATGTAATTATCTGTGCCTTGAAACTTTTGGGACATGAAAATTTCCTCAATCTTTTGTCGCTTACCCTTAACGGGTCACATATGGCGGCAAAGACTAAGGGCAAGCATGGGGTCGCGCAAGAAAGAATTATACACGCCATCTTTGATTGGTGACTTGACGAAAGGGGTCTGTTTTGAATATAGGTTCGGCGAAAGCGCGCAGACAGCATCTGCGATTCATTGCGAGGAAAGAGGGTACAATGGCGACACGACTTCCAAAGGATTACGTCCCGAGTGATGACGAACCCTTCATGAATGCCAGGCAGCGTGAGTATTTCCGCCGTAAATTGACGGATTGGAAAGATGATCTCATCAAGGGCACAAAAGAAACCGTTATCGGCCTGCAAACCGAAAGCGCGCAGCATCCTGATGATGTTGACCGGGCCAATTCCGAGGCCGAAAAAGCGTTGGAACTGCGCACACGCGACCGCCAACGCAAGCTGATCAATAAAATCGATTCCGCTTTGCGGCGCATTGAGGACAAGACCTATGGCTATTGCGAAGAGACCGGTGACCCGATCAGTCTGAAGCGTCTCGATGCGCGGCCGATTGCGACGATGGGACTGGAAGCACAAGAGCGCCATGAAAAGCGCGAGCGGGTCTATCGCGACGACTGATTCTCAGTCAGTGCCGCCCACTTCTGCTTTTATGCACAGGGTCCAAAAGGCCAAAAGCACTGCAATTTCAGCATCTTAAATTTGTTCTGGACAAATAGAACAAAATGAGAACATAATGTCTCATTGCTCGTATCGTCGGGCTATGAAATAAACGGAGGAGACATTATGGCTGAAGTGGTGAACCTCATGGAAAAGAGTGAAGAAAAGAAGAAAGCGCTGGAAGCGGCTCTTTCTCAGATTGAGAAAAATTACGGTAAGGGCTCAGTGATGAAGCTGGGCGATCCTGACAATATCGTTGAGATTGAATCGATTTCGACCGGCTCGCTGGGGCTGGATATTGCGCTGGGTATTGGTGGTTTGCCGAGAGGTCGGATTATCGAAATTTACGGGCCGGAAAGCTCGGGTAAAACCACCTTGGCGCTGCACACGGTGGCTGAAGCGCAAAAAACCGGTGGTATTTGCGGCTTTATCGATGCCGAACACGCGCTCGACCCGGCCTATGCCAATAAGCTCGGCGTCAATATTGAAGAGCTGCTCATTTCGCAGCCCGATAATGGCGAACAGGCTTTGGAAATTGCCGATACGTTGGTGCGCTCCGGTGCAGTTGACGTGCTGGTTATTGACTCGGTAGCGGCGTTGACTCCGCGCGCTGAATTGGAAGGCGATATGGGCGATAGCCTGCCGGGCTTGCAAGCCCGTCTGATGAGCCAAGCGCTCAGAAAGCTGACCGGTTCGATTTCGCGTTCCAATACAATGGTGATTTTCATCAACCAAATCCGCATGAAAATCGGCGTGATGTTCGGTTCGCCCGAAACCACGACCGGCGGTAATGCGTTGAAATTCTATGCCTCATGCCGCCTCGATATTCGTCGCATTGGCGCCATTAAAGACCGCGAAGAAGTCATTGGTAACCAGACCCGCGTCAAAGTGGTGAAAAACAAAGTCGCGCCGCCATTCCGCGTTGTCGAATTTGATATTCTCTATGGCGAGGGCATCTCAAAAATGGGCGAGCTTATCGACCTTGGCGTCAAAGCCGGTGTGGTTGAGAAATCCGGTAGCTGGTATAGCTATGGCCCGCAGCGTATCGGGCAGGGTAAGGAAAACACGCGTAAATTCCTGCTCGAAAACCCCGATATGGCAGCCGAGATTGAAGAAAAAGTCCGCGCCGATGCCGGTCTTGTCGATATTGAAGAATTGACGCAAGACGAAGCCAAATTGGCTGAAGGTCAAGACGAGCCGCCGGTCGAGGAAGCCGCCGGTTAAGCGGTTCGCGCATAAGCATAATAAGGCCCGGCTTTGTCCGGGCCTTTTTTATGGCGCAGCTTTACGAGCTATTATGCGACAATCGCGGCGCGTGGTGACGGGCCGAATGTCTTGTGATGCACCGCGCAAGCCTGTAAGAAGAAGGCAGAAATAAAGGTGAGTGACCCATGTCGACAGGTTTGGCGGATATCCGCGCAAGTTTTCTTGATTATTTTGGCGATAATGAGCACGAGATCGTGGCCTCCAGCCCGCTTGTGCCGCTCAATGACCCGACGCTGCTCTTCACCAATGCCGGCATGGTGCCGTTTAAAAACTATTTTACCGGCCAAGAAGAGGCGCCCTATGCGCGCGCCACGAGTTCGCAAAAATGCGTACGCGCCGGCGGCAAGCACAATGATCTGGATAATGTCGGCTATACGGCGCGCCATCACACATTTTTTGAAATGCTCGGCAATTTTTCCTTCGGCGATTATTTTAAGGAAGAAGCGATTTATTATGCATGGCAATTCCTGACCAAGGAGTTGCAGCTGCCGGTCGATAAATTGCTGGCCACCGTTTATGCCGAAGACGATGAAGCCTATGCGCTATGGCAGAAAATTGCCGGCCTGTCGGAGGATAAGATTATCCGTATCCCGACCAGCGATAATTTCTGGTCCATGGGCGATACCGGGCCGTGCGGTCCGTGTTCGGAAATTTTCTTCGACCATGGCGAGGGCATTGCCGGTGGTCCGCCCGGAAGCCCGGATGAGGATGGCGACCGTTTTATCGAGATTTGGAACCTGGTCTTTATGCAATATGAGCAGCAGGGCGATGGCACGCGTATCGACCTGCCCAAGCCGAGCATAGATACCGGCATGGGGTTGGAGCGCATCGGCGCCGTCTTGCAAGGCAAGCATGATAATTACGATACGGATTTGATGTATCACCTGATCGAGGCCTCAGCCGACCATTCCGGTCAGGATATGGACGGCGCGTATGCGGTGAGCCACCGCGTCATTGCCGACCATTTGCGCAGCTCGGCTTTTTTGATTGCAGATGGTGTGCTGCCGTCAAATGAGGGGCGCGGCTATGTGCTGCGCCGTATCATGCGCCGTGCCATGCGTCACGCGCATATGCTGGGCACGAAAGATCCGCTTTTATGGCAGCTTGTGCCGGCCTTGAAAATGCAAATGGCGGCTGCCTATCCCGAGCTGGAGCGCGCCAGTGCGCTGATTGTCGAGACGCTGCGCCATGAGGAAGACCGCTTTCGAGATATGTTGGCGCGCGGGCTGAAGTTGCTGGATGACGAGTTGGGGCAGGTGAAAGACAAGACGCTGCCCGGCGAAGTGGCTTTCAAACTATACGATACCTATGGTTTCCCGCTGGATCTGACACAGGATGCGCTGCGTGAAAAAGGTCTGGCTGTCGACACGGCCGGCTTTGACGCAGCGATGGAAAGGCAACGCGCCGAGGCCCGCGCCAATTGGAGCGGCTCGGGTCAGGAGGCGACGGAAGCGATTTGGTTCGACCTGCGCAATGAACACGGGCCGACCGAATTTGTCGGCTATCAATCGACAGATGCGGAAGGCCAAGTGCTGGCCGTGTTGCGCGATGGCGAGATTGTCGACAGCGCCCAAGCCGGTGATGAGGTGGCGTTGATGATAAACCAGACGCCGTTCTATGCCGAAAGCGGCGGGCAGGTCGGCGATAGCGGTCGTCTCAGCGATGATGACGGCCTCGATGTGACGATTACCGACACGCAGAAACGCCTTGGCGATGTGCATGTGCTATATGGCAAAATAGAGAACGGTGCCATCGCAACCGGCGCGCTGGTGCACCAGCATATTGACGATACGCGCCGCGATGCCATCCGCGCCAATCATTCGGCGACGCATTTGCTGCATGAGGCGCTGCGCCGCGTGCTCGGCCCGCATGTCACGCAAAAAGGCTCTCTGGTCAATGAACATCATTTGCGCTTTGACTTCTCGCATCCGCGCGCCATGCAAGACAATGAAATCGACCGGGTCGAGGCGCTGGTCAACACACTCATCCGCCAAAATGAGGAAGTCGCGACCCGTCTGATGACGCCGGATGAGGCGATTGAAGCCGGCGCGCTGGCGCTGTTTGGCGAGAAATATGGCGAGGAAGTGCGTGTTCTTTCCATGGGCCATGGCGGCAACATTGAGGGCCGCGACGATAATGGCCAAGGGGCTTATTCGGTCGAACTTTGCGGCGGCACGCATGTACGCCGCCTCGGCGATATCGGTCTTTTGAAAATCAGTTCGGAAGGGGCGGTGGCCTCGGGCGTCCGCCGTATCGAGGCGCGCACGGCTGCCGGGGCGCTTGAGCAAATCGCCGCGCATGAGCACGTATTGCACGCCGCCACGGGTGAGCTGAAAGTCGGCATTGATGAATTGCCGACGCGTATCGCCAAATTACTGGAGGAGCGCAAACAGCTCGACCGCGAATTGGCCGAGGCGAAAAAACAATTGGCGCTGGCCGGAGGCGGTGCAGCGGGCGGCGCATCCGATGCTGACGAGGCCATGCGTGAGGTTAATGGTGTCAAATTCATGGCACGCTGCCTTGACGGCCTACCGGCGAAAGAATTGCGCGGGCTGGTCGATGAGGGCAAAAAACAATTGGGCAGTGGCGTCGTTGTGTTTATCGGCATTGATGGCGGCAAAGCCGGCATTGCCGTCGGCGTGACCGATGATTTGGTCGGACGTTTCGATGCTGTGCAATTGGTGCAAGCCGGCTCTGCCGCATTGGGCGGCAAGGGTGGCGGCGGGCGCCCGGATATGGCGCAGGCCGGCGGGCCGGAGACCGGCAATGGCGCGCAAGCCATTGCCGATATCGAAGCATTATTGGTTTAGCTTAAAGCGCTTTTTCCAGATTTTCGTGCACCGCATCGAGGAAGCCCTCAGTGCTCAACCATGCTTGCCCCTCGCCGACCAACAGGGCCAGATCCTTGGTCATGGAGCCGCGCTCAACCGTGGCGACACAGGTTTTCTCCAGCGTCAGGGCAAATTTGACCAGCGCCTCGTTTTTATCAATTTCACCGCGTTTGGCGAGGCCGCGCGTCCAGGCGAAAATTGAAGCGATGGAGTTGGTTGAGGTTTCTTCGCCGCGCTGATGCGCACGATAGTGACGCGTCACCGTGCCGTGCGCCGCCTCGGCCTCAATGGTTTTGCCATCCGGCGTCATCAGCACGGAGGTCATCAGACCCAGCGAGCCAAAGCCTTGCGCCACAGTATCGGACTGCACATCGCCATCATAGTTTTTACACGCCCAAACAAATTTGCCGCTCCATTTCATGGCGGCGGCGACCATATCGTCGATCAGGCGGTGTTCGTAGCTAATGCCCAAAGCATCGAACTGGTCTTTAAATTCGGCGTCGAAGACTTCTTGGAACAGGTCTTTGAAGCGGCCGTCATAGGCTTTCATAATCGTGTTTTTGGTCGACATATAAAGCGGCCATTTGCGGTCAATCGCATAGAGCATGCAGGCGCGCGCGAAGTCCCGAATACTGTCGTCGAGATTATACATCGACATGGCGACGCCGCCGCTTGGGAAGTTGAACACTTCAAATTCTTTGGTGTCGTTGCCATCCTCGGCTTCCCATTTCATGGTCAGCTTGCCTTTGCCCGGTACGACAAAGTCAGTGGCGCGGTATTGGTCGCCAAAAGCGTGGCGGCCGATAACGATCGGGTCGGTCCAGCCGGGCACAAGGCGCGGCACATTGCGGCAAATAATCGGCTCGCGGAACACGGTGCCGCCGAGAATGTTACGGATCGTGCCATTGGGGGATTTCCACATGGCTTTCAGGCCGAATTCTTCCACCCGGGCTTCATCCGGCGTGATGGTGGCGCATTTCACGCCAACGCCGACCTCTTTAATGGCATTGGCCGCATCGACGGTGATTTGATCGTCCGTCTCATCGCGCGCTTCAATGCCGAGATCGTAATATTTCAGGTCAATATCCAGATAGGGGCTGATGAGTTTATCCTTGATCATCTGCCAGATAATGCGCGTCATTTCATCCCCGTCGAGTTCGACAATGGGATTTTCCACTTTAATTTTCGACATTTTTTCCCCTCGGTGTCACTGATGCGCCTCGTATAGCAAAAACTTCGCGTTGATTAAAGCCCTCCTTTGGCCTAATTGAGGGCCATGAGTGAGACGATGACAGCGAAGAGCGTAAAAGCACCGGCCATTATTCTGGTCGGCTCGCAATTGGGCGAAAATATCGGCACAGTGGCTCGTGCCATGTTGAATTTCGGGCTTACGGATTTGCGTTTGGTCAATCCGCGCGATGGGTGGCAATATGAGCGCGCCTTGAAGGCCTCAGCCGGCGCTTCAGCGCTGATCGAGAACCATAGGCTGTTTGATAGCGTGGCCGCGGCAACCGAGGATTTGGGCTTTTTGGTGGCCACGACGGCGCGCAGCCGCGATATGGTCAAGCCGGTGCTGACGCCACAAAAAGTAGCGGCTGAAATGCGCGCCCGCCAGACCGATATCCCCGATCTGCAATCCGGCATTTTGTTCGGGCCGGAGCGCACCGGCTTGGATAATGAAGATATTTCTTTATCGGATGCAATTTGCCGTGTGCCGCTCAACCCGAAGTTTTCATCGCTCAATCTGGCCCAGGCCGTGCTGTTGCTGGGCTATGAATGGTATCAGGCGGCGGACAGCACACCGGAGGTGCAGCAAGACACACCCGATACGCGCCCGGCCACACGCGGCGAGGTCAACGGCATGTTTACCCATCTCGAGGCGGCCTTGGATGCGGCGGGTTTTCTGGCCCCGGCTGAAAAAGCCCCGGCTATGGCGCGCAATATCCGCAATATGTTTCACCGTGCCGCGCTGACCGAGCAGGATGTGCGCACGTTTCGCGGCATGATAAACGCGCTTTTGCGCTGGCCGCGCGGGGCCCAAGACAAGTTGTTAAAGCCGCGTGTCGCCGCCATTTCACGCGGCGATAAAGACCCCGGGGCAGCGGACGACAAAGAGTGACGCTTTTGTGTAAAAACCCGTTTGACAATGGCCAATCCTTGCGTATATTACGCGCCAATCCGCGGGAAATGGTCTCGCGCTTTTTATTTGAGCAAAAGTAAGGACAGCGCCGCATGAGCAAGCGCATTTCGACGAAGTATAAAATTGATCGCCGCATGGGCGAGAACATTTGGGGTCGCCCGAAAAGCCCGGTAAACAGCCGTGATTACGGCCCCGGACAGCACGGTCAGCGCCGTCGCGGCAAGCTTTCTGACTTTGGTCTGCAGCTGCGCGCCAAGCAGAAGCTGAAAGGCTATTACGGCAATATTACCGAGAAACAGTTTAAAGGCATTTATGCCGAGGCTGTGCGCGTCAAAGGCGATACGTCTGAGAACCTCGTCGGTCTGCTCGAATCGCGCCTCGATGCGATCGTCTATCGTGCCAAATTCGTAACCACGGTTTTTGCGGCCCGCCAATTCGTCAATCACGGTCATGTGATGGTCAATGGCAAGCGCTGTAATATTCCGAGCCGTCGTCTGAAAGTCGGCGATGTGGTTGAAGTGCGCGAAAAGTCACGCAATCTGAACGTGGTTCTGGAAGCCATTCAAAGCGCGGAGCGCGATATTCCGGAATATATGGATGTCGATCATTCGAAAATGACCGCCACCATGACACAAGTGCCGCAACTGGCCGATATTCCGTATCCGGTCCAAATGGAACCGAACCTTGTGGTCGAATTCTATTCGCGCAATTAGAGTTTAGGCCGATCAAAATCGGCACAAAAGAAAGCCCGCCAATTGGCGGGCTTTTTTATTGTCTGTATGTCAATTTGTCATTAGACGGCTTCAACGCCTTTTTCGTCGAGATAGGGGCGCAGCTCACCTTCTTCAAACATCTCGCGGATAATGTCGCAACCGCCGACAAACTCGCCTTTGACATAAAGCTGCGGGATGGTCGGCCAGTTTGAAAATGCCTTAATGCCCTCGCGCAGGCCGTCATCTTCCAGCACATTGACACCCTTAAACGGGATGCCGATATGGCTCAGGATTTGCACGACTTGACCGGAAAACCCGCATTGCGGAAAAACCGGCGTGCCCTTCATAAACAGCACCACATCGGCGCTGTCGACTTCACCCTGGATGAATTGTTGAATATCGCTCATTGGCTTCTCCTAAAGCTGATGCTTCTTATGCATCCTCCGGCACGGCGGTTTGCAGTGCCAATGCGTGTAATTCGTCGCCCATGCCGCCGCCCAGCGCGTCATAGACCATTTTGTGCTGTTGCACGCGCGTAAGGCCTTTAAAGGCCGGGGATACGACATGGGCCGCATAATGGTCGCCATCGCCGCGCAAATCGGTAATCTCCACCTGTGCGTCGGGCAGGGCGGTGCGGATCATGGTCTCAAGTTCACCGGCGCTCATCGGCATGGCATGTCTCCTAGCGTGTCATCAGGGCCGGGAACCAGCCCTCATTCAAATCACGCAGCTCTGTAATAGATATGGAAACGCCGCTGCCAATTGTCAATTGGGCGCCGCCGGTTTTTCCGAGTTTTGTTACCGGCGCATCACCGGCCAGTGCCTCAAAAGCGTCGGCTTTATCGGCCGGTACGCCAAGCACATAACGTGCCTGGTCTTCGCCGAACCAAAAACCGGCATCCCCTTCAGCGTCGATTTCAGCCCCAATGCCTTCGGAAATTGCCATTTCCGCCAGCGCCACCAATAGGCCGCCATCGGAAATATCATGCGCCGCCCCAATCAGGCCTTGCGCAATCGCGTCACGCACCAGCCCGCCATGTTTGGCTTCGGCGGCCAAATCGACCGGCGGCGGGGCAAAGGCTGTTGTGTCGCCCAGAATATCGCGCTGATACAAAGACGCGCCCAAATGGCCCTGTGTCTCGCCAATGAGATAAATCAGCTGCTCGGCGGCTTCAAATCCCTTGCCGACGGCTTTGGTCAAATCCTTAATCAGCCCAACGCCGCCAATCGCCGGCGTCGGCATAATGCCGGTGCCGTTGGTTTCATTGTAAAGCGAGACATTGCCTGAAACGACCGGGAAGTCGAGCGCGCGACCGGCATCGCCCATGCCCTCAAGGCAGCCGACAAATTGGCCCATAATTTCGGGCCGTTCCGGATTGCCGAAATTCAGGCAATTGGTGATGGCCAAAGGCGTTGCGCCGGTGGCGGAGATATTGCGATAGGCTTCGGCCACGGCCTGCTTGCCGCCCTCGACCGGATCGGCAAAGCAATAGCGCGGTGTCACATCGGTGGATATCGCCAGCGCTTTATCCGTGCCGTGCACGCGCACCAGCGCCGCATCGCCGCCGGGGCCGGCCACTGTATCGCCCATGACCATGGAATCATATTGTTCATAGACCCAGCGGCGCGAGGCGATCTCGGAGGAGGCCATAAGCTGTTTCAATGCGCTCGCAATATCCGGCGCGCCCTCCAGCAGGCTGTTATTGAAAGCCGGGGCCGGCGGCGTCGGCACATGCGGCCGGTCATATTCCGGTGCGCCGTCGGCCAGCGGGCCGAGCGGCATATCGGCAATCTCGCGGCCTTCATGCATTACCACCATGCGACCGGTTTCGGTCAGCTCGCCAATCACCGCAAAGTCCAAACCCCAGCGATCGAAAATCGCTTTCGCTTCGGGTTCGCGACCCGGCTTCAGCACCATCAGCATGCGCTCTTGGCTTTCCGACAGCAGCATTTCATAGCCGGTCATGTGCGTTTCACGGCACGGCACTTTATCGAGGTCGAGCAGAATGCCGACACCGCCCTTATCGGCCATCTCGACCGAGGAGGAGGTGAGACCCGCTGCGCCCATATCCTGAATGCCGATAATCGCATCCGAGGCCATCAGCTCCTGGCAAGCTTCGAGCAGCAGTTTTTCCGTGAACGGGTCACCGACTTGCACGGTCGGGCGTTTTTCTTCCGACGCATCGTCAAATTCAGCCGAGGCCATGGTCGCGCCGTGAATACCGTCGCGGCCTGTTTTCGAGCCGACATAAACCACCGGCGAGCCGACACCGGTGGCGGCGGCATAAAAAATCTTATCCGTGCGGGCCACGCCGACACACATCGCATTGACCAGAATATTCCCATTATAGCTGGGGTCGAAATTAATCTCGCCGCCAACGGTCGGCACGCCCATGCAATTGCCATAGCCGCCAATGCCCGAGACGACGCCGCCAACCAAATGCTGCGTCTTCGGGTGCTCCGGCGCGCCGAAACGCAGCGCATTCAAATTCGCCACCGGTCGTGCGCCCATGGTGAAGACGTCGCGCATAATGCCACCGACGCCGGTCGCCGCGCCTTGATAAGGCTCGATGAATGACGGGTGGTTATGGCTTTCCATTTTAAACACGGCCGCGTCGCCATCGCCAATATCGATGACACCGGCATTTTCGCCCGGCCCCTGAATGACTTGCGGGCCGTCGACCGGCAGACGCTTCAGCCATTTGCGCGAGGATTTATAAGAGCAATGCTCCGACCACATAACGGAAAACACACCAAGCTCGGTATAATTCGGCGTCCGTCCCATATGGTCGCAAACCATTTGATACTCTTGCGCAGTCAGCCCGTGTTCGGCGACAATGTCGCCTGTAATTTCGGTATCGTTAATATGGCTCATGACAATTCCTCAACAATACCGGTGAACATGCGCTTGCCGTCCTCGCCGCCCAATGCCGCTTCGGCGCGGCGTTCAGGATGTGGCATCATGCCGACAATGCGGCCCGATTTATCGCTAATCCCGGCAATGTCGAGGCAGGCGCCGTTCGGATTGTCGCCCGCCGCATAGGTCAGCGCGATGCGATCGTCGTCTTGCAATTGCTTCAGCGTGTCGTCATCGGCGAAATAATTGCCCTCATTATGCGCCACCGGAATAATAATTTCCTCGCCTGCGCCATAGAGCTTGGTGAAGGCGGTTTGATTATTCGTCACAGTCAGGCGTGTATTGCGGCAAACGAAATTCAGCCCTTTATTTTGCATCAGCACGCCGGGCAGCAGGCCGCATTCGGTCAGCACTTGAAAACCGTTACAAATGCCCAACACGGCAGCGCCTTTTTCGGCCTGCGCGACCACTTCGCGCATAATCGGGCTATTGGCTGCCATGGAGCCGCAGCGCAAATAATCGCCATAGGAAAAGCCGCCGGGCAGCACAATCAGGTCGCATTTGGGAAGCTCGGCGTCGCCATGCCACGCCATGAGGGGGGCTTTGCCGGTCGCCGCTTCGACACAAACGGCGACGTCGCGGTCACAGTTTGAGCCGGGAAAAACAATCACTGCTGCTTGCATCAACCTTACGCCTCGTTGAGATGAATGTCGTAATTTTCAATCACCGTATTGGCGAGCAATTTCTCGCACATATCGGTCAGCTGGGCGCGCGCTGCGGCGGCGTCGGTCTCTTGCAATTCGACCTCGACCAGCTTGCCTTGGCGCACCCCGTCAACGCCGCCAAAGCCCAACGCGCCAAGCGCGTTTTCAATGGCTTTGCCCTGCGGGTCCAGCACGCCGTTTTTTAATGTAATGTGAATTGTCGCTTTCATTTCACTTCCTCAACTAACAAGTTTCGGGCCGTCGCCCTTTTCCGGGGCCGTATCGGTCAGCAGGCCAAGGCGGCGCGCCACATCCTGATAGGCGTCTATCATACCGCCCAAATTTTGGCGGAACCGGTCTTTATCAAGCTTTTCGCCCGAGCTGATATCCCAGAGGCGGCAGCTATCCGGGCTGATTTCATCGGCCAGCACAAGGCGCTGCACCTCGCCCTGCCAAACACGACCGAATTCCAGTTTGAAATCGACCAGCTTAATGCCGACGCCCTGAAACAGGCCGCTCATAAAATCATTAATGCGCAGCGCCATGGCGACGATCTCATCCATTTCATGCGGGCCGGCCCAGCCGAAAACGGCGATATGGTCTTCCGAAATCATCGGATCACCCAGCCCATCGTCTTTATAGTAAAATTCGACCAAAGGCCGCGGCAGCACATCGCCCTCATTCAGGCCGAGGCGCTTGACCAGCGACCCGGCGGCGACATTTCGCACCACCACTTCCAGCGGAATAATCTCGGCTTCGCGCACCAATTGCTCGCGCATATTCAGCGATTTGATGAAATGCGTCGGAATGCCGATCTCGGCCAGCCGCATGAAAATATACTCGGAAATGCGGTGGTTCAGCACGCCTTTGCCCTCAAACACTTCGTGCTTTTCGGCATTAAACGCTGTGGCGTCGTCCTTAAAATGCTGCACCAGAGTGCCGGGCTCGGGGCCTTCATATAAAATCTTGGCCTTGCCTTCATAAATGCGACGACGTTTTGACATTTTGCGTCTCCATAGCCCGCCAATTGACGGTTAAATTACAGATGCGAGGTGATTCTCGCAAATCCCCTGCGCTCCCCGACACTCCCCGACCGTGCCTCAAACAGCTTTACCCGAAAATCCTAACCGAAAACACGGTCAAAAATCGTATCGACATGTTTGAAGTGATAGCCAAGGTCGAACAATTCTTCCAGTTCCGTATCGCTCAAGACGACCTCTTCATCGGCTTTCAGCAGGTCGAGGAATTGGCCTTCGCCGCGCCAGACCGGCATCGCATTGCGCTGCACCAGACGATAAGCGTCCTCGCGGCTGACGCCGGCTTGGGTCAGTGCCAGCAACACACGTTGTGAATGTACCAGCCCGCCCAGCTTGTCGAGATTGGCCTGCATGCGCTCGGGATAAATCAGCAGGTTTTCGACCACATTGGTCAGGCGCACCAGGGCGAAATCCAGTGTGATGGTGGCGTCGGGGCCGATCATGCGCTCGACAGAGCTGTGCGAAATATCGCGCTCGTGCCAAAGGGCGACATTTTCCATGGCCGGCAGCGCCATGCCGCGCACCAGACGCGCCAGACCGGTCAGGTTTTCGGTCAATATCGGATTGCGCTTATGCGGCATGGCCGAGGAGCCCTTCTGACCCTCCGAGAAATATTCCTCGGCTTCCAAAACCTCGGTGCGCTGTAAATGGCGTATTTCAACGGCGAGACGCTCCATCGACGAGGCGATAATGCCGAGCACGGAGAAGAACATGGCGTGGCGGTCGCGCGGGATGACTTGGGTCGAGACCGGCTCGACCTCCAGCCCCATTGCCGCGGCGACATGCGCCTCGACCGAAGGGTCAATATTGGCGAAAGTGCCGACTGCGCCGGAGATGGCGCAGGTCGCGATTTCCTTGCGCGCCGCAACCAGCCGGTCGCGGCAGCGGTCAAATTCGGCATAGGCTTGCGCCAGCTTCAAGCCAAAAGTCGTCGGCTCGGCGTGAATGCCATGGCTGCGCCCGATTGTGGCGGTCATTTTATGCTCCATGGCGCGCTTTTTCAGCGCCGCCAGCAGCGTATCCATATCGGCCAGCAAAATATCGGCGGCGCGCATCAGCTGCACATTAAAGCAGGTATCCAAAACGTCGGAGGAGGTCATGCCCTGATGGACGAAACGCGCTTCCGGCCCGACATGTTCGGACAGGCTGGTCAGAAAGGCGATGACGTCATGTTTGACCTCGCGCTCGATCTCGTCAATGCGGTCGACATCGAAACCACCGCGCTCGCGTACGGCCTTCGCCGCATCAGCAGGCACAATGCCCAATTTGACCATGGCATCCATAGCGTGAGTTTCGATTTCGAGCCAGATTGAGAAGCGGCTTTCAGCTTCCCAAAGGGCGGTCATTTCGGGGCGGGTATAACGCGGAATCATAAGCAATCTCCTTTGTGCCGTGGTGTAACAGAAAGCCGCCGATTCTTGAAGCGCATGAGCGGTTTTTCATGTGCGAAAAGGCGATAATTTCGCTCAAAGCAAGCCTTTCTCTTTAAAGCTCAAAACATCGCCGCGCGCGACGACCAAATGGTCGTGCAGGGTGATGTTAAAGCCTTGCGCCAAATCGCGCAGCTTATGTGTCATGTCGATATCGGCGTGCGATGGCGACGGGTCGCCGGAGGGGTGGTTATGCGCGATAATCAGGGCCTTAGCGTTAAGCTCCA
>CBFHSX010000021.1:0-28877 GCA_965658615.1 Alphaproteobacteria bacterium | reverse complement strand
GCTCCAAACATCTTTTGATGACCTCGCGCGGATAGACCGGCGTGTGGTCAACTGTGCCGCGCCCCATTTGTTCATCGGCGATAATATGGTTTTGCTTATCGAGAAAAATGACGTGGAATTCTTCAATCGTGTTTTCCGCCATTTTGGTGCGGCAATAGGCAAGCAGCGCGTCCCAATTGGCCAACGCTTTTTTATTGATGATGGTTGATTGGCCTATTTTTAACGCCACGCCGCGAATGAGCTCGAACTCATCTACCACGCGGTCGGAAACACCCTTTATGTCTGTCAACTCGGCACGCGGCGCGGCCAGCACGGCGGAAATATCACCGAAACGGTGCAGCAAATCTTTTGCCAGTTCTTTCACATCACGGCGTTGCAAGGGGCGAAACAAAACCAATTCCAACAATTCATATTCTTGCACAGCATCGTGCCCGCCTTTTCGAAAGCGATCGCGCAGGCGTTCTCTATGGCCTTCGCGGTGATCTTTTTGCGGGCAGTGGGTGGCTTTTTTTGTTGCTCTTGCACCCTTGGCCTTTCTAGTCGCCTTGCGGTCTGTGTGGCGTATCCTTGCCGGTCAGGGATTTGGTGAAAATCTCGCAACCGGTGGCGGTAACGCCGACCGAATGCTCGAATTGCGCTGACAATGTGCGGTCGCGCGTTACTGCGGTCCAGCCATCACCAAGAATTTTGACTGCCGGTTTGCCGAGATTGAGCATTGGCTCAATGGTGAAAAACATGCCCTCGCGCAGCACCAGCCCTTCGCCGACGCGGCCATAATGCAGGATATTTGGCGTATCGTGGAAAATGCGGCCCAGACCATGGCCGCAGAAATCACGCACCACTGCCATGCGGTGCAATTCGGCATAGGACTGGATGGCGTGGCCAATATCGCCCAGCGTCGCGCCCGGGCGCGCCACTTGAATGCCTTGCATCAGCGCCTCATAGGTCACATCCATCAGCTTTTGCGCTTTCACCGAGGTTTTGCCGGCGCCATACATGCGGCTATGGTCGCCATGCCAGCCCTCATGGAACAAGGTCACATCGACATTGACAATGTCACCCTCGCGCAGGGCCTTTTCGCCCGGAATGCCATGGCACACAACATGATTGATGGAGGTGCAAATGGATTTGCGAAAGCCGCGATAATTGAGCGGCGCGGGCACCGCCCCGAGGTCGCGGATCATGCCAAGCGCGCGGTCGTCAAGCTCTTTGGTCGAGACACCGGGCACGACAAATTCGCCCAGCGCGTCCAGCACTTGGGCTGCCATACGGCCGACCTTCCGCATGCCGTCAAAATCGGCTTCAGTGTGAATTTTCACCTGACCGGTATTGCGGAGCGGATCGAGATTGGCATCGATAAAATTCATTTTGCTCTCCTGCGTATGGGATAGCACGAGACGGGCTTGGCTGTCGATAATTTCAAGGGCGTGGCAAGGCCGCCGCTTGCCATATCGCAGGACGACGCTAAATTGCGCGCAAAGGGAGAGCCCATCATGTCTGAAATCAAAAAAGTCACCGCCGCCATGCTGATTGTCGGCAATGAAGTGCTGTCGGGCCGCACACAGGATAAAAATCTGGCTTTCGTCGCTTCGGCCTTGGGCGAGATTGGCGTCGACATGCGCGAGGTGCGCATTGTGCCCGATGAGATGGACGAGGTGGTGGCCGCGGTCAATGCGCTGCGCGCCAAATATACTTACGTGTTCACGACCGGCGGCATTGGCCCGACGCATGACGATATTACCGCCGACTGTATCGCCGCGGCCTTTGGTGTGAAGCTGGAAATGCACCCTCTGGCAGTGCAATTACTGGAGGCGCATTATGAGGCGCAGGGCATTGAGTTTAACAAAGCCCGCGCCCGCATGGCGCGTATCCCGGAAGGGGCCAGTCTGATCGATAATCCGGTTTCCACCGCGCCCGGTTTTCGCATCGGCAATGTGCATGTCATGGCCGGCGTACCGAAAATCATGCAAGCCATGATGGAAAATATCCTGCCGACCTTGCAAGGCGGTGAGAAATTATCCTCCATCACCGTTACCTCGCAAGTGCCGGAGGGCTCGATTGCCGAGGCGATGGAACGCTTGCAGGATACGCACAGCCAAGTTTCGATCGGTCTATATCCGTTTTACGGGGCCGATGGGGCAGGTGTGTCCGTTGTGGCGCGCGGCACGGATATGACGGCTTTGGCGGCGGTGGAGCAGGCGGTGCAAAAGCTGTTTACCGATATGGGCATGCCCTTAATCGAACGACCGGCCCCGCATGACATGCTGAAGGGCTAATCCTAACAAATTTTTTAATTTTATTTTGCGGCGTAGCGCGGCAAGCTGTGAACATCAATTAGGGAGATTGTTATGAAAAAGACTGTATCTGCACTGGTCCTGGCCGCCGCTTTCGCTATGCCGAACGCTGCTGTTGCTCTGGATTCAGGTTTCGACGCCATGTCGCAAAGCGGCAGCCACCAGTTCTATGTCTGGTGCACCGGTAAAGACGATTACACTGCTGCGCAACAAGGCGACAATGCAAAAGCCGCCCAAGCTGCGCTGGCCAAAAAAGCCGGCAGCAAATGCTGGCCGGTATGGCAAGGCCTGAACAACTAAGCTGGAAAGCTTAGGGTTTCAGACCTATATTGTTTAACGGCGGCCTTTCGGGTCGCCGTTTTTCTTTGGGTTTTAGTGAGCGGGAACATGAAAATGTCAGGAATTACAGGCGCCGTCCTGATTGTTGGTTTGGGGTTGGTGCTGGCCTCTTGTGGTGGTGTCGGCAAGCCGGTTGGCGGCGATGCGCCTTATCATCATTTGGAAAACGGCTTTCGTAATCTGCCCAATAGTATGAAGCGGAGCGTTCCCCTGATGCGCCGGATTGAGTTTTTGGGGCAGGCGATTTGGCGTAATGCATTTGGTGCGCTGCCGGAAATTCCGGCGAACCATGTTATGGACCGCGAGGCCGCGCGCGCGCAATTGGCTGATATGGGTGATGGGGATTTTGTGAGCTGGATCGGCCATGCGACATTTCTTGCGCGGCTTGATGGTGTCACTGTGCTGACCGACCCCGTCTTCTCACGCCGTGCCAGCCCGTTTTCATTTGCCGGCCCGGCGCGGTTGATGCCGCCCGGCCTGTTGATCGAAGACCTGCCGCCGATTGATGTTGTGGTCATCAGCCATGCGCATTACGACCACCTCGATACGGCAACGCTCGACCGCCTGCCCAATAAAGGCCGCATCACCGCTGTGGTGCCGCTTGGGTTGGGCAAATATTTCAAGGGCTATGGCCGGGTGCAGGAGGTTGATTGGTATGATGAGGTGACGCTGCCGGCCAAGTCCAGCACCTTCCGTTTGACCGCCTATCCGGCCGTGCATTGGGCCAATCGTACACCGTTTGACGTCAATCGCACATTGTGGATGAGCTATGGTTTTTCCGCCGGTGGGCGCTCGATTTATCATACGGGCGACACCGAGATGCATGACAGCATCTTCGCCGATATCGGTAAGCACATGGCCGACACACATGGCGGCTGTGATCTCGGCCTGATGAGTATCGGCGCTTATGCCCCGCGCGATTTCATGCAAGGCGCGCATATGGACCCGGAAGGCGGCGTCGCGCTGGGCCGCGATGTCGGCTGCAAACGTATGGTGCCGATGCATTGGGGCACGTTCATCCTGTCCTTTGAGCCGTTTAGCGAACCCCGCGAGCGCTTCGAAGCTGCCGCCGGCAATCAAGCGCTGGTAATGAAAATCGGTGAAAGCGTGCAAATGGATGCGATTTCGAACTAAACACAGAGCCAATCTGTGCTATAGAAAGCGCGTTCTGGCATGGCCTCGTGGTGGAATTGGTAGACACAGCAGACTTAAAATCTGCGGCTCGATTAGAGCGTGACGGTTCGAGTCCGTCCGAGGCCACCATACTAAAAGTGCCCGTTCGCCGAAAGGCGAACCAGGCACGCCTTGTACAAGCGAGGTGGTTTTGCGGAGTAAAACCGCCGAGATGCGAGGCCGCACTGGAACGCGATGTCTATAGCATGCTTTGCGCGCGATGTAAGCCATACGGCCTATTTCAAACTCAGATTTTCCAAAAACGCGCGCGTGTCGGCGGCTGTTTCTTCGGGGATTTCTTCATGCGCCAAATGGCCGGCATGGCTATACGCCTTGATGTTACTGCCGCGCAAGGTTTGGGCCATGCGAATGCCCTGCGCGACGGGTATCAGCCGGTCTTGTGTGCCCCAAAGGATAAGCGCCGGGGTACGAATGGCCGGTAGAAGCGGCTCCAGCGGGCTGCGTGTGGCATAGCCGGTAAAACGCTTAATCGCGGCGTCGCGCGAGCCGGTCATGCGCAATAATTCCCAATAGCGTGTCACCATCTCATCGGTGACGAAATTATCCGGATCGGCGACCACGCCGCGCAGTGTTTGGGCAATCAAAAAGCGCGGCGTCACATAGCGCATCAGGCCGCGTGTCGTTTCATTGCGAGCGAGGCTAAAGCCGCCGACATCGTCAGCGGTCTCATCGCGCGCCATGCCGCCGGAGGAGACCAACACCAAAGCTTGCGTATGCTGCGGATAATCGAGCGCGAATTTCAGCGCCACCGCCCCGCCCATGCTATTGCCGGCCAGCGTGACCTTGTCGAGGCCGAACAAATCGGCGATTTCCTTGGTGAAGCGCACCATGGCGTCAACGCTATAATCATCATCGGGTGTCACGCCGGTCAGCCCATGGCCCGGCAGGTCAAAGCTGATGAGACGGTAGCTATCGCCAAGCTCTTGAACCCAAGGTTCCCATGTGTGCAGCGAGGCATTGGAGCCGTGAATCAAAAAGACCGGCGGCCCGTTGCGATTGCCTTCATCGCGAATATGGGCCATTGCCCCGGAGGGCAGGCGGTAGAAAAATGAATCCGCGCTGCGGTATTTTTCGACTAAATCGCTACGCAGCAGGTCCGACGAAATCAAAAAGCTGGAGCCCAGCAGCAAAATAACCACCAGCGCCAGCAAAAAAATCGATAGGGCTGCAAGGATGCGCGACATTTTTATTCTCCCGCCGCCAATGTGCGGGAGTTTGCCAATTGCGACAAGAAAAAACGCCGGCTAAGCGTCGGGCTTATAGCGGTATCGGGTCGAGCAATAGGGGCAGATAATCTCGTCTTCGCCGCCCATATCGAGATAGACATGCGGGTGGTCATAGGGTGGTTCGGCGCCGATGCACTCAAACTGCTTCACGCCGATAAATAATTCGCTGGCGCCTTCATCATTGCTGATTTTCGTTTTCGCGGCACTGGCCATGAGACATCCCCATTGGTTAAGACGGATTGTCTATAGACGCTGTCGCCCCTCAGCGCAAGCGCTAGCAACAGCCGCAGCCGCCCAAGCCCGCATCACCGTCGCCATGGCCGCCTTCACCATGCCAAGCGGCGACAAGCGCGTTGGCGGAAAATTCGGCCGTCTGGTCAAATTCCTTGCGGGCTTGCTGCATCAGCGCCTTATCGCTCAGCACGTCGATCGCGGTCATGGCCAGCGCTTTGGCACCGTCAATCACCGCCTTATCGCCTTTTTCCGAGCCGGCCCATTTGGCAAATTCAGGATTGTGTATCACCACGCTGGGCGGCGCGCAGGCAATCATCGGGTGAATGGAGGGCACGCGGTGGCTGACATTGCCCATATCGGTGGAGCCTGCACCGCTGCCCGGCATTTTTTCCAGCGGGAAGAAATCGCGGCCAAGGCTCTCGGCGTTTTGCTTATAGCGATCGGCGATCGGCCAGCTATCCTTGATTTCCAAATAATCGCCCAGCGCCCAATCGATTTGCACCTCGCAACCGGCGGCCAGCGCCCCGGCCTCGAAGCAGTTTTTTACCCGCGCTTTCAGCTCGGCCAATTCCAGACCATTGGCGGCGCGGACGTAAAACGTGCCGACGGCGCGGTCGGGCACAATATTCGGGGCCAGACCGGCCTCATTGAAAATGCCGTGGATCCGCTCGCTTTGCTTAATGTGCTGGCGCAATTGGGCGATGGATTGATAAGCCGTCACCAGCCCGTCCAGCGCATTGACACCGGCAAACGGCATGGCAGAGGCATGCGCTGCCTTGCCTGTATAAGTGACGCGCACCTCATTGACTGCAAGGCTTGGCATGGTGATCAGATCGACGCCGGCCGGATGCACCATCATCGCCGCATCAAGCCGGTCAAACGCGCCTTGCCGCGCCATTAATTCTTTACCATTGCCGCTTTCCTCGGCCGGTGTGCCGAGATAGCGGACTTTACCCGGTAACTTGCCGTTCAGTTTCGACAGCGCCAAAGCGGCACCAAGGCCGGTTGTGGCAATAATATTATGCCCACAGGCATGGCCAATGCTGGGCAGCGCGTCATATTCGGACAGGATGCCGACTTCCGTGTCGCCTTCCCCGAAAGATGAGATAAAGGCCGTATCGAGACCGCAAGCATGGCGTTCTACCGCCAGCCCATGCGCTTCGACCTTCTCGGTCAAAAGCCCATGCGCAAATGTTTCTTCAAAGGCGACTTCCGGATTGGCGTGAATGGCGTGACTGGCAGCGACCAACTCATCGGCCATCCCATCGATCACATTGCAGACTTGTTTTTTCAGTTCTGTGCTCATTTTTCTATCCAATTTTGAACGGCATGCCCAATAGCATGCCGGCATCGACGACCATAAGCTGGCCGGTCACATGGGCGCTCATCCGATTGGCGAAGAACAGGATCGGCCCTTTCGTATCTTGCGGGCTACCGGCCCGGCCCATGGGCGTACCTTTGCGTTGGCCCTCAGCAATCATTTCAAACACCTCATCGCCAAACGCATTGCGGAACCAATCCGTGCCGACAAAGCCGGGGCAGACGGCATTGACGCGGATATTGTCGGGCCCCAGAGACCGCGCCAGCGCCAGCGTCATTGAGTTCAGCGCGCCTTTCGAAGCCACATAAGCCAAGGACGAGCCAATGCCGCGCACACCGGCGACGGAGGAAATATTGACAATGCTCGGCGCGTCAGACTTGGCCAGATGCGGGCGCGCATGTTTGATCATTTGATAGGGGCCAATCAAATTGAGCGCGTAAATTTGCTCAAAATCAGCTGCATCAAGGCCTTCGAGATTATCGTGATCCATGAATTTCGTCGTGCCGGCATTATTGACCAGAATATCCAGCCGGCCCCATTGGTCGAGCGCCGCTTCGACCAGCGTCTTGCCACTGGCGTCATTTGAGACATCGGCCTTGACGGCAATGGCGTCACCGCCTGCGGCTCTGCATGCAGCGACGACGGCCGCGGCCGCCTCGGCATTTTTCGAATAATTAATGACAAGTTTGCCGCCGCCCTCGGCTATGCCAATCGCTGCGGCTTCCCCAATACCGGCCGATGAGCCGGTGACAATGGCGACTTGATCCGAAAAATCCATAATCTTCTCTCCTACTTGCCTTTAAAAACCGGCTGGCGCTTTTGCATAAACGCCGTGCGGCCCTCAGTATAATCGGCACTGGCCAAGCAGTCCGCAAGGCGTTTTTTTATGTCCGCCGGGGCGGCGTCGGGATTGTCGAGGATAAATTTCGAGGTCTGCAGGCTCATTGGCGCATTGGCCGATATTTGGCCGACCCATTCGGCCAGCATGGCGTCGAAGCCGTCGGCCGTGCTGACGGCCTGCACCAAGCCAATATGATAGGCGGTGGCAGCGTCGATTGGTGCGGCGGTAAACAGGATACGCTTGGTCTGCGCCGGGCCGATGGCGCGGGCCAATTGCTGCGTCGCATTGGCGGGATAGGCGAGGCCTAGCTTGCCGGCCGGTACGCCGAAGCGGCCATCATCGCGCGTCAGGCGGATGTCACAGGCCGCTGCAATGCCCAAACCGCCGCCAATGCAATAGCCCTCAATCGCTGCCAGTGTCGGCACCGGACACGCGGCAATCGCATCAAAAGCGCCGATGGTGGCGCGATCAAAATCCGTCCCATCCGGGCCGGTCAGCACCTCGTCAAATTGCGAAATGTCAGCCCCGGCCACAAACGCTCGGCCGCCCAAGCCGCGCAGCACAATGAGGCGGATATTTTCTTCGGCGGCAAAGCGCGCCACAAGCGGCGCGATTGCCTGCCAGCCCTCAAGATCGATCACATTGTGTTTTTCCGGCAGGTTGAAACGCACATGGCCGATGGTGCCTTTATCGGTTTGTTCGATACCGGCGACAAGGCGCGACGCGCCGCTGTCTATGCCGGTGCAATTGGCGGGCAGCAGATCACTCATGCGGTTTCCTTTTCAAAAAATGCCTGCACATCTCGGAAGGCTTTGGGGTCTTGCAGCATGAATAAATGCCCGCCCTCGTAAAATGTCAGTGTGCTATGGGCGATGCGGTCATTCAGGGCGCGCATATTGTCGGGGGTGGCAATATTGTCATATGTGCCGCCACCCAAAAATGTCGGGCAGGTGATATGCGCAAGACGCGACCAGCAATCATGGCGCGCGCGCGCCGCCAATTGTGCAGAGCGCCCCTCAGCCCAAAGCGGTTCGTCTTGATAGGCAGACAGGTCACGTCGCGCGCGCGCCATGGCAACAAAATCGGGATTATCGGCGATGAACTTATCATCAAGGCGCGCATCATTCAGCTTTATCATGGCGTGCAAATGCGCCTCATCGTCCAAATGCGACAGCGTGTGCAGCGGGTAAGACGCACCGCCATCGCCGCCTGATGAGGTGCACCACAAAGCCAGACGCGATACGCGGTCAGGGTGGCGTATGGCCAGCTCCTGCCCGACCATGCCGCCGAAGCTAATGCCCAGCACCATGGGCTTGTCGAGCGCCAGCGCGTCCATCAGCGCGACGGCGTCATCGGCATAATCGGCCATTGTGTAGGGCGTTTCGGGCTTTTCGGTCTGGCCGAGGCCGCGCTGGTCATGGCAGGTCAGGTGAAACGCGGCGCTGAGCGGACTGTCCATAATATTCGGCTTTTGCCGCAAATCAGCGCCCGAGCCGTTCAACACCAAAAGCGATGGGCCGCTGCCGGCCTGCTCGACATAATGGGTCAATCGCGCTGTTTTAACGAAGGGCATATAAAATCTTTATGTGAAAGGCCGCTTGCCAGTGAATCTTGGCTAATGGTAACGTGTCGACAGATTTGGCGAAAGCCGAAACAGCGAAGTGGAAGCAGAATATGAGCAAGCCCGCGGAAAATATGAGCCGTGTTGACCCGGTCTGGTCGACCATCAGACACGAAGCCGCCGATTTGGCCGAGCGAGAGCCGGCGCTGTCGGGTTTTTTGCATGCCACGGTTTTGAATTTCGAGCGTTTGGAGCAAGCCATTGCCTCGCATTTGGCTGAAAAACTCGCCAATTCTGAGATCGGTGCGCGCACGCTGAACGAGGTGATTGAAGAGGCCTATGAGGGCAATCTGCAATTCAGCGCCACGGTGCGCGCCGATATTGTCGCCAATCTTGACCGCGACCCGGCCTGCCGCACGCATCTCGATCCGGTGCTATATTATAAGGGTTTTTTGGCGCTGCAGACTTATCGGGCGGCGCATTGGATGATTACCAATGAGCGGCGCGGCATGGCACTTTATCTGCAAAACCGGGCCTCGGAAGTTTTCCAAACCGATATTCATCCGGCGGCGCAAATCGGTAAGGGTATTTTTATCGACCATGCCACCGGCGTGGTGATCGGCGAAACGGCCGTGGTCGGCGATGATGTTTCCATGCTGCATGGCGTCACCTTGGGCGGAAGCGGCAAGGAGGATGGCGACCGGCATCCGAAGATCGGCAATGGTGTGTTGATCTCGGTCGGGGCCAAGGTGTTGGGCAATATTCGTGTTGGCGATTGCGCCAAAATCGGCGGTGGCTCAGTCGTTTTGACCGATATTCCGGCTTATACCACGGCGGTCGGCGTGCCGGCCAAAATAGTCGGTAAAGTATCCTCGCCCGAACCGTCGCGGCAGATGGACCACAGCTTCGGTCAGGATGGCGACGCAATTTAGGGTTTTATAAGAGGGGGAGAATATGGGGCGACTGAGCGGGAAGACGGCTTTTGTTTCGGGGGCCGCCAAAGGCCTTGGCGCCGAAATGGCACGCGCCATGCACGCTGAGGGTGCCAATGTGTTCATCACCGATGTGCTGGAAGCCGAGGGTATCGCGCTGGCCGACGCGCATGAGAATATGCAATTTATGCTGCATGACGTAACCGATGAGGCGCAATGGCAGGCTGCCACGGCGCGCGCCGTCGAAGCGTTTGGCGGCATTGATGTGATGGTCAATAATGCCGGCATCGCGCATGACGCGACACCGCTCGAGGACATTACATTGGAACAATGGCGTCATGTGACGGCGATTGATCTGGACGGGGTTTTCTTGGGCTGCAAATATGCGGTGCGCCTGATGAAAGAAAAAGGCGGCAGCATTATCAATGTGTCATCGATTTTCGGTATTGTCGGCTCAAATGCGCAAGCGCCTTACCATGCGGCTAAGGGCGGGGTGCGCCTGCTGACCAAAGCCATGGCCGTCGAAATGGGGGCGCTCGGCTATAAAATCCGCGTCAATTCCATTCATCCCGGTTTCGTCGGCACGGATATTGTGCGCGACGGCATTAAACGCGCCGTCGAAATGGGCGCCATGCCGGGCGAAAATGAAGCGATTGAACAATTGACGCTGGCGACGCCGGCAGGGCGCTTGGGCGTGCCGCGCGACATTGCCGGTGGCGTGGTGTTTTTGGCCTCGGATGAAGCCGAATGGATGACCGGCTCGGAACTGGTCATTGACGGCGGCTACACCGCCCAATAGCTTAGAGGTGATATTTAATGAGTCGGAGACCTCCCCATGAATAATGACGAAATCATCCGCGTGCAGACCTATATGCGTCTGAAATTTCAAAACGATATGGTGACATTGAAGCGCGGCGCCAAGGATGACATGGTCGAGGTCTATCTCGAGGATGAGTTTATCGGCACATTATTCCGCGATGAGGATGAGGGCGAGGTCTCTTACGACTTCAATATGGCCATTCTCGAATTTGATTTGCCGACTGTTTAGGGCCGGTTGTATAGATAACGCCCAAATCAGTTAAAACGCGAGCGCGCGGCGGCGCGGAAATTGCGAATCTTGTCTTTCACCTGACGGTCAATCGTCTCCCAATCGCTCAGATGCGTGCGCTTGAAGCGATAGCTGGCTTGCGCCTTATTGCCGAGGTCGAAGCGGCTTTCGCAGCTTGGCGACGGGCTTTCAATGCGGTCGCAAATAAACAGCGGTGCGGCGGCGCGCGCCTCGCTTGTGCCTTTGCTGAGGGCGCGGAAAATCTCTTTGGTCGCGTAGGGTGCATCGGTTTTGAAACTATAGCCCTGCAAGCCGTCATCGCGCACCGAACCGCCGCCGGCAATATAGGGCTTGTAAATCATCTCAAAAACCTGATCGGCGGCGAAAATGCGCTCGGCCGAGCGAATAGAGATAATCAATAAATCCGAATCCGGACCGGTCCGCAAAAAAGCCTCGGCATTGTCTTCGCGCCATGGGGTCATGTCGGGCAAAAGGGCGTGAAATTCAGCATGCTGCAGTGTTGTGTTGCGGCGCGTTTGACGGTTGCGCGTGTAATGCGCCGGCACGGCAAACAGTGTGCCGTCAACATCGACGCGCACCCGCGCCGCATCATCGGTTGGTGCGTAAGAAAGCCCGGCAATATCGCGCACATTCGGGCCAAAATAAAACCAATAAGCCAACCCGCTGCACAGCAAAAACGCCAGCAGCATGGTGAAGGGAATAATCCAGATCGGCCATTCATCTTCCGGAATGGCGCGCGACAAAACGCGTTTAATCATGTTTTCCTCTCGACAGCACGAGATGAAGGTTTACCATGCCGCCCTATATTCGATAAGCAAATAATCGGGGGTTACATGACTGTTTATGCGTTGGGCGATAACATGCCGACATTACCGGAAAGCGGCAATTATTGGGTCGCGCCGGATGCGCAAGTTATGGGCCATATTGTGCTGCTGGAAAATGCCAGCGTCTGGTTCGGCGCGGTTTTGCGTGGCGATAATGAAGCCATCACGATTGGGGTGAACTCCAATGTGCAAGATGGCGCGGTGATGCACACGGATATGGGCTTTCCGCTGACGCTGGGCACGAATGTCACCATTGGCCATCAGGCCATGCTGCATGGCTGCACGGTCGGTGATAATTCGCTGATCGGCATTGGCGCGACGGTTTTGAACGGCGCCAAGATCGGCAAAAACTGTCTGATTGGCGCGCATGCGCTGGTTGGCGAGGGGAAAGAAATCCCCGATAATTCGATGGTTCTGGGGATGCCGGGCAAGGTTGTGCGCACATTGGATGAGACGAATGAGCAGATTATGATCGCCTCGGCCGCGCATTATGTCGAGAACTGGCAACGCTATAAGCGCGATTTGAAAGTAATAGGATAAACCATGATTGAACGTGTTGATTATATTGTTGTCGGTGCCGGTAGCGCCGGCTGTGTGCTGGCCAATCGGTTGAGCGAGGACGAGAAAAGCACGGTGCTGCTCTTGGAAGCGGGCGGCAAGGACAAAAATCTTTTCATCCATATGCCGGCCGGCTATTCGCAAATCGTGCCGGAGCGCAATGACCAAAATTACGGTTTTGAAACCGAGGCCGAGCCGAATATGCAAGACCGGCAAATGTATTGGCCGCGTGGGCGCGGCTGGGGCGGCTCTTCATCGATCAACGCTATGGTCTATATTCGCGGCCATGCTTGGGATTACGACCATTGGAGCCAGCTCGGCAATCAGGGCTGGTCATATGAAAGCGTGCTGCCTTATTTCCGCCGCGCCGAGGATTTTCATGGCGACGGTGACGCAGAATTTCATGGCCAAGGCGGGCCGCTATCGGTGCAGAAAAGCAATCGCGAAAATGACGAATTGCTCGACGTGTTTGTCGAGGCCGGTCAGCAGGCGGGCATCCCGTTCACCAAGGATTTTAACGGCAAAAGCCAAGAGGGCGTGTCGCGCTATGAGCACACGATTAAAGGCTCGAAGCGCTGCAGCGCGGCGGCCGGTTATCTGCATCCTGTGCTGGGCCGCAAAAACCTGCATACCGAAACTGATGTGACCGTCGATACGATTATCTTCGAGGGCAAAAAAGCCGTCGGCGTTAAGCTGCTGCAAAAGGGACAAGAGCATATTGTCTATGCCGATCGCGAGGTTATCCTTTCGGCCGGCGCGCTCAATTCGCCGCAAATCCTGCTGCGTAGCGGTGTCGGCCCGAGCAGCGAGATTAAGCCGCATGGCATTGAAATGGTGCATGAGCTGAACGGTGTCGGGCAAAATTTGCAAGACCATTTGGGCGTTGTCAGCCAGTTTGAATGCACGCAGCCGGTGACGCTGCACCGTTCTGCCGTATGGTGGCGCACGCAATTAGCCGGTATTCAATATTTATTGTTCGGCAAGGGCGATGCGTCCTTCCCGCCGACGGCAGCGGGCGCATTTTTCAAATCGCACGAGACCAAAGCCGTGCCGGATATGCAAATCCACTATGTGTCGGTCGCCGTGCCGGATGTACATGGCCGCGCCGATATTCCCACCAGCCACGGCTTTTCGTCGATTGTTTATGGCTGCCGTCCGGAGAGTCGGGGCTATGTCACGCTGAAAACCGCCGAGCCGGATGACGCGCCGGCGCTGCACCCGAATTATCTCTCGGCCGAACAGGATATGGTTGATACGCGCAATGGCTTCCGCAAGACGCGCGATATTTTCATGCAAAAAGCTTTTGACCCCTATCGCGGCGCGCAAATGAAGCCGGGGCCGGACGTCAATATCGATAATGATGTCCGGGGCCGGACGTCAATATCGATAATGATGACGAGTTGGATGCGTGGATTCGCGCCACGGGCGAGACGCTGTATCACCCGGTCGGCACCTGCAAAATGGGTAATGATGATATGGCCGTGACCGATGAGCATGGCCGTGTGCGCGGCATGGAAAGCCTGCGCGTCGTCGATGCTTCGCTCATGCCGACGCTGATTGGCGGCAATACCAATGCGCCGACCATTATGATGGCTGAGAAAATCTCCGACCATATTCGCGGCAAGGCGTTCCTGCCGGCGCAACAGGTCAGCTAGCCATGGCCGATAAGCAACCGGCGCTGCGCGTTCCTGCCATTGTCTTGGTGCTGCTCGGCGTGCTGCTGGTACTGCAATTGCTGATGGCGTTTGGCGGTTATGCCCAACGCAATGAGTTGATTGTGGCGCTGGGGCTTTTCCCGGCGCGGCTTTTTGCCGAGGGGCTGGGCGGTCTGCCCGGTTCATGGGTGCAGGGACTGATAAATCTGTTCAGCTATTCACTGCTGCATGCAAGCTGGTCGCATTTCATCCTAAACGGCGTGTGGTTGCTGGCCTTTGGTGCGCCGGTTGCGCGGCGTCTTGGCCCGCGCAAATTTGTTTTTCTGTTCATGGCCTGCGCCATGTTGGCCGGTTTGGGACAGATTTATGCCGCCCCTTACGAAAACTATTTAGTGCCGATTATCGGTGCCTCCGGTGCGGTAGCCGGGCTGATGGGCGCGGCCTCGCGCTTTGCGTTTTCCGATGTAAAATGGCTCGACCCGAATGCCCAAATCGCCGATAGGCGGCTCTTGCCGCTGCGCGAGGTGCCGAAACGCCGTCCGGTTGTGATGTTCATCATTATTTGGTTGGTCATTAATCTGGCCTTTGGCCTGCTTGGGCCCTATGGGCTGGCCAGTCCGGACGGCGCGCCGGTCAATATTGCTTGGATCGCGCATTTGGTCGGGTTTTTCACCGGTCTTATTCTTATCGGCTTTATGGAAAAACCGCCTCTATCGGCCTCGGGCGGCCCCGGATCGCGCGATTATGGCGCGTGGAAAAACCACTGAGCCGCTAGCGGTTTAGATCGGCTTATAAGCTGAGGCTTGCATGCTGCGTCATTCTGCCACACAATAAGGGCAGAAAGAGAGGCAGTTATGACCATTCAATTGATTTTGAACAATAAGGGCGCTGACGTCATCGCTATTGATGCCACTCAATCCATTAATGACGCGTTGCGCACAATGGATAAACGGCAAATCGGCGCGCTGGTTGTGGCCGGCACGGATGACGGGTGTCAGGGGATTTTCACCGAACGCGATGTGATGCGGGCTTTGGCGCGCCATGGCGCCCCCGTGCTCGACGAGCCGGTCGCCGAACACATGACCGAGCGACCGCAAAGCATTGTGCCCGAAACAAGTGTCGATGAGGCAATGGGGATTATGACCGAACGCCGCTTCCGACATCTGCCGGTCATGACCGGCGGTGCGCTATGCGGTATTGTGTCGATCGGCGATTTGGTGAATTACCGCATCCATCAAACCGAGATGGAAGCGCAAGCGCTTAAACAATATATCGCGACCGGGTGAAAGCGCCCACTTTGGGTAGCGAAAGTCCGGTGGCCTTCCTCAAGCGAGCCGCCGCGCGGCGTGAGGCAATCTTATCAAAGCTTTGTCGGATTGGGCGCGTCGCCATAGACGTCGAGCGGGTCAAAGACTTTTTCGTCTTCCTCATAGGCCAGCGCAACCGGCGTATCCGGCAGTTCGCCGGTCGGTAGTGAGCGATAAAAGCACGAGCGATAGCCGACATGGCAGCTGGCACCATTGCCGCCGACATTGACGCGCAGCCAGACGCAATCCTGGTCGTCGTCAATGCGCATTTCGGCGATTTCCTGCACCAGACCGCTGGTCGCGCCCTTATGCCAAATGGCTTCGCGTGAGCGCGAGAAGTAATGCGCTTCGCCGCTTTGAATGGTCAGCTTCAGCGCTTCTTCATTCATATAGCCGTGCATCAGCAATTCACCGCTGGTGAAATCCGTGGTGACAACAGGAATCAGGCCATTGGCGTCGAATTTCGGCGCCAGCACATGGCCTTCTTCAACCTGTTCTACGGTCTCGCGTTGCGCAAATGGTCCGGACATGTCTTTTCCCTCGGTTCAGTTGAGGGTCTTATAGACCTAGCGGCTAATCATGGCAAGGAAGCGTGCTTCCATTTTCGGATCTTCTGCAAACACACCGGTAAATTGCGTGGTGATGGTTGCGACATCCGGTTTTTTAATGCCGCGTGTCGTCATGCATTGGTGCTTGGCGTCGACCAGAATGGCAATACCGGCCGGCTCCAGCACACGCTGGATGCAGTCGACAACTTGCGCCGTCATGGTTTCTTGCGTTTGCAGACGCTTGGCAAAAATCTCGATGACGCGGGCCAGCTTGGAGATGCCGACAACCTTATTGACCGGCATATAAGCAATATGCACTTTGCCGAGGATTGCGACCATATGGTGCTCGCAATGGCTTTCCAGCGCGATGTCACGCAGCATGACCATATCGTCATAGCCTTCGACATCCTCGAAAGTGCGGCCCAGAACATCTTCCGGGTTTTCTTCATAACCAGCAAAAAATTCCGTATAGGCGCCTACCACACGCTTGGGCGTGTCGATCAAGCCCTCGCGATCCGGATTGTCGCCGGCCCACGCAATCAGCGTGCGGACGGCGGCTTCAGCTTCTTCGCGTGAAGGTTTTTCCACTTTTACGTCCCGTTCTCTAATTACCGGCGTGTTACTGCCGTCAACTCTTGCATCCATTTTTGCCTCACCCTACGGGAAATACGTCCCGGTATTCGTCAGGCATGCTGTGTGCCTATTCAGTTATGGCCCCAGCAGTCATGACCTTATGCCATGATACGAAGCGAGCGCCGTCTCCTTAAAAACGCACAGGCTTTTGCATCTTTGCAAAAACGCAGCTGCTTCATACCCAGTATTTGCAAGTGCGTAAACCAAAACCCGTGCGACGGAACGTCCAAGCGTTTCGCAGCCATTCTCTATACGTATTTCTAAATAGGGCGGATGACAATATGTTCAATAAATCTGGGGTATTTTTCAAATAATCTTGCCGCTGGCGGCGCACAACCTTATGGTGCGCGCATGAGCGAAACACTTTATCTGCACAATAATCTGGTGCGCGAAAAGCAGGCTTTTGCCCCGCAAGACCCGAACCGCGTCAGCGTCTATGTTTGTGGGCCGACGGTTTATGGCGCGTGCCATATCGGCAATTTTCGCCCGGCTGTTGTGTTTGATGTGATGGTGCATGTGCTGCGGGCGCTTTATCCGCAGGTCGTTTACGCGCGTAATATCACCGATGTCGATGATAAAATTAACGCCAAAGCAGCCGATGAAGGCGTTGATATTTCACTCATCACCGAGCGCTATCACGCCAAATATCTGGCTGATATGGATGTGCTGGGCGTGCTGCCGCCGGATATTGAGCCTTTTGCAACCAAGCATATTGGCGAAATGCAGGCGATGATTGCGCGCTTGATAGAAAAAGGCCATGCCTATGCGGCGGAAGGCCATGTGCTGTTTGATGTCACCAAGGATGGTGATTATGGCGCGCTGTCGGGCCGGTCGCGCGATGATATGATTGCCGGGGCGCGGGTCGAAGTGGCGCCGTATAAAAAAGACGCCGGTGATTTTGTGCTTTGGAAACCATCAAGCGATGACCAGCCAGGTTGGGACAGTGTTTGGGGGCGCGGCCGTCCGGGCTGGCATATTGAATGCTCGGCGATGATTGAAAAACACCTTGGCACGACCATTGATATTCATGGCGGCGGGGCGGATTTGCAATTTCCGCATCATGAAAATGAGGCGGCGCAAAGCCGTTGCGCGCATGGCGCGCCTTTGGCCCATTTCTGGGTGCATAATGGCATGCTGAATATTTCCGGCGAAAAAATGTCGAAATCTTTGGGCAATATCAAAACCATGGATGAATTGCTGGAGGATGCGCCGGGCGAGGCCATTCGGCTGGCTTTGTTGCAAGGTCATTACCGTCAACGCTTGGATTTTTCCGATGATTTGCTGGCCCAATCGGTGAAAAACCTCGACCGGCTTTACGGCGCGCTGCAAGAGGCGGACGATATTGAAGCGGCTGACGTCGCCGTGCCTGCCGGTTTTATGCAGGCGCTGTGCGATGATTTGAACACGCCGAAAGCGCTGGCGGAACTATTCGCGCTGGGTAAGCAGGCAACGACGCCGGAGGGCAAGGGCGCGCTATTGGCGGCCGGCAAACTGCTCGGCCTGTTGCAGCAAGCGCCGCAAGACTGGTTTGCCGCCAAGCTGGCGGGGGCCGAGATTGACGAAGCCGCCATTGAGGCCTTGATTGGTGAGCGCGCCACGGCCCGCGCCAATAAGGATTACGCAGCAGCCGATGCGGCGCGCGACAAACTCACCGCCATGGGCGTGGCTATTGAGGACACGGCGGATGGGACAATTTGGAAGCTGGCCTAAGCGCCCGCCGCATCCTATCTTAGCTGTATGATGAACGAGCTTTACAATCAGCGCATCTTGAAGCTGGCGGCCGATATCCCGCATATTGGCGCGCTTGATAAGCCGCACGCGTCAGCCGATGCCGTATCGCGCCTGTGTGGTTCAAAAGTGCATGTCGAATTATCACTGGCGGCGGACGGCACAATCGCCGCCTTCGCGCATCAACTCGAGGCTTGCGCGCTGGGTCAAGCCTCAAGCTCGGTCATGGCGCGCGAAATCATCGGCACCACGCCGGATGAGCTGCGCCAAATCGGCGCGCAAATGCGCGCCATGCTGAAACAAAACGGCCCGCCGCCAACAGGCCGCTGGTCTGACTTGGAAGTGCTGGAACCGGTGCGCGACTTCAAAAACCGCCACGCCTCAACCTTACTGACTTTCGATGCGGTAGAGGATTGTTTGCGGCAATTGGGGGTTTAAAGCCCCAACACCGTCACCTTTACTTTTTGTGTTTTGCCGACCTCGACGCCCTCGGCGTCGCGCACGGCTTTTTTTATCGGCAGTAAATAGGCTTGGCGTTCTTTTGAGGGAAACATCGAGGTTTGCCATTCGCTGCCGCCGATTTTTGCGTTTACTTTCAGCGATTTGAAGCCGCGTTGCACATGGGCGGTGAAATATTGCGCGTGGTCGCTCATCTCTTTCGGCAGGCTGATGAACCACCAGTCGGTTTTCTTGCCCGACCAGAGCCACACATCGGCCTCAAATTCATATTCCAGCGTGTCCATTTTTCCTCAAAAACAGCTTAACCATTAGGGGCACATAGGTAATCAGAAAAATGCCGCCGAATATTTTCCAATCCGGCGTCAGCAAGGGGGGCCAATATTTCGCCACAAGCAGGGTGATGATCATCACCGAGACCTTTAACAGGCCGACATCCAGCGCATTGAGATTGTCAACACGCGCTTGCATCCAAACCGAAAAACCGGCGGCGCGTGTCGCGGGGTTTTTTTGCGGCGGGCGTGTCTGTTCCGGCCTCGTTTGCCGGGTGGCCAAGCTTTCGGTCAGCTTGCCGATTTGCACTTGCTTTAAAGGCGCATAGGCGAGCAGGAAAATAAAGGCGAAAATCGCCCAATGCGGCGTCAGAATAAGCGGCCATAATTTGGCTATCATCAGGGTGAATGCGGCGACGCATATTTTCAACAGAGCGATATCCATCCAGCCCATGCGCGCCACGCGGCCATTCAGCCAGTTCATCAAGTTCATTTTCTTAACCTTTCTTTTTTTGAACCTGGTCTTACTATAGGCATCATGATGCGTGTTGTCCTTACTTTCATCGTCCTGCTGCCGGTGCATATTTATCGGCTTTTCATCTCGCCGCTGCTGGGGCCGCGCTGTCGGTTTCAGCCGACATGCTCGGAATATGCGCTGGATGCGGTGCGCCAACACGGTGTTTGGAGTGGCGGCTGGCTGACGGCAAAGCGTTTGGCGCAATGCCACCCGTTTGAAAAACTGGGGGCCGGACATGGTTTTGACCCCGTGCCTGTTGAGATTTCCCGCGCAGCTTGGTATGCACCTTGGAGAGTGAAACCTGCCGATATGAAAGCAGATAAAAAATGATAGTGCTAACTCTGCCGGATGGCGCGACACGTGAGTTTGACGGCCCGATTGACGGGCTTGCCTTTGCGGAATCGATTTCCAAATCGCTGGCCAAAAAAGCCTTGGCATGGAAGGTCAATGGCGAGGTGATTGATTTGGCGCGCCAAGTCGAGGCCGATGCCGAAGTGGCTGTTATCACGGCGGCGGATGCAGATGGTGTCGAGCTGCTGCGCCATGATTGCGCGCATGTGTTGGCCGAGGCGGTGCAGGAATTATTTCCCGGCACACAAGTGACCATCGGCCCGGTAATCGAAAACGGCTTTTATTATGACTTTGCCCGTGAGACCCCGTTCAGCCTCGATGATTTGGAAGCGATTGAAAAGCGCATGAAGGACATTGTCGATCGCAATGAGGCTATCACCCGCGAGGTGTGGGCGCGCGACGAAGCGGTGGCGCATTTCAAAGAGATTGGCGAAGACTATAAGGCCGAGATTATCGCCTCGATTCCGGCCGAACAAGATGTGACGATTTATCGGCAGGGCGCGTGGAAAGATTTGTGCCGTGGCCCGCATTTGCCATCTACAGGTAAATTGGGCAAAGCCTTTAAGCTGACCAAATTGGCCGGTGCCTATTGGCGTGGCGACAGCAAAAATGAAATGCTGCAACGTATTTACGGCACGTGCTGGGGCAATGAAAAAGACCTGAAAGCCTATCTGCATATGGTCGAGGAAGCCGAAAAGCGCGACCACCGTAAAATCGGCCGCGAGATGGATTTGTTTCACTTTCAGGAGGAAGCGCAGGGCAGTGTGTTTTGGCACGCCAAGGGCTACACGATTTGGCAGGAGATGGAGCAGTATATTCGCCGCCGCCTGAACGCCAATGCCTATGAAGAAGTGAAGACGCCGCAATTGCTCGATAAGCGCTTTTGGGAGCAATCGGGCCATTGGGATAAGTTCCGCGAAAACATGTTTGTCGTGCCCGATGAAGTGCCCTCAACCGAGGCCGGCGATGCGGTGATTTCCGGCGATGCCGATTTAATGGCCATCAAGCCGATGAATTGTCCGGCGCATGTGCAGATTTTCAAACAGGGCATTAAATCCTATCGCGATTTGCCCATTCGCATGGCCGAATTTGGCTGCTGCCACCGCAATGAACCGCATGGCGCGCTGCACGGGCTGATGCGGGTGCGGCAAATGACGCAGGATGACGCGCATATTTTCTGCCGCGAAGACCAGATTATTTCTGAGGCAGTGGATTTTTGCGGATTGGTGACGCAAGTTTATGAAGATCTCGGCTTTACCGATGTGATGGTCAAGCTGGCTTTGCGCCCGGATATGCGTGCCGGTGAAGATGATGTCTGGGATCGCGCCGAACAAGGCCTACGCGATGCGCTGACCGAAGTCGGTCTTGACTGGGAAGAATTGCCGGGCGAGGGCGCGTTTTATGGCCCGAAAATCGAATATCACCTGCGCGACGCGATTGGTCGCACCTGGCAATGCGGCACGTTGCAGCTTGATTTTGTGCTGCCCGAGCGCCTCGATGCGTCTTACATTGGCGAGGACGGTAATAAACATCGGCCGGTCATGCTGCACCGCGCCGTGCTGGGCTCGATGGAGCGTTTCCTCGGTATGATGATCGAAAGCTATGCCGGCAAAATGCCCCTTTGGCTGGCGCCCGAGCAGGTTGTGGTCTGCCCGATTACCACCGATGCCGATGATTATGCGCATCAAGTGGTCACCGCGCTGCAAGCCGCGGGCCTGCGCGCCAAAGCCGATACGCGCAATGAGAAAATCAATTATAAAGTGCGCGAGCATTCGGTCGCCAAAGTGCCGGTCATTTTGGCCGTCGGCATGCGCGAGGCGGAGGAAGGCACAGTATCGATGCGTCGCCTTGGTTCGAAAGAGCAAAGCGTCGTCGCTTTGGATGAAGCCGCCACGGCTTTGGCGGCGGAAGCCACTGCGCCCGATTTGCGCGGCTAGAACCGAAACTCAATCTCTAAAGCGGTGACATCGGATTTCACAAATCCGGTCTGGCGCTTATCGCCATGGCTCAGTTTCATCCGCATATTGCGCTGCGGCAGATGCCACCCCAGCGTCCTGATATGGGTTAGCGCGGCAAAGGCGCTATTGCGGTCATTGAAAAAATAGGTTTCCGTGCCGAGGCTGAAACGGTTATTCCAGCCCAGCTCGAACCGATACAGGCTTTGCTCTCGGTTAATATTCTCCATTTTCGTGCGCGTGGTCTCGATGTTTTGCAACACGGAGACTCTGCCGAAACTGATTTTATCGGCCAGCGCCAACTCAGTGTCATGGCCGTCGCGCGCCTCGCGCCGATTATTAAATCGCGTTTGGCCGGTTAAAGCCGCAACGCCGAAGCTCACACGCTTGTCGCGGTGGATGGGTGTGTCGGGAAACAATTTGGTAATCCCCTGAAACAGAAAAGGCGGCAGCAGTCCGGTATGCAATTGCGGTACACTCATAATAAATCCGAATTTTATCAGTCGCTCTTTATTACTGAGTGCGCCGCGTTCGCGCCGCCCTTGCATCGCTGCGGCTTGCACAGCCAGCGTGTCGCTCAAGCCATATTCGAGCAACAGCCCGTCGAAAACCGTCTCAGCCGGCCGCGGATCGCGCACCCGGCCACGCACAAGCGGCCGGTCGGGCGCGGTCTCCGAGCTTAGATTGTAAATCACCTTGGTCTGGCCCTGCGGCGGCAGCCAGGCACCGGCATGTAATGCCGTCGGGTCACCAAGGCTCATGGCGGCACAAGCAAGGGGCAAATAAAGGCAGTGGGCCAAGCGTCGCATTCGTCTTTTCTTAATTCGCTCTAATTGACAATAGCCAGTGGCAGGGATAAGCCAGACGCAATAACCATAAGGAGCCTAACATGGCGCAGGCAGATATGCTCGCTTTTTTGACAAAACGCCGTTCCGTGCTGGCGCGTAATATGATTGCGCCGGGCCCGTCCGACGCGGCTTTGCGCAGCATGCTGAACGTCGCCATGCGCGTGCCTGACCATGGCAAAATCGCGCCTTGGAAATTCATTGTTCTTGCCGGCGATGACCGCGCCGCTTTGGGTCAAATTGCGGCTGATGCGCTGGGCGATGAGGATGGATCAGTGACGGCGCAATTCACGCGCGCGCCCGTCGTGGTCGCTGTGCTGGCGACGCCGAAAGAGCACCCGAAAGTGCCCCGCAGCGAGCAGATATTGTCAGCCGGTGCAGCCTGCATGAACCTGCTGCTGGCGGCGCAATCGCAAGGCTTTGCCGCGCAATGGCTGACCGGCCCTGCGGCTTATGCACCTGCGGTCAAGGCGGCGCTTGGCGGCGGGGAGGGCGATGAGATCGCTGCGTTTATTTATATGGGGACAGCCGATGAAGCGCCGAAGGAGCGCGCGCGTCCGGTCTATGAGGATATTGTGCAAACCGGTCTGGCGCGGAATTAGATATGTTGCGCAGCTATTGGCCCGATATTAAGACCCTGCTCAATCTGGCGTGGCCGGTGGTGATTTCGCGGGTCGGTATTTTGACACTCGGCGTTACCGATACGGTGATGGTCGGGCGCTATGCCTCGGAGCATTTGGCTTATCTCGGCATTGGCATGGTGCCGAGCAATATTTATATCCTCATCATGATCGGCCTACTGATGGGCACGCCGGTTTTGGTGTCGAATAAATTCGGCGCGAAAGACTATGCCCAAACAGGCCAAGTATGGTGGAACGCCCTGCCTTGGGGATTTGCCATCGGTCTTATCGGCATGGTGTTTTGCTTTTTTGGCGAGCAATTTTTGCTGCTGGCCGGGCAGACGCCGGAGCTGGCAGCTGCCGGCGGCCGCATTTCCATCATTGCGGGGCTGAGTCTGCCCTTGGCGGCGATCCACATGACCACCGGTTTTTTCCTTGAGGGTATTCGCAATCCGCGCCCCGGCATGGTGATTATGATTGCCGCCAATATCATCAATATTTTCGCCAATTACATTATGGTTTACGGGCTTTACGGCATGCCGGAATTGGGAGCTGAGGGTTCGATTTGGGCAACCTTTATCGTGCGTTGCGCGCAGGTTGTCGCCATTTTGTCCTATGTCTGGTTCTTTCTCGACCATGATAAATACGGCCTGCGCCTGCCGAAGATAAATTGGGCGGCGGGGCGCGACCTGCGCCGCATCGGTTATGCATCGGGTATTTCCATGGGCATTGAAAACACCGCCTTTAATGTGCTGGTGCTGTTTGCCGGTTGGATCAGCATCACGGCGGCGGCATCGCATGTCATTATGATTAATGTGTTTGCGCTGTTCTTCATGATGGGGTTGGGCTTTGGCGTGGCCACTTCGGTCAGTGTCGGCAATGCATTTGGGGCCGGTGATATGCGCATGGTGACGCGCTGGGCATGGCTCGGTCTGGTGCTGCAAAGTTTGATTATGTCGGTATTTGTGCTGGTGATGTTTTTCTCTGCCGATCTGGTGGCCTCGTTTTTCAGCACCGACCCGGCCGTTATCCAATTGGCCGGCACGCTGATCGGGTTGGTCGCCATCGGTATTGTGTTTGACACCGGCCAATCGCTGGTCTCCATGTCGCTGCGCGCGCGCGGTGATACATGGGTGCCGACCTTCATGCATTTATTCTCTTACGGCGTGGTGATGATACCGCTGACCTATGTGCTTATTTTCCCGCTCGGGCGCGGCGCTATGGGGCTTGCTGATGGCGTTGTGCTGGGCACGCTTGTGCCTTTTGCTCTGATGTTGATACGCTATCGCTGGCTCGACCGTAAACAGCCCACACCGACCCCCGACGCGCTTAGCGGCTAATCGCCAAACTGGCTGATAATATTGTTCTCGAGATAGGCGGCGCAGGTTTCCTCGTCAAAGCCATGCTCGCGCAAAATATCGATTGTGTGCTCGCCAATCTCCGGCAGCGGGCCTTTCGGGTCGGTGCTCTCATTGCGGAAACGAATGGGTGAGGCGATGTTTTTATAGCTCGTGCCGTCGGCTTTCGGCATATCGACAAACACGCCCGCCGCGTGCATTTGCGGGTCTTCATAGGCTTGCTCAAAGCTTTGCACAGCCGACCATATAAGCCCGGCGCCATCCAGAATCGGCGTCCATTCAGCCAGTGTTTTTGATTGAAAGGCCTCATCCATCAGCGCGATCAACGCTTCGCCATGGCGGCGGCGGTCGCGCAGACTGCCGAAGCGCTGATCCTCGATTAAGGCCTCAAGGCCAAGCGCGCGGGCAATATCCGGCCAATCCGGTTCGCCCGGGCGGCCGTTCAAGAAAAGCCAATGGCCGTCTTGCGTTATGTAATAATTATTGATCGCCACAATAGCGCTTTCGCGCGGGCGCGAGCGTGCAACGCGGCCATAGCGCAGCCAAGTGCTGTAATCCGAGCCGACCGAATAGGCGGCGGCGCGTACCAGCGAGCTTTCGACCAAATCGCCTTCGCCTGTGCGCTGGGCTTTTATAAGCGCGGCCAGAATGCCGCTGGTCGTGGCAATGCCGGTCACATGGTCACCGGCGGCGGTGCGCAAGGGGGCGGGGGCGGCGCCTTTCGGCGTCATAATCCAACCAAAGCCCGATTTGGCGTTAAAAGCGGCCGTGTCGAAACCCGGTTTATCGGCCTCCTCGCCCTCAAGGCCGAAACCGGTGATGCTGGCATAAACCAGCTTCGGGTTCACCGTCTTTAGCGTGTCGTAATCAAGGCCTTGTTCAGCCAATTGTTTGGGGCGCACATTGGTCAAGAACACATCGGCTTCTTCGATCAGTTTTCGAACAATGGCGCGACCTTCTTGTGTGCCGGTGTTGACGGCGACGGCGCGTTTGCCGCGATTGTCGAGGGCCGAAAGCGGGTTGTCCGGATAGTCATCGGTCATGGCGCTGGCATAGAAATTGCGCATCGGACAGCCGGCCAAGGGTTCTACTTTAATGACGCTTGCGCCCCAATCGGCCAAAATACCGCCGGCCGATGGCGCGGCAATATAGGTCGCCATTTCAATTACTTTAATACCCTCGAGCATGGTCATCTCTCCCTTTTGGCGCTAGCCTAATCAGCAGGAGAAAAAATGCAATGACCGAAGATGAGATTAAGCGGCTGCTGCTGGCGAAGCGCGATGAATTGACGGCACTTTTGTCAAAAACCGAGGCGGACCGTGCGCCTGTCGCGCTCGACCAGACACAACAGGGCCGCCTGTCGCGCATGGATGCGATGCAGCAGCAAGCCATGGCGGAGGAGACGCAGCGCCGCCGCCAGCGCGAGGTACAGCTTATCGACGCTGCACTGAAGCGGGTCGATGAAGGCGAATATGGCTATTGCATAAATTGCGGCGAAGAAATCGAAGCGCCCCGTCTTGCGCTTGACCCGGCAACGCCGTTTTGTAGAACGCACGCTTTATAAGCACTTGCCGCGCCGGCATCCCCCGTCTATCTAGGCGGGATGAATTATCTTTCCTTTTTGCGCCGCGAATATCGGTTTCTGCTTTTCGGCTTTTTGATGATGGGTTTGTCGAATTACGGGCAGACCTTTTTTATCGCGCTTTATAGCGCCGAAATTCGCGCCGATTTCGGCCTGTCCAATGCCGGTTTCGGCGCGCTTTATTCGGCCATGACGCTGCTCAGTGCATTTGTCATGCTGTATAGCGGGCGGCTGATCGACGACTGGCCGCTGCCGCGTTTCACGGCTTTTGTGCTGCTCGGTCTGGCGCTTGGTTGCGTGGTGATGGGGCTGGCGACGCATATTGGCGTTTTGGCACTGGCGTTATTTTTACTGCGCCATTTCGGGCAGGCGCTGTCGAGCCATACCGGCATGACGGCCATTGGTCGCGCCTATGATGCCAATCGCGGGCAGGCCGTATCGCTTATTCAACTCGGCTATGCCGGCTTTGAGGGTTTTTTGCCGATTGTAGCGGTCGGCTTGATTGCCGCGATTGGCTGGCAGCAGGGCTGGTTTTTCTATGCGCTGGCCTTGGTCTTTATTGCCCTGCCTGTGCAGCTTTCGTTGAGCCACGCTGCGCCGCCGCATAGTCACGAGACGGCCGACGCATCGGATGCGCCGCAAGCCGGTCGAGCGGATGTGCTGCGCGATAAAAGGTTTTATATGGTGCTCCCGCTTTATATGTCGTCACCGTTTTTGCTGACCGGCATGTTTTTCCATCAAGTGCAATTGGCCGATGCGCGCGGTTGGGACCTGGCCGTGTTGGCCGGTGCGTTCAGCCTTTATGCGGTGATGAAGATCGCTGCCTCACTGACCACCGGTCCGCTGGTCGATCGGTTTACGGCGCGGCGTATATTACCGCTTATGGCGCTCCCTTTGCTGCTCGGCCTATGGCTGATTGTGCTGCCGGATAATCTGTTCGGCGCGGTGACACCGTTTGTCTATATGGGTCTGCTTGGCGTGCATCTCGGCATGGCCGGGCCGGTCAGTGGCGGGCTGTGGCCGGAACTGTTCGGTACGAAAAATCTCGGCGCCATTCGCGCTATGACGACGCCGATCATGGTCGCCGCGACCGCTGCTTCGCCTATTTTGTTCGGTGTATTGCTTGATGCAAATGTCAGCTTCGGGCAATTGGCGGTGATGTCGATGGTCTTTATTGTCGGCGCGGCCATGCTTGCCTTTCTCGGATTGCGCGATAAGCTCTAGCCAAATTGAGGAGATGTATATGAGTGATTCAGACCTGATCCCGGCCGCCACAGTCATGATGTTGCGCGACACGCCGCAAGGCCCCGAAGTGTTTATGGTGGTGCGCCATCATGAGATTGATTTCGCTTCCGGCGCTTTGGTGTTTCCGGGCGGCAAGGCCGATAAAGAAGATTTCGAGCCGGGCCTGCGCGCCCACTGCACGCAAGCAGACGGGTTTGATGACAAGGAATTAGGGCTTCGTGTCGCCTCCATTCGTGAGAGCTTTGAAGAATGCGGCATTCTGTTGGCGCGCGAAAAGGGCAGCAGCGAATTTGTTTCGGCAGCGCGCCTGCAAGAATTGGAGACCTGGCGCGACCGCTTCAATAAGGGCGCGGCGACAATGCTGGAGTTTGCCGAAGCCGAAAAGCTCGACTTCGCCGTCGATGCGCTGGGGTTCTTCGCCCATTGGATTACGCCGGAAATGATGAAGCGGCGTTTTGATACGTATTTTTATATGGCCCGCGCGCCGCAAGACCATATCGCCCTGCATGATGGCGGCGAGAGCGTTGACAGTGTGTGGATTACCGCCAAGCAGGCTTTGGCCGATGCCGATGCGGGTAAGCGCACGGTAATTTTTCCGACCCGCATGAATATTGAGAAATTTGCGCAGCGCGAGAATGTCGATGATGCGCTGGCACAATGCGGCGATGTGGTGACGGTGACGCCGTTTATGGAGCAGGAAGGCGACAAGACATTTCTGCGTATCCAGCCCAATGCCGGTTATGGTGACCCGAAAGAAGATGTGACGCACGGCACGGGCGCGTAAAGCTAAAAGCTGAACTGCTCGGCGAGAATACGTTCGTCGAGACTGTGATCGCCATCAAACAGGATCAGCAATTCATCAGCTTTGGACTGGTGGATGCTGACTTCAACTACATTGCGGATTTCCGTATGATCGGCCACGGCGCTGAGCGGCCGCTTCTCGGCCTCCAAAGCGGTGAATTTGACCTTGGCGGTTTCCGGCAGCAGTGCCCCGCGCCAGCGCCTCGGGCGAAAAGCCGAGATTGGGGTGAGGGCCAGCAGCTTGGCGTCAATCGGCAGAATGGGGCCATGGGCCGACAGATTATAGGCGGTCGAGCCGGCCGGCGTAGCCAAAAGCGCGCCGTCGCAGACCAGCTCATCCATGCGCTCGCGTTCATCAATGGTAATCTTCAACTTCGCCGCCTGTGCCGTCATGCGCAGCAATGAGACTTCGTTAATGGCGAGCGCTTCATGGGTTTGTCCGTCAGCCGTTTTGGCGGTCATTTTCAGCGGCCGCAATAAGGTGAGGCGCGCGGCGGCCAGTCTTTCGCGCAGATCATCTTCGCTATAGCGGTTCATCATGAAACCGACCGACCCCTGATGCATGCCGAAAATCGGTTTACCCTGGTTCATGTGCGCATGCAGCGTTTGCA
>CBFHSX010000020.1:0-29376 GCA_965658615.1 Alphaproteobacteria bacterium | reverse complement strand
GGCGTCATATTATCCGGCAGATAATGCGAAATAACGCCCGATGTGCAGCCCGCGATAATGGTCGATTTGGCAATCTCAGGCGCTTCCATTTTATGGGTGATATAATCCTTGGTGCGCGCATCAGCACCTTCAATGATCGTCACAAAAGAGCTGTCGCTGACAGTGCCGTCAAAACCCAAGTCATCAATTTGCACACGGAAGTTTTCGGCCAAATAGCGGGCCACTGCCATTTCGACGCCCATATTCATAATGCGGCACGAAAAGAAGAAATGCGTGAGCGCGCGCGCGTCGCGCCGGCTCTCGTCAAAGGCGTAAAACCCGACAAGACCGTAATCGCCATATTTATCGCAGGCGAACACGACGCCGTGATGATTGCTCATACTGTCGATCGACTCGAATTCCGCTTCGAAAGCTGCAGCATCCGCAAAACGCGATTTGGTAAAATTCAGTTGGTTGGTGCGATTGGCCAAATCAATAATACGGTCTTTAAACGTCAGATCTTCAGGGTTGCGGATCACGGATACGGTGATGGCGCTGTCTTTTAAAAAGCTGTCATTATCCACGAAGGACTGCGCTTGCTCATGTTTGGTCTCGAGGATTTTATATTGCTCAAGCCGCGAGACACCTTGCGTCTCAGCGACCAGTTTTTCCATATAGCTGCGAAAGCCTTCATCATACGGATTGACGGTATTAATGGTCGGGCAGTAAAAGGCCGTTTCGGCCAAATTGCCTTCATTGTCGTCGACAAACAGGCAATTCTCGTCGCGCAATTGAAGCCTCTCGATAATGCCTTTGACATTCTGCCCTTTCGGCACGAAATCAATTACCGGAAAAACGAAATAATCCCATAGGCCCAACGCTTCCAATTGCTCTTTAGCTTTGTCAAATTCGTTTTTCGAGCAAATGGAATTGATGACACCAACTGCATCGAGCTGCTTAACGGTCTCGAGCAACCACTCGCGCGGGGTGATGGCATCGCCCTCGGCCAATGTGCCGTCCCAAATCGTGTCATCCAAATCCCAGATAACACATTTTATTTTTTTGCCGTTAAGTTTCACGTTTCCGGTCCGAATCCCAATGCCCAATGCATTGCACCGGAGTTTATGTCAGAGCGGCAGGTTTTTCCATAGGATGAAGAATGGTCGGGGCTGCAAGATTCGAACTTGCGACCCCCTGGTCCCAAACCAGGTGCGCTACCAGACTGCGCCAAGCCCCGACTGGCACTTGCTTAAATCAAATGCCGCTATTTATCAAGCAAAACGCCTAACGTGGTTCCATCAGGCGGAAAAGAGCGCTGGAGCGGAACACCAGATCGTCCATGGGCGCGTCTTTGCCCTCGCCGACCCAAGCATAGGCATCGACGAAAGCGGTTTTGTGTGTCGCCCGCGTGACACGCGCCGTGCCCTGCAACCATTCCCCGACATGGGCGCTGCGCAGAAATTCCGTGTTCAGCTTAATTGTCACCGCAGATCGCTTGGCCTCGCGAAACACCGCCGTGGCGGCCAAACCATCGGCAAAGGAGGATAAAAACCCGCCATGGACGATTTTGCGGCTATTGCAATGGCGATCGAGAAGCCGCACGCCTTGGCGAAACGTGTCATCATCGGCCCAATGAAACCAAGGGCCATTATGCGTGGTAAAAGGACCGCGCCGCGAGCTCAGCTTAAATGGTGCCGGGGGGGCGAGCCCTTCAATATTAATTTGGTTGTCATCTTGCATAGCCGCTTGAGTGCCACAGCGGGCGCGGGCTGGCAAGATGAAAGCGCGTATCAGTCGCGGGGCCTGTCCTGATCGGGCACCGGATCGGGCGCCGCAGCGGCGTCCTCTTGCAGGTACATTTCGCCACTTTGCACCGCGACACCGCTATCAATGCGGCGCACCTCGGTGGCCATCAGCCCTTTCGGGCCACGGCCATAGCGTACATGGATAAACTGCCCCGGCACCAAAATATCGATACCGGCTTTACGCAGCACTTCCATATGGACGAAAATATCCTCATCGCCATCCGGCTGTACATTTACAAAACCAAAGCCAAGCACCCGGTTGAACCATTTGACGATCGCCTGCTGGAAATCCGTCACATCGGAAATGCCGGACAAAAAGGCCGTCGGTCGCGGGCTGCCAATCGGCATTTGCGCTTGGCTGTTATCAACCGCGATAACGCGGTCTGCCTGCAGACCCTGCGCGCGCTCCACAATTGTGCATTTGACCCGCGCCATCGGATATAAAATATCATGCCCATCGCGACGCAATGTGGAATGGTGAATAAGCACATCCACTTCGCCCTGGTCGGGAATAATGAATCCATAGCCCTTAACGGGGTCAAACCATTTCACCGTCCCGTCAACGGGTACGGCTTCTGCCGTTTCATCGGCAGTATCAACAGAAGACATTGTAAAACCTCTACTTGTTCTTTTTGTTTCAGGTTTACGCTTTACCGTTTTAGGCTAGCACAAATAGGCGGGCAGAAAAGGGAAAACTGGCAAACCATGCGCCCCATTATGCCGCTCGCCCCGCGCCCGAGGAAAAAACCGGTTTTTCCCTTTAACTATCGAGACCTGTCAAGTTTTGCAGTGTTGGTGTTATTTCTTCGTTAATGACCAGCGAGGCGGCTTCGTCCAGCTCGGTTGCCTCGCGATTGAGAATGACCAAACGCGCCCCATTATGGCGCGCCAGTACCGGAAAACCGGCGGCAGGATAAACTTGCAGGCTGGAACCGATGGCGATGAATAAATCGCAAGCCAATGTCGCTTGCTCGGCGCGGCGCATCTCGGCTTCCGGCATGGATTGGCCGAAAGAGACCGTCGCCGATTTGACCATGCCGCCGCAATTTTGACACCCCGGTGCATTTTGCATCTTTGTCGCCTCAAAGGCGGCGCGAATAGCATCAAGCTCATGGCGCAAATCGCAATCAAGGCAGACCGCATAGGAGCCATTGCCGTGCAATTCGATAATCCGCTCGGCGGGGATGCCGCTATCCTGATGCAGATTGTCGATATTTTGCGTAATCACAGCCGACACTTTGCCGTCGGCAACCAGCCGCGCAATGGCTTTGTGACCGTCATTCGGGTAACTCGTGCCCAGCTCATCGGCCATGGCGAATTTGCGCCGCCATGCCTCAATACGGTTTTCTTCACTGGCGATAAAATCCTGAAAATTAATCGGCGCCATGCGCGTCCAAACGCCACCGGGGCTCCGAAAATCGGGGATACCGCTATCCGTGCTCATACCGGCGCCGGTAAAAATCACGACATTCTCGGCATCTTCAACCCATTGACGCAGCACCATACTCATAGAAAAAGATGCGCCTTATAATGCGCTATGGCTTCGTCAATGGCCGCTTTGCGCTGCTTGGTGCGGCGCAACATGGTGAAATGATCCGCCTCATAAGTCGTCAATTTGGCCAACGGGCCACAGCGACGCGCAAAATTGACGATCGCCTCATTCGAGACAATCTTATCATTGGCGGCCATTTGGATGAGCATGGGCGTCGTCAAATCATCGGTCAGCAAAGCGGCATTATTCTCATCCAGCTTGCCGGAGAACAGACTGTCCGGATGTATTTCATTGCGCCAGCTTGGGCCGGCCAATTTCGGGTAAACCGCCGCTTCTTTTGAGCCCAACATGGCCGGGCCGGGCGTCGCATCCGGTGCCAGCTTTATCATCTCCACCTGTTTTGAAAACCAACGTTTTTTGGCATGCGCGCCGATTTGTTGAAACAGCGCGGCTGTCCCCGCCTCACCGCGCTGATAGGTGCCGACATTGCCTGACAGCACCGGATCAATCGCCGGAGCTTGCGCGACCACGGCCCGCAAGCGCGCATCCTGATGCGCCAAATGCAGCACATGGCCGCCGGAAAAGGAAATCCCCCACAGACCGATGCGCTCGGCATCGACACGCTCATGGCTACGCAGAAAACCGATCGCTTGCCGCCAATCCTTTATTTGATCGGGCACGGAAATATATTGCCGCTTCTTGCCCGCGCTCAGCCCGAAGCCGCGATAATCGAAAGCCAAAGCGTGAAACCCGGCTTTGGCAAAAGCCTCGGCATAGGGCACAAGCCCACTATCAACCGTGCCGCCGAGCCCATGCGCCAGCACGATGCCGGCACCATTACTGCGCCCCTTGCCCGGGGCGCATAGCACGCCGTGGCAGGTCACGCCCTTCGATGTGAACTGAATCTCTTCGCTTACCATTTACGCCTCTTTATTGCCGTCATTATGGGCAAGTCTCACCGAAAGAAAACCACTAATATGCCCGCGGGATGAAACTCTAACTGACATATGCCGCGCGCTAGCCTAATATGTTGTCAAATCACGGAGATCATCATGAAATATTTGCACACCATGATCCGCGTGCGGGATTTGGACGCCACATTGGCGTTTTTCTGCACCCATTTGGGGCTCGAGCAAATGGGCCGTTTCGATATTGAGGAAGGCCGTTTCACGCTGGTATTCCTCGCCCCGCCCGGCCAGCCGGACGCGCAGATCGAGCTGACCCATAATTGGGACCCGGAAGAGCTGGATGAAGGTCGCAATTTCGGTCATCTGGCCTATGAGGTGGATGATATTTACGCCACTTGCGCCAAGCTGCAAGAGGCCGGTATCACCATTAACCGCCCGCCGCGCGATGGTCGCATGGCGTTTGTGCGCTCGCCGGATAATATCTCGATCGAATTGCTGCAAGCCGGTGGCGCGCTGCAACCACAAGAGCCCTGGGCCTCTATGGAGAATGTCGGGCATTGGTAAAGCGAGCGCATATTGTCGGGCTTTTATGCGCATTATTTGCGGCTGAGATGGCGTCGGCGCAACGCGGCGGCGCGGATGAGGTGCGCGAACGCCGTGCCGCACGCAGCTCTGCCTATAACCCCTATTGGGAAGGCTTTGTGCTGAAACATGAGGGTAATTGCCTTGAGGCCATCGGAAAATTGCAGCCCATTGCCAAGCAGGGTTTCGGCTATGAAGACGCGCAAACCGCGCTCGGCGAATGCTATCTCGACAAGGCCGGTCTCAGCGGTCAGGGCGGCGACGCGCCGGAGCGTAAGGCTGTTTTTGACAATCGCGATTTTCAAGATGGGCTGAAATGGATCGGCAAAGCCGCCAATGCCGGCCATTTTGAAGCGCAGGCCTTGATGGTCAATCTTTATGTGGTCGGCCTCGGCCCGGATGAAGACAGGCTGGAAGCGGCCAAGTGGGCGCATCTTTATCTGACCAATCCGCAGCGGCTCAATCTCGGCGCGCCGGTGCAAATCAAAGACACGTTGACGACATTGCAAGCCTCAATGGATAAGGATAGCTGGCTGCGCGGCAAAGAACGCGCCCGCGTCTGGGTGCCGGTCTACACAAAACCGGAAATCGATAAAGACGCTGAAGCGGGTCCGAAACCGGGCGGCACAAAAAGGCCATAATTGCCGCGCATGGTCGCCTATAACGGAAGCTGTCATTAAGGAGGCACCATGTTGCGCATCACCCCGATTTTGATTTTCCTGTTCGCCCTGACCCTGCCCGTTGCGGCGGCCGAAAAGACCGCCTATTTTGCCGGTGGATGCTTTTGGTGCACTGAAGCCGATTTTGAAAAAATTGATGGCGTCGGCAATGTTATTTCCGGCTTTATGGGCGGCGAAAAAGAAAACCCGTCTTACGCCGATGTCGCCTATGGCCGCACAAAACACCGCGAAGTGGTGAAAGTGCCTTATGACGACACCAAGGTGACCTATCAGCAATTGCTGAGCGCCTTTTGGCGCATGCACGACCCGACCGATGGCACAGGCAGCTTTGTCGATCGCGGACGTCATTATGCCAGTGCCATTTATTATACCAATGAGATGGAAAAGCGCCTCGCTGAAGGGGCTATTAAAGCGTTGAATGAAAGCGGTAAATTCGACCGGCCGATTGCCACCGAAGTCGCTGCGGCAGGCTCCTTTTATGCCGCCGAGGCGAACCATCAGGATTATTATAAAAAGGCCGGATACAAATACACCTATTACCGCTTCCGTTCGGGCCGCGACACATTCATCGCCAAATATTGGGACGGCGATGACACGCTGTATCAGGCAGTCGCGCAATAATTCAACTTGTAGGTGAAATGCCAAGCCATGGTACGCCCTAGGGGAATCGAACCCCTCTTTCCAGGTTGAAAACCTGGCGTCCTAACCGATAGACGAAGGGCGCTCCATTGGCTTGGTGATGGATGATATATCGCTAATCGTTTTGCTTTTCAAGCACTTCTATCAAGCTTTATGCCGGTGCGGCATCATGCACCATAAGCTGCACATCGCGGCGGCCATTCCAGTCATCAGCCCGCAGAAATCCGGCAATATGAACCGGCCCGCGCGCTGTTTGAATCAGCATCCGTACCTCCTCCGGCACAGAGGCAAAGGCCATGGCTTTCAGACGCCCGCCCCCCTCGCCGCTCAAAACGCAACGCACATGGCCGTCACCGACGACGCTTTGCTGCACGATTCGAACCGCGGGCAGCACAATGCGTGGCTCGGGATTGCCGGCCCCGAACGGGCCTGCCAATTGCATTTGTTCCCACAATTCGCGCGTTGCACCTTGCGGCGTCAGACTGGCATCGAGGTGCAAGTGCCGCGGCGCATCCAACGCCATGCTGCCCAGTTCTTCAGATAGATAGGCCTCAAAACCGGCCAATTGCGCCTTGCTGAGCGTTACCCCCGCCGCCATGGCATGGCCGCCGCCTGCCTCGATGAGCTTTTTATCGACAGCCCCGGCCACCAGCCGCCCAATATCAACCGATGAGACAGAGCGCGCTGAACCTTTGCCCATACCGTCCTCGTCAAAGGCGATGACGAAACTCGGGCGGTGATATTTATCCTTTAAGCGGCCGGCCACAATGCCGATAACACCGGCATGCCAGCCATCCCCGGCTTGCAGAATATAAGGCGGCAGCGCGTTTTGCTTTTGCAGAAGGGCCTCGACTTGGCGCGTCGCTGCGTCTTGCACCTCAGTCTCAATGCTCTTGCGCTGTGCGTTGAAATCGTCCAGCCGTTGCGCCAGACCGGCGGCTTCATCGGCGTCTGCCGTCGATAAAAGCCGCACCCCCAAATCCGATTGCCCGACGCGACCGCCGGCATTGACCCGCGGCCCCAACTGAAAACCAAGCTGATATGTGCCCCATTCACCGCTCGCGCGCGCCACACGCGCCAGCGCCTGCACACCAATATTCTCGCCCTGCGCCATCACGGCAAGGCCTTGGCGCACAAAAGCCCGATTGAGCCCCTGCAAGGGCACAACATCACAAACCGTGCCGAGCGCCACCAAATCCAACAGGCGCGTCAAATCAGGCTCGTTGCGACCCTCAAAATAACCGTTTTGGCGCAGCACCCGATTGAGCCCGACCAGCAGCATGAAAGTCACGCCAACCGCCGCCAAATGCCCCAGCCCGCTTTCATCATCGGCGCGGCGCGGATTGATTAGCGCATAACAGTCGGGCAGACCGCCGCCGGTCTGGTGGTGGTCGGCAACAATCACTTGCTGCCCGCGCGCCTCGGCCCTTTGCAGCACCTCATGGGCCATGGTGCCGCAATCGACGGTAATGATCAGCCTGTAGCCCTCCGCATGCAATTTCTCGAAAGCCGCATCATTCGGGCCATAGCCTTCCTTGGTGCGGTCGGGAATATAAGCGCGCATATTTTGCCCGCAAGCCTGCCAATAGCGCAGCAGCAGCGCCGAACTGGTCGCACCGTCGACATCGTAATCGCCAAAAACGGCGACCGGCTCCCGGTCGGCAATCGCTTGCGCCAAACGCGCTGCCGCCTTATCCATCCCCGCCATTAAAGACGGGTCAGGCAATAAGTCACGCAGACGCGGATTGAGATAGGTGTCGGCCAAATCCGGCGCAATATTGCGTCCGGCCAGCATGCGGCACAATATATCAGGCAGGCCGAGGCGTTGCGACAAAGCAAGGATTTGCATGTCGTCAATATCGCGCAGCGACCAAAACTGCCCGGCTGCCGATCGGGTGACCCCTAATGCAGCGCGGTCAGATGTGTCAGTCATCGAGATTGAATTTGCTCGGGTCAGTGTGGCGGGCTTTGATCCAGCGCATGGTACCGGTCGAGCTACGCATGAGCAGCGTATCCGTCCAAATTTCATCGCCGCGGCGCACAATGCCCGACAGCATGGAGCCATCCGTAACACCGGTGGCCGAGAGCACGACATCGCCGCTGGCCATTTCTTCCACCGTATATTTGCGGTCAAAGTCTTCAATGCCCATTTTGCGGGCACGCTCTTTTTGGCCCTCATCATTGGTCACCAGACGGCCTTGCATTTGTCCGCCTGTGCAGCGCAGTGCGGCAGCCGCCAGCACACCCTCAGGCGCGCCGCCCGTGCCCATATACATGTCAATGCCGGTGCTCGGATCAGTGCAATGAATAACACCGGCAATATCACCATCGGTAATCAGCGTCACGCGGGCACCGGCCTCACGCACTTTGGCAATCATCTCGGCATGGCGCGGTCGGTCGAGGATACACACATTGACCAAGGACACATCGACGCCTTTGGCCTGCGCCACCGCTTTCACATTATAGGCCGGGTCGGCATCGAGATCGACCAGATTATCCGGATAGCCGCCGCCAATGGCGATTTTATCCATATACACATCCGGCGCGTTCAACAGGCTGCCGCCTTCGGCCATGGCAACCACGGCCAGCGCGTTTTGCATGCCCTTGGCCGTCAATGTCGTGCCTTCCAGCGGGTCGAGGGCGATATCGACTTTCGGACCATTGCCCGTACCGACTTTCTCGCCAATATAGAGCATTGGCGCTTCATCGCGTTCGCCTTCGCCAATCACCACTTCGCCGTCAATATCCAGCGAATTCAATTCGCGGCGCATAGCATCCACGGCGAGCTGGTCAGCCGCTTTCTCATCACCGCGCCCAATCAGCATTGAGGCTGAGACGGCGGCGCGTTCAGTAACCCGCGCCAATTCCAGTGTCAGGACACGGTTGATTTTCTTTGATGCCATTTTCTTGCTCCTACTCTAATCAGCAAATACGGGCAGTGCCACAACGGCGCTGCAAATCTCTGCCTCGGCACGCAAGGCGGCCAAAGCTTCATTCAGGGCGTGCGCATCGGTCTGATGAGTAATAAAGACCACCGGCAGGAAGCTGTCACCCGCTTCACTCGACCTTTGCACAACTTCTTCAATCGATACGCCGTTTTCGGCCAGGATTTGCGTGGCGCGCGCCATGCTGCCCGGCCGGTCAGCCAAGGCCAGACGCAAATAATATTCGCTGCCCCCGCCTTGGGCGACAGCTTCTTGCACCATAGCCGAGACCGGCATGGCAAATAGCGGGCGGCCAAAGCCCAACACAATATCGCCAATATCGGCCAACACCGCCGAGGCGGTCGCGCCGCCACCGGCCCCGGGGCCTTGCAGGAACACCGCGCCGACCGGTTCGGCTTCAATATTCAGCGCATTCAACTCGTTCAGCACTTGCGCCAAGGCAGCGGATTTGCGCACCAGCATTGGCCGCACTTGATGGAACACGCCCGCATCGCTGCGCTCGGCCATGGCAACAAGACGAATGACCGCGCCAAATTCGGCCGCGAAGGAAATATCCTGCTCCGTCACATCCTCAATGCCGGTAATGGCGATATTGCCCATATCGGGCGCAACGCCAAACGCCAAAGCCGATAATATGGCGAGCTTTTGGCCGGCATCCGTGCCGCTGACATCGAGAAACGGATCGGCCTCGGCAAAGCCCAGCTCTTGCGCTTCCTTCAACGCCGCATCAAAGCCCAGACCTGCGGCTTCCATGCGGCTCAATATATAATTGCACGTGCCGTTCAAAATGCCGCAAAGGCGGTTAATATCATTGCCCGCCATCCCCTCGCGCACGGCCTTGATGACCGGAATGCCACCGGCGACGGCGGCTTCGAAAGCCAGTGGCACATTATTGCCGACCGAGGCTTCAGAAAGCGGCGCAGCATTGGCGGCCAGCATGGCTTTATTGGCGGTAACGACAGGCTTGCCCGCTTGCAGCGCAACCTCAACCAGCGCCAAAGCGGCACCGCCCTCGCCGCCCATCAGCTCGACGACGACATCAACATCATCGGCAACCAAATTGAGCGGGTCGGTTTCAAAACGCTGGGCAGATAAATCAACGCCACGATCGCGCGATGCGTCCCGCGCACTAACGGCAACCAATTCTGCACCCGGGATCGCCCCGGCCAGCAGACGCCCGGCAACTTTTGCTCCGACCGTGCCGAGACCGGCTAATGCAATGCGAACAGGCTTACTCATCCAGCGGCGGCCTTATGCGTGTCGAGGAAACGTTTCAGATTACGACCGGCTTGGCGGATGCGCTGCTCGTTTTCAACCAGCGCAATACGCACATACTCATCGCCATAATCGCCAAAGCCAATGCCCGGCGATACGGCAATATCGGCCTCTTGCAGCAGCAGTGTCGAGAAATCAAGCGAGTTCAAATGGGTGAACGGCTCGGGAATTTTTGCCCAAGCAAACATGGTGGCGGGCGGCGATGGCACATCCCATCCGGAGCGCGAAAATACATCGATCAGCACATCGCGGCGCTCTTTATAGACCATGCGAATATCGCGGATAATCTCTTCCGGGCTTTCCAAAGCGGCGGCGGCGGCAACCTGAATCGGCGTAAAGGCGCCGTAATCGAGATAGGATTTAATGCGGGTCAGCGCACCGATAAGGCGCTCATTACCGACGGCAAAGCCCATGCGCCAGCCGGGCATGGAGAAGGTTTTCGACAGCGACGTGAACTCGACCGCAATATCCTTGGCCCCATCGACTTGCAGAATAGAGGGCGGCGGGTTGTCATCATCGAAATAAATCTCGGCATAGGCCAAATCCGACAGCAGAATAATGTCGTGCTTTTTGGCATAGGCGACGACTTCTTTGTAGAAATTGAGATCCTTGACCTCAGCCGTCGGATTGCCCGGATAATTCAACACCAAAGCTTTAGGCTTGGGATGGCTGTTTGAGACGGCATCATCCAGCACTTTGAAGAAATCCGTACCGGGATGGTTCGGCAAATGATTGATCGTCGCGCCGGAAATGATAAAGCCGAAAGCATGGATTGGATAAGTCGGGTTCGGCACCAGAATGACATCACCCGGATTGGTGATGGCCTGCGCCATATTTGCAAAGCCCTCTTTCGAGCCGAGCGTTGCAATGACTTCCGTATCGGCATTGAGCTTCACGCCAAAGCGGCGCTCATAATATTTCACCTGCGCTTTGCGCAAGCCCGGAATACCCTTACTGGCCGAATAGCGATGCGTGCGCGGGTTCAAAACCGTCTCGACCAACTTATCGACAATATGCTTCGGGGTCGGCAGGTCGGGATTGCCCATGCCGAAATCGATAATATCCTTACCGGCCGCACGCGATTCCGCTTTGAGCTTATTAACCCGCTCAAACACATAAGGCGGCAATCTCTGAATGCGATGAAATTCTTGTTCCATAATCTCTTCCGTCACGCTGTTAACCCGGCTTTTGTGCCCCCGAAATAAGGCATCAGCAAGGCTTCTTAAGGATAAAGCGGCTGTTGGCCCAGTCCGGCCGTCTCATCCAATCCAAACATCAAATTCATATTCTGTATTGCCTGTCCGCTGGAGCCTTTGACCAGATTATCCAGCGTCGAGAACAAAATTACCCGCCCATCAATGCGGTCGTCAAACGCCGCCAGTAGGCAATAATTCGAGCCGCGCACATGCCGCGTTGCCGGCACCCCGTCGACCACGCGCACAAACGGCTTATCGGCATAAAAATCAGCCCATGCCGCCTGCATATCCTTGGCCTTTATACCTGCTTCGGCCTTGGCATAGACTGAGACATATTCGCCCCGATTCATCGGCACTAAATGCGGCGTGAAATTGACCCGCATATCATCGAGCCCGGCGGCGCGCGCCACTTCTTGCTCAATCTCCGGCGCGTGACGGTGCGAGGCGACGCCATAGGCGTTCATGCCCTCAGCCACTTCAGAGAACAGATTTTGTTCTTTCAGACTGCGGCCGGCGCCGGTGACACCCGATTTGGCATCGATAATCAAATCATCGGTTTTGACCAGACCGGCTTTCACCAGAGGCAGTAGCGCCGTCAAGGCAGCGGTCGGATAACAGCCCGGACACGCCACCAAACGCGCCTGCTCAATGGCATTGGTGTAATGCTCACTCAACCCGTAAACCGCCTCGGCCAAAAGACCCGCATTATCATGACTGCGGCCATACCATTCGGCATAGCTATCGGCATTGCGGAGCCGGAAATCAGCCGACATATCAATGATTTTGACGCTTTCGGGCAGGGTCGCAATGACGTCTTGCGCGGTCGAATGCGGCAGGCCGCAAATCGCCACATCAATGGTCGACCAATCGGCATCCTCGGCTTTCACCAAAGGGGGCGCATCAAGGCCGCCAAATTGCGGATAAATCTCGGCCAACGCCTTACCCGCATGGGCATTGCCGGTCAGCAGCTTGATCTCGGCCTCAGGATGCCCGGCGAGCAGGCGCACGGCATCGGCACCAGTGTAACCCGATGCGCCGATAATCCCTACTCTGATCTTGTCGCCGCTCATAAATAATCCTTATGCGTCCGGATCGTGATTGACCGCCATGATTTCGCCTTCAGCCATCAGCTGACCGTCGACAAAAACCTCACCTTTGAACTTATAGGCCATGCCGCGCCGTCGAATTTGCGTCACATGAATACGCATCTGGTCGCCCGGCGTCACCGGATGGCGGAAGCGCACTTTGTCGACCGTCATGAAATAAATCAGCTTGGTCTCCATCGGATTGCCTTCATCCTTGGCGTGTTGTAACACCAAAATGGCAGAAACCTGCGCAATCGCCTCGATAATCAGCACGCCCGGAAACACCGGATTACCCGGAAAATGACCGGTAAACCATGGCTCGGAGGCGGTGACATTTTTAATGCCGATACCTGACTTCTCGCCATCCATTTCAACCACGCGGTCTACCAGCAGAAACGGGTAGCGGTGCGGCAGGAAATCCATAATTTCCATAATGGTGACTTGCGTCCCCTTAATATCTTCAGACATCGAATCCCTCGTCGAAAGTTTCACGCTCTTAATAACAAAAAAGGGGCCGAAAAGCCCCTTTTTCTTTCGCGAAAAAGCTTGAAGGCTTAACGTTTCGAGAACTGGAAGCTACGGCGGGCTTTCGCACGACCGTATTTCTTACGTTCCACAACGCGGCTGTCACGGGTCAGGAAGCCACCTTTTTTCAGCACAGGGCGCAGGCCCGGCTCGTAATAGGTCAGCGCCTTGGACAGGCCGTGGCGCACCGCACCGGCTTGACCGGACAAACCACCGCCGCTTACCGTGGCAACCACGTCAAACTGACCGTCGCGCTCGGCAGCAACCAAAGGCTGGCGCAGGATCATGCGCAACACCGGACGGGCGAAGAAGCGTTCTTCTTCTTTACCGTTTACGGTGATGACGCCGCTACCCGGCTTAATCCAGACGCGGGCAATGGCGTTTTTACGCTTGCCGGTTGCATAGGCGCGGCCTTGCGCGTCGATTTGCGGCTCGGCCGGTGTGCTCGGCGCGGCGTCAATGGCAGCACCGGCATCGGTTCCTGCAATCGCCGTATCGAGATTTTCGAGTGTTGTCTCTGTCGTTTCAGACATGCTTATGCCCTCACATTCTTGGCGTTCATCGCCGCTACATCAAGTTTCTCAGGCGACTGCGCCTCATGCGGGTGCTCGGCACCGGCATAGATTTTCAGATTGCGCAATTGCTGACGGCCCAGCGGACCGCGCGGCAGCATACGCTTCACGGCCAGCTCCACGACGCGCTCCGGGAAATTACCTTCCAGCACTTTGGCCGGCGTGGTTTCCTTAATGCCGCCCGGATAACCGGTGTGACGGTAATATTTCTTGTCGTTCAGCTTCCGACCGGTGAACTTCACCTTATCGGCATTGATAACGACGATGTGATCGCCGCAATCCATATGCGGGGTGAATGTCGGCAAATGCTTGCCACGCAGACGCGTCGCAATGACAGCGGCCAGACGCCCGACAACCATATTCTCGGCGTCGATGAGAATCCATTTCTTCTCAATATCAGCCGGTTTTGCAGAATAAGTCTTCATAACCATTTCCTATCATTGGGCCAATTGCGGCCAGTGGCGGTGTTTTACGCCCTCACCCGCCTTTAATCAAGCGCCTATTTGTTAATTTTTACTTACAATATCAGATGTTTATGAATTTGGTAATTATTTACCGTATATATAAAGCTCAGTTATAGCGCAATAAATGCAAATGCCAGAGGGCAAGCCCCAAAAGCAGCACCGCGCCAAGCTGGTGCGCTGCGCCCAGCCCCATCGGCACGGCCAGCATCAGCGCCGTGATACCGAGCAGAATTTGCAAGGCCAGACCACCACCAAGCCAGATTGCCGAACGCTTAACCCCCGCGCTCGCCCCGCCCTTTAGCGTGGTGTAAATATGCCAGCCAATCAGGCCGGTCAGGAAGTAAGCCAGCATGCGATGGTCGAATTGCACGGTTAGATGGTTTTCGAAGAAATTGCGGATCGGCGGCTCCTGCATCAGCAGGCCGGTCGGGATGAAATCGCCATCCATAAGCGGCCAATCCGTATAGGTCTTGCCCGCATCAATACCGGCGACCAGCGCGCCGAGCAAAGATTGGCTGATGACCAATGCGACAATCACCCCGGCCATGGCGGCGCGCGGTCCGGTTCGCAGCGTCAGATGCCGCCCACGCCAATAGCCAAAGGCCAGCCACAGGCTGGCAGCGAAAATAATCAATGCCAGGCCCAAATGCATGGCGAGGCGATATTGGCTGACATCAACGCGGTCGGTCAGTCCCGACTTGACCATATACCAGCCCATAAAGCCTTGCAGCCCGCCCAGCGCAAAAAGACCGAGCAGCGGCGGCAACCGACCGCCGGTCAGCTTGCCTTGCAGCAGAAACACCAGAAACGGCAGAAAAAAAACAAAACCGACAATCCGTCCAAGGAAGCGATGTCCCCACTCCCACCAGTAAATAAACTGAAACTCGGCCATGCTCATACCGGCATTAACCAATTGATATTCTGGGATTTGTTTATATTTCTCGAACTCGCTAAGCCAATCTGCTTGCGTCAGCGGCGGGATGGCACCGCGAATGGGTGCCCATTCGGTAATCGACAAACCACTATCGGTCAGCCGCGTTAGCCCGCCGACCAAGACCATGGCGACGACAAAGGCGGCGACGGTAAACAGCCAGACAGCGATTTGCTTATCGGCGCGGGCTTGCTCAAATGATGTGCTTATCGACATGACGTCTTTATACATATTTCACGGCGTACGCACCTTGCGACCAAACAACGCTGTGCATCATGCCGCAGCGACAAGCGCTAGGCGCACAAGTCGCGGCGTGCTAGACAATCGGCATGACTGAGACACCGCAAAAACCTTTTCGCAAACCGTGGCTGCCGATCCGAATCCGTAAACTTATCGGCCTGGTCGCCATGTTGGTGCTGATTGTTTTTTACGCCATGATTGTCATGACCGTCGCCGTGACAACCAGCGTGCCGGAAAACGGCCTTGTCGAATTCTTCTATTACCTGATTACCGGCGTCGCCTGGGTCATCCCCGCCGCCGCCATTATTTATTGGATGCAGCGCCCGGACGAACCGCAATAAGACGGCGCCAAACCGCCTCGCTTGGAGTAGGCGGGCTGGGGCAGCGAAGCTGCCTAGCCCTTATACTCAGTCAGGACGGCCGAATTGGATGATGTTCAGGACGAACATGGCGGCGATAAAGATGACAATCGGCAGAATTGACGACATGAGACTCTCCACAATTTAATGGTCGGAGCGGCGGGATTCGAACCCACGACCCCTTGTCCCCCAGACAAGTGCGCTACCGGGCTGCGCTACGCTCCGACTTGATTTTCTTCTAAGAGCTTTCGAGCTAAAACGCAATGGCCGAGCTTATGCTTTATCCGCTTGCGCTAAAGCTTCGACGTGACATGACGGACTAGAGGTAAAAGTTAAACATCCTCATCCAGCATCAGCTTGGCTTGCATGAGGGATTGGCGGGCGGCTTCCAAGCGGCTGCGTTGGGCCAGTGACAGGGTAGCGTCGGGGGTGGCCGCCGGCACGGCGTTCGGGGCATTGCGAATATGTGCCACACCTTCATCCTTGAGCAGTTTTTGCACGCCCTTAATGGTCATGCCCTGCGCGTGCAGCAAATGCTTGATACCGGCGATCAGTTCGACATCCTCCGGGCGGTAATAACGCCGCCCATTGGCGCGCTTCACCGGCTGGATGGCGTCGAATTTGCCCTCCCAAAAGCGCAGCACATGGGCTTTCAAATCAAGCGTTTTGCTCACCTCGCTAATGGTACGAAAGGCGCTGTCTGATTTCTCACTGCTCATATTGTGGCCTATGACAGCCCGGACATTTTGTTAATTTTATCTTTCAGCACATGGCTGGCACGAAAGCTGAGAACGCGGCGCGGCTCGATCGGCACTTCCTCGCCGGTTTTCGGATTGCGACCGATGCGGCCGCTTTTATGGCGCACCAGAAACGAACCGAAAGAGGATAGTTTGACATCCTCGCCACGCACCAGCGCGTCGGAAATTTCATCGAGAACGGTTTCAACGATTTGGGAAGATTCGCCACGCGACAGCCCAACCGTGTTGTAAACGACTTCACTCAAATCCGCACGCGTGATGGTCTTACCAGTCATATATGTCTCTCTCCCAAGAACCTTTAGTTAAGCACATGCCATTTTAGCGGCGCAACCGAAAATAATTGGTAAACGGGTGATTTAATTGACTTATTGCCAACGCAGCAAATTGGCGCCCCAGGTCAGGCCACCACCCATGGCCTCCAGCATAATCAAATCGCCGTGCGCCACGCGCCCGCTTTTGACCAAGTCATGCAGTGCCAGCGGAATCGAGGCTGCCGACGTATTGGCGTGATGCTGCACCGTCACCACCGTCTTTTCTGCCGGCAAACCAATGCGCTTGGCGACACCGTCAATAATCCGCTTATTGGCCTGATGCGGCACAAACCAGTCCATATCGGCAATGCTCATACCATGCGTAGCAAGCAAGGTTTCAATCGCATCGGCGATTTTGCCGACAGCGTGGCGATAAACTTCGCGGCCCTGCATGCGCAGCTTGCCAACGTCGTCAGATGATGAAGCACCGCCGTCGACATAAAGCAGTTCGGCCAGCGCGCCGTCGCTGCGCAGATAAGAGCCGAGCACATGCGGCTCTGAAGCATCGGCTATTTCGCACGCCTGCAGCACTACCGCCCCTGCCCCGTCGCCAAACAGCACCGCCGTGGCGCGGTCTTGCCAATCGAGAATGCGCGACATGGTCTCGGCGCCGATCAGCAGCACGCGGTCGGCCTGACCGCTCTCAATCATGGCACTGGCGACACTCAGCCCATAGACAAAGCCCGAACACACAGCCTGCACATCAAAGGCCGCCCCATGGCTCATGCCAAGCTTTTCTTGCACATAGACGGCGGTTGCCGGAAAGGTTTGGTCGGGCGTGGTGGTGGCGCAGATAATCAGGTCAATATCATCTGTGCTGACACCGGCATCGGCCAGTGCCGCGCGCGCGGCTTGTGTGGCAAGGTCGGAGGTCAACTCCCCCTCGGCGGCCTTATGGCGGTGCGCAATGCCGGAGCGTTCTTTGATCCACGCATCGCTGGTATCCAGCTCTGCGGCCAGATCGTCATTACTCAGAATTGTTTGCGGCAAATACGCGCCAATACCGGTGACTTTTGCTTTACGAGACATATTCTATTCCTCTCGTACGCATTGCAATGTCAGCATTAAGTTTAAGGCCTCAAATCTTTTCAGCCCATGCATCATCCAACAAGCTCTGCATCTTCTCTATATCGCCACCAATCGTACTTATAATATCAGCTTCGGCTGTTTCGACGCCGACTTCAACCGCTGTTGCAAAGCCGTCCACATCGGCACCGCCATGGCTTTTCACCACCACCCCGGTCAAGCCCAGCAGCATGCCGCCATTTGAGGCATTCGGGTCCATGCGCGCGCGCAGCGCTTTAAACGCGCTCGCGGCAAATAAATAACCGATTTTCGACATGAGCGAGCTACCCATGGCTTGGCGCAAATATTCGCCCATTTGCCGCGCCGTGCCTTCGGCCGTCTTCAGCGCAATATTGCCGGTAAAGCCGTCCGTGACGACCACATCGACATCGCCGCGACCAATGCCGTCGCCCTCGACAAAACCTTTGAAATTCAAATCCGATTGCGCCAGAAGCTCGGCCGCTTCTTTCACATCATCCGTGCCCTTAACCTCTTCGACGCCAATATTCAGCAGGCCAATCTCGGGGTTTGAAAGCCCGAAGACAGTGCGCGCATAAGCAGCGCCCATAACCGCGAATTGAGCATATTGCGAGGCCGTCGCCGTGGTGTTGGCGCCGACATCCAGCACCACGCTTTCGCCGCGCACGGTCGGCCAAATCGCACCAATGGCGGGACGTTCAATCCCCGGCAATGTGCGTAGGATGATTTTCGCCATCGCCATCAGTGCGCCGGTATTGCCGGCCGAGACACAAGCCTGCGCCTCACCCTGCTTCACCGCATCAATGGCGCGCCACATGCTGGAGACTTTGCGCCCCTGACGCAGCGCCACGGATGGCTTGGCGTCCATGGCAATCGCCATATCGCAATGCACGATTTGGCACACCGGTTTGAGCTGCGGCTGCTTGTTCAATTCGGCACTGATTTTGGCCTCATCGCCAAACAGCAAAAAGCCGACCTTAGGGCGTTCCTGATGCACACGCACCAGCGACGCGACGGTCACTTCCGGGCCGTAATCACCGCCCATGGCATCAATGGCTATTGTCGTTTTGCTCAAAACTGCCCCTCAGAGTTACGCCACTATAGCGACAAAACAGCGTGGTTTATGCGACAGTTTGTCAATTAATTCAAGTTTTGTCGGTGTCTTGTTTCAACGCCGCCAGCGCCGCAAAGGGCGACGGCTTTTTGTCTTCTGCCGCAATTTCGTCGGCGCTTTGGCCATACCCCTCAAAGGCGGCATCGGGCGCGCGCGGATAGGCCGGCACTTCCATGGCGAAAAGCTGTGTTACCCATTCGCCAATATCGGCCGTGTCGTCCTGCATCGCTTCCGGCGCTTCAGCGTCTATATCGTCTTCCGGTTCGACAAATTGGGCCACCATATGGGCCGGTTGAAACTCGACTTCGATCTTTTCGCGCACCTCGGTCCATACCGGCTCAAGTGTTACACCGCAAAGCTGGCGCACGCGGCCGCGCATTTCGCCACTGGCCAGCAGGCAATTTTTGTCCAGCGGGGTGAGCAAAATATCGGCCGCCAAATCGGCGACTTCCTCAACGCCAAACCGCAGCGCCAATGCCGCCAGCGTGGTCGCATCGGCGCGCAGCTTCACATTCTTGCCCGAAGGCGGCACCTCATCGGCGCGCATTAAATGGCTCATCTCGCCTTCGCCAAAGCGCGTTTCAAACTCATCCAATGGGTCCATGGTCTAATCCTCAAAAACCTGTCCGGCGAGAATATCATCAACCGATCGGTTTTGCAGGCGCTGCTCAAGCACAAGCACCTCATCGGCCAGCGCGCCAAGCCGCGCCGCATCGGCTGTGCTCTCGTCTTCGGGATAAAGATTGCGGGTCAAAACGCCCAGCAACGCGGCTTTATGGGCGACATCGGCCGGCGCAGCTTTACCCATGGCCTCATCATAAGCGGCCGCACGACCATAATAGGCTTGCGCCATTTTGCGGATTTTCTTACCGACGCCCAAATCGCCGACCCCGGCCTCGCGCATGGCCTGGTCCATATCGCGGAAGAAAATATCAAACAGCTCTTGGCCGATATCATCGCGGGCCACGCCATCGCTGCGCAGGCGACGCAACACCAAATGCACATGCAGCGCCATCATGTCGAAACGCCCGTCAAAACTGTCCGGCACGGCCCCGGCCCCATAATGGTCGGCGCGGCGCGCATAGCGCGTAATCGCGCTATAGGCGGGGATCAAATCCGGCTTTTTGCGGCGTTTCGCGAAGATGTCTAATAAGCCCATTGGCTTCCTCACTGTTGAAATTTCTCTATCTCACGGCGGTTTTTGGCGATTTTAGTTGCCAGTTGGCGCGCGATTGGCTACCCAAGGTTCATAGCACAAGGTTATAAATCATGCCGCATAATGAACAAGTAAAAGCTCAGACGCACCAGGCCGACGCGACCATTCGTCCGCCTCGGCGCACCGCAAACATCATCATCTCGGGCCTCGTCGCCGGCACAATTCTGGCCTGCGCACCGGTTGTCGATAATCGCGGCTATGTGTTTAACGAAAAGCTTTTGCCGCAAATCCAAAAAGGCCAGACCAGTGCAGACATGGTGAGCGAGCTATTCGGCTCGCCTTCCTCCGTATCGGGTCTGAATGGCGGTGCTTATTATTATATTTCCAGCCAAATCGTCACAGAGAGCTATCGCGCCCCGCAAGAGGTGAAGCGCAAAGTGCTGGCGATTTATTTCGACGATAAAAGCGCCGTGCGCGACTATGCAGTTTACGGTCTCGAAGACGGCATTATCATCCCGATTGTGCAGCGCAGCACGCGCGCGCAAGGCCAAGAGCTTGGCTTCCTCGAGCAAATCTTCGCCAATCTGGGTCGCTTTGGCGACGCCGCGCCGGGCTCGGAATTCTAATCTTCGCCCGTCCCCTCGCCTTGGCGTAAACGCTGATAACCAGCCGCACCGGCTGCATAGGCCAAAGCGGCAAAAGCCAGCAGCATGGACAGACGGCTAAAGCCGAATTTTATCACTGTAAAGCAACTGGCCCATTCGACCTGCGTCATACCGATATCGGGATATTGCATCAGCATGGTGATGATTTGTGCGTTTTCGCCAAGGTCAAACGCGCCGCCGATAAGCGGCAGATAAGCCAGCACACGAAGCTGCTCATGCGGTACAAAACGATAAATCGCTCCAGCATAAAAGCTGACATAACAAATCGGAAAAATCGTATCGAGGATGAAGCTGATGGTTGCATAGCGCGGTCGCCCGACCTCGCCATAGCCTTCCATGGCAGCCAAAACCTCAGCCAGCGTATAGCCCCCCATGCGCATATCGAGGCTTTCAATCTGCCCCGCCAATTGCGGAAAGATAACCAGCACAAACAGCATGGATGCGACGAAGCCGGTAATCAAAACCGGCGTGCGCGCGACAAATTCGAAATAGGCATTGATTTGCGTTTTCATGGGTAGCCCCTGTTATTGTTTTTATTATCGTAAAGCTAAGCATAAATTTTGCTTAAGCCTCATAAAAAAAACCCCGGAGCGTCGCCGCCCCGGGGTTTGATTTTCAATCGTCAGACCGGTTAGTGAGCCAGAATGGCCAACATCAGCAGCGCAACGATATTGGTGATTTTAATCATCGGGTTAACCGCCGGGCCGGCCGTATCCTTATACGGGTCACCGACAGTGTCACCGGTTACGGCCGCTTTATGAGCTTCCGAACCTTTACCACCATGATTGCCATCCTCGATATATTTCTTGGCATTATCCCAAGCACCGCCACCGGCTGTCATCGACAGCGCGACAAACAAGCCGGTTACGATAACACCCATCAGCATTGCACCCAGTGCCGAGAAAGCCGCCGAACGGTCAGCGATTTGCTCAACAATCAGATAAAGCGCGATCGGCGACAGCACCGGCAACATGGACGGCACAATCATCTCTTTAATGGCTGAACGGGTCAGCAGATCAACGGCAGCCGTGTAATCCGGCTTCTCCGTGCCCTTCATAATACCCGGTTTTTCTTTGAACTGGCGACGCACTTCCTCAACAATCGCCCCACCGGCACGGCCAACGGCCATCATGCCCATGGCACCGAACAGATATGGCAGCAAGCCGCCGATAAACAGGCCGGTCACAACATACGGATTGGACAGCGAGAAGTCCGGCGTCACACCGGCAAAATACGTGTACTGGTCCGCATTGGCGGTGAAATAGCGCAAGTCTTGCGTATAAGCGGCGAACAATACCAGCGCACCCAGACCGGCAGAGCCGATGGCGTAACCCTTGGTTACGGCTTTGGTGGTGTTACCGACAGCGTCCAGCGCATCGGTCGTGTTACGCACGCTTTCCGGCAGCTCAGCCATTTCGGCAATACCACCGGCATTATCGGTCACCGGACCGAAAGCGTCGAGCGCGACAACCATGCCGGCCAGGGCCAGCATTGTGGTCACAGCAATGGCGATGCCGAACAGACCGGCCAGATTATAGGTGGCGATAATACCGACAACAATCACAATGGCCGGCAGCGCCGTGGCTTCCATAGAGACAGCCAGACCCTGAATGACGTTTGTGCCGTGGCCGGTTTCAGAAGCGGCAGCAATCGATTTCACCGGACGATAATCGACGCCGGTATAATATTCGGTAACCCAGATGATAAGACCGGTAATGGCCAGACCCAGAACGCCGCAAATATACAGGCTCATGCCGTCAAATACTTGGCCTTCAATGACACGCTGCGTGTCGAGGCCGATAACCGCATCGGTGACGAAATACAGCGCAATCAGGCTGAGCACGGCGGAGGCGATGAAGCCTTTGTACAGCGCACCCATGATTGAGTTGCTGGCACCCAGACGGACAAAGAAAGTACCGATGATCGATGTGACGATACATGTGCCGCCAATGGCCAGCGGGTACATCATCATCGTCATGGCGTCGGCGGTGAAGAAGATTGAGCTCAAAACCATGGTTGCCACGATTGTCACGGCATAGGTTTCGAAAAGGTCAGCGGCCATGCCGGCGCAGTCACCGACATTATCGCCGACATTGTCAGCAATGGTTGCCGGGTTGCGCGGATCGTCTTCAGGGATACCGGCTTCGACTTTACCGACCAAATCGCCACCCACATCGGCGCCTTTGGTAAAGATACCACCGCCGAGACGGGCAAAGATTGAAATCAGCGAAGCGCCAAAGCCAAGCGCGACCAGCGCGTCAATCACTTCGCGGCTATCCGGTGCAAGGCCGAAACCATTGACCAAAATGGCGAAGTAAACGGCAACAGCCAGCAAGGCCAGACCGGCAACCAGCATGCCTGTGACAGCGCCCGAACGGAACGCCATGGACAGACCGGCCGCAAGGCTCTCGGAAGCGGCTTGCGTGGTACGCACATTGGCGCGCACCGAAACCAGCATGCCGACATAACCGGCAGCGCCGGACAATGCCGCGCCGACGATGAAGCCGAGAGACACTTTCGTGCCAAGCAGATAAGCCACCAGAATGGCGATAACGACACCCACAATACCGATGGTGCGGTATTGACGGTTCAGATAGGCAGCAGCGCCTTCCTGAATAGCTGATGCGATTTCTTGCATCCGCTCATTGCCGGCATCAGCCGCCATAATGCTGCGCGATGCCCAAATGCCATAAATAATGGCAAGGACACCCGAAGCGATGATAAGCCACATCAAAGTGCTCATATTTCAACCCTCTTTGTTAACGGAAAACGGACACGGATTGCCCATCTCTCCCCTTTTATAAAGTGGGCAGAACATGCCAAAAATTATCCGGCAACGCAAGAAAAAGCGCAATAAAAGCGAGATATTGGCTAATTATTTCGGAAATTATCTAAAAATGGGAATATCCGCGACGCGCCAGCGGCATTTCTTCGCCCGACTCGGCGCGCAGGACCACTTGTTGCTGCGCGGCGGGAGCCGAAAACCGACCAATCCGCGTGATACAGCTCGCGGCAGCACGCGCCGTATCGATCAGCGTCTCCGCCGCGGCGGGCGGTGCGGTAAAGGCGATCTGCAAATCATCGCCGCCACTCAGCAAATCCTGCAAGGCCCCGCCCTTCGACATATGGGCGCGACCCGCGGCAGAAAGCGGAATCGCCTCGGCCTCGAGCACAATGGCTCCGCCACTGGCGCGGCATAAATGGTCCAAATCCGCCACCAGCCCGTCAGAAATATCGAGCGCGGCGCGAGCCAGACCGATAAGCGCCTGCCCAAAAGCCACCGGCGGCTGAGGCGCGGCATAAGCCGGGCCGCGCGATGCGAGATCCAGCCAACCATCGCCGATTGTGCCGGTTACATAAACATCATCGCCATCTTGCGCGCCGCGGCGCGTCAGCATTTCACCGCGCGGCACCAGACCATGTACGGCCAGTGACACAAAAGGCGTCGGCGCGGCGACCGTATCACCCCCCCAAAGCTGCATCCCGATATCGGCCAAAGCCGCGCCGAAAGCGGTGGTAAAGTCGCGCAGAAACGTGCTGTCCCAATGCGGCCCGACACCCAGCGTCAGCAGGCAGCCGACGGGTTTTGCACCTTTCGCCGCCAAATCGGATATGTTGCAGGCCACCAAACGCCGCGCCACCAAGCCGGCATCGGCATCGGTCGGAAAATGCACGCCGGACACCAGCGCATCCGTGCTCATGACCAGATCATAGCCCTTGGGCGGCGCAAAAGCGGCCGCATCATCTTTGAGCTTTTGGGCCGTCGGATTATCGGCCAGCGGTGCCAGCAATTCGGCAATCAGGTCAAATTCGCCCAGCTTGCCTTGGCCGGTCATGGTTAGATGACCGAAATATCGCCGGCAGCGATATCCTTGCCGACACGGTCGAGCAGCGCATTGGCGACGCCACCCTCAGGGCCGTCAAAAAACGAATGCGCGATATCGGCATATTGCGAAATCACCACTTTGGTCGGCACATCCTCGGCATTGAGCAATTCCTGAACGCCGCAGCGCAAAATGGCGCGCAGCGTGCTATCGAGCCGCGCCAGACGCCAGTTTTCGGCCAGACATTTATCAATGGCGCGGTCGATCAGCGTTTGGTGGTCCATCACGCCGCGCAACACAAATTCAAAATGCCCCGCATCGGCGGGCGGCAATTCAATGCCGTCCTGTTGTGCTTCGAGACGATGCTCGCTGAATTCGCGGATAATGTCTTCCAGCGGCGTGCGCGCAATATCCATCTGATACAGGGCTTGCACGGCCAGCATGCGGGCGCTCGATCGCGCGTCGTGTTTGCTCTCACTCATAGAGCGGTTGTGCCCTAAGACCGAGCTTGGCGCAAGCCCATCAATGCCAAGGCGGCTTTTGCTGCCCCGCCGCCCTTGTCTTTTTCCGAGATTTTGCAACGCGCCCAGGCTTGCGCTTCATTTTCAACCGTTTGCACGCCATTGCCAATGGCCAGCCCGTCTCTAATGCCCAGCTCCATCAGCGCCCGGGCGCTTTCATTGCAAACAATATCGTAATGCGTGGTCTCGCCCCGAATGACGACGCCAAGCGCCACATAGCCGTCATACTCGCCGCTTTGCGCGGCATAGTGAATGGCGACCGGAACTTCCAGCACGCCCGGCACGGCGATGCGCTCATAGGTGACGCCGGCGGCTTCCAGCACGGCGGCTGCGCCTTCGGCCAACGCATCGGCCATATCCTCGTAAAAACGGGCTTCAACAATCAGAACTTTGCTCATGGGGTTTCCTAATCCTTGCTCGGGCTAGTCATTAATCGGGCGTTGCCCGACGATTTTCAAATCATAGCCCTCCAACGCCACAACCGTGCGCGGCGTGTCGGACAATAATTCGATTTCATGTAGGCCCAAATCAGCGACGATTTGCGCGCCAATACCATAATCCAACAACCGTGTCGGCATCGGGTCACCGGCGCTTTGCGGGTTCATACTATCGGTGAACGGCGTCGGCGAGGTATTGCGGATAATCACCACCACGCCACGGCCTTCCGCATCGATTTTATTCAAGGCTTTCTCAAACACACCGGCGCGCGGCATGCCGCTACCGGCAATATCGGCGACCAGATTTTCCGCATGGAAGCGCGTCAGCACCGGCGCCGTACCGCTAATATCGCCCTTGACCAGCGCGATATGCTCTTCATTGGTCACTGTGTTCAAAAACACATGCGCCTTCATTTCGCTGCCATTGGCCAGTTTGAAAACATCCTCATGGATGCGCTTGACCAGCGTATCCTTGCGGCGGCGATACGCAATCAGGTCGGCAATTGTGCCGAGCTTCAACCCGTGCAATTGCGCGAATTGCACGAGGTCCGGCAGGCGCGCCATAGTGCCGTCATCATTCATAATCTCGCAGATCACCCCGGCCGGATAGAGACCGGCAAGGCGCGAAATATCGACCGAGGCTTCGGTATGGCCGGCGCGCATCAGCACACCGCCATCGCGGGCAACCAGCGGGAAGACATGCCCGGGCGAGACAATATCCTGCATATTCTTGGTCGGGTCGATGGCGACCGATACGGTTTTCGAGCGGTCATGCGCCGAGATGCCGGTCGTAATCCCCTCGCGCGCCTCTATCGAAACGGTAAAGGCTGTCTGGTGGCGCGAGCGGTTATTTTGCGACATTAATTCGAGACCCAGCTGGTCGGCGCGCTCGCCCATCAGCGTCAGACAAATCAGCCCGCGACCGAATTTCGCCATGAAATTAATCACTTCCGGTGTCGCCATTTGCGCCGGGATGATCAAATCGCCTTCATTCTCACGATCCTCTGCATCAACCAGAACAATCATTTTGCCGTTACGGGCATCCTCGATAATGTCTTCCGGTGATGAAATATACTGGCTGAATTCGCTCATGATGAAGCTCCCAATTCCTGTTCTGCCTGCTTGAGACGCGCAACATAGCGCGCCAATACGTCAATCTCGAGATTGACAATATCGCCCACTGCCGACTGCCCCCATGTCGTGACCGTCTGCGTGTGCTGAATGAGATTAACGCCAAAAGTCAGTCCTTCGACCTCGTTTACCGTCAACGAGGTACCGTCCAGTGTCACCGAACCTTTCGGCGCGATGAACGGCATCAATTCTTTCGTCGTTTCAAAAGTAAAGCGCATGCTGTCGCCCTCCGGCGTGATGGCTTTAATCGTCGCCAGCCCGTCGACATGGCCGGAGACAATATGCCCGCCCAGCTCGTCGCCCATTTTCAGCGCGCGCTCCAGATTGAGCGCCGTGCCGGTCCGCCAGCCTTTTGCCGAGGTGACGTCCAGCGTCTCTTTTGAGGCTTCGACGGCAAACCAATGGCCGTCATCACCCGTGCCTTTTTCAATCACCGTCAGGCAAACGCCCGAATGTGCAATCGACGCGCCCATATCAATACTGTCAGGCTCGTAAGCGGTCAGCACGTCAAAGCGCGTATCGCCTGCCCCATCCTTATTGACGGTCACTTTGGCGATTTTGCCGATATCGGTGATAATTCCGGTAAACATCAGATGCGTTCTCCTATGCGGCGATAGTGCGTATAGCGGTCGGGCCCGGCTTGATAAACGGCCAGTTGTTCGAAGCGGGACAGGTCCAACCCCATGATGGATATATCGCTTTCGCCCGCCATTGCCAGCTCGTGCGGCGCGGCAAAATGGGCCAGCGCGTCAACAAGGTCAGCAGCCAAAAACGCCGCTGCCAGACGCGGCCCGCATTCCAGCAGCACACGGGTCATGCCGCGCGATGCCAAATCAGCCAGCACAGTTGCGGGGTCGGCATCGCTCACAATCACATCATCGCGCGCCGCCAGCTTGCAATTTGCCGGCAAGCCGCCGCTGCGGCGCATCACCACCGGCACGGGCGAGGCGTCCTCCAACCCCGGCAGGCGGCAATCCAGCGACGGGTCATCTTCGATAAGCGTGCCGCTACCGGTGATAATCGCATCATGGGTGGCGCGCAGGCGGTGTCCCATCAGCCGCGCTTGCGGGCCGGTAATCCATTGGCTCTCGCCCGCAGGCGTGCGCATAAACCCATTTGCCGAGGTCGCCAATTTCAACGTCACCATGGGACGGTTTTTCATAATCTTCAGCAAAAAGCCAAGCTGGTCGCCTTTTGCTTCCTCGGCGCATAACCCTTGCGCGACCTCGATACCGGCGGCGCGCAACAGGGCCGCGCCACCGCCATTGACCCGCGGGTCGGGGTCGGCAATGGCATAATGCAGCTTTGCAATCCCTGCATCGATAAGGCTTTGCGCGCAAGCCGGTGTCTGCCCCACATGGGCGCAAGGTTCCAGCGTTACATAAGCAATTGCGCCCTTGGCGGCGTCACCGGCGGCAGCCAGTGCCATGGCTTCGGCATGCGGGCGACCGCCTTTTTGCGTAAAGCCGGTGCCGACCACTTGCCCGGTCGGGCTGACCAACACGCAGCCGACTGCCGGATTGGGTGCCGTTGCGCCCAGCCCGTAACGGCCGAGCCGTAATGCTTGCTGCATGTAATCCGTGTCTGTCCGCACCCGCTGCTCCCGCTTCGGGGGTTACAGCTCGCCCTCCGGCGCGCCTGACATTTCCCCGAGGAATTCTTCAAAATCCTTGGCTTCGCGGAAGTTTCGATAAACCGAAGCGAACCGCACATAAGCCACTTGGTCGAGGGCATAGAGACCTTCCATCACCAACTCCCCGACCATTTTGGCCTGGATTTCGGTTTCGCCAAGATTCTCGAGACGCCGCACGATGCCACTGACCATACGCTCAATTCGTTCCGGCTCAACGGGGCGTTTTCGCAGAGCGACTTGCACAGACCGCATAAGCTTATCGCGGTCAAACGGCACTTTGCGGCCGGTATTTTTGATAATGATCAGCTCGCGCAATTGGATGCGCTCAAATGTCGTAAAGCGCCCGCCGCAATCGGCACAAATGCGTCGCCGCCGGATAACCGTGTTTTCCTCAGTCGGACGGCTATCCTTGACCTGCGTATCGGCATTCATGCAGTAGGGGCAACGCATATGACGGGCCTAGTAAATCGGGAAACGGGCGCAGAGGGCTTCCACTTCGGCGCGCACCGCAGCTTCTTCTTCCGGCGCAGCCTCGCCGCCATTGGCAGCCACGGCGTCGAGCACGCGGGCGATTAAATCGCCGACCAGCTTGAACTCGGCAACGCCAAAGCCGCGTGTCGTGCCGGCCGGTGTGCCGAGACGCACACCCGATGTGACCATGGGCGGAGCCGGGTCAAACGGGATGCCGTTTTTATTGCACGTGATGAAAGCGCGCTCCATGGCTTCCTCGGCAACATTGCCGGTCAGACCTTTGGGGCGCAAATCAACCAGCACCAAATGATTATCCGTGCCGCCCGAAACAATATCGAGGCCATGGCCGATCAATGTATCAGCCAGCGCTTTGGCATTGGCCACGACTTGTTGGATATAGAGCTTGTAATCCGGCTCCAGCGCCTCGCCAAAAGCCACGGCTTTGGCAGCGATGACATGCATGAGCGGGCCGCCCTGAATGCCCGGGAAAATCGCCGAATTGAATTTTTTGCCGAGATCCTCATCATTTGAGAGGATAAGACCACCGCGCGGGCCGCGCAGGGTTTTATGCGTCGTCGTGGTGACGGCATGGGCGTGAGGCAGCGGGCTGGGGTGCGCGCCACCGGCCACCAGA
>CBFHSX010000019.1:0-30774 GCA_965658615.1 Alphaproteobacteria bacterium | reverse complement strand
GTTTGGTTTCCAGCTGGCCGGTGAACAGCTCGGTTGACGGGGCGTGGCCAATGGCGATGAAGACGCCGTCAGCCTCGACCTCATGCGTGTCGCCGGTCTTGGTGTTTTTAATGCGCGCGCCGGTAACGCCGAGCGGGTTTTCATCGCCCAGAATTTCGTCAATCGCGCTGTCCCACAGCACATTGATTTTCTCATGCGCCAGCAGCCGCTTTTCGAGAATTTTCTCGCAGCGTAGCGCATCGCGCCGGTGCACCAGCGTCACGTGGCTGGCGAAATTGGTCAGGAACAGCGCTTCCTCAACGGCGGTATTGCCGCCGCCGACCACCAGCACTTTTTTATTGCGGTAGAAAAACCCGTCGCATGTGGCGCAGGCCGAAACGCCAAAGCCCTGAAACTTGTCTTCCGACGGCAGGCCCAACCATTTGGCTTGCGCGCCGGTGGCGATAATCAGCGTGTCGGCTGTATAGGTCGCGCCGCTATCGCCTGTGGCGGTGAAGGGGCGCACGGAGGTATCGACGGCAGTGATGATGTCGGAGACGATATCCGTGCCGACATTGGCGGCTTGCGCTTCCATTTGTTCCATCAGCCATGGGCCTTGTACGGCCTCGGCAAAGCCCGGATAGTTTTCGACATCCGTGGTGATGGTCAGCTGGCCGCCCGGCTGAATGCCGCGCACCAAAACCGGTTCCAGCATGGCGCGCGCCGCATAAACAGCCGCCGTATAACCGGCCGGACCCGACCCGATGATCAAAACTTTTGAGTGTTTGTCAGCGCTCATTTTCATCTCCGCATTACCTGCCCCTAATGTAAGAACGATTCCGCCAAACAGAAGAGGCAAGGCGGTCGCAGGCGCACTTATTCAGAGGTTTTAGCTTGTACCGAATTGCGCCTTGTGGTGCGTATAGGCCGTGGCGATGGCGGCGGCAATGTCTTGTGTCGCATTGAAGCTGTGAAACGGCCGCTTGGCCAGGCTGCCATCGGCGCTTGGTGCAAATGGCAGCACATAGCCCGCATCCAAAATCGCCTCGTGGAAACGACGAAATTTGGCCGATCCGCCCTGTAGCGCGAACACATGCACCGGCACGCCGGGCAGGCAGGCTTCGCCGACCATATTGACGCTATCGCCGGTGACGATAATGTGGTCGGCCAGCCCCAGCATGGCGCGATACGGGTTCGCGCCCCCCAATTGCGAAGAAGAGCCATCCCACAAAAAATAGCTGCCGCCGGGCAGTTTTTGCCGCAGCAGCGTCTGATAGGTCTCCGGCGAGCGGCGCGATAGGGTGATCAGTAATTGGTGGCCCGCCTCGGCAATATGCGCCAGCCCCGCCACCAGCCGCCGCATTTCATCTTCTTTGAACGGATAGACGGCGTTTGGCCCGCCAATCAGAACCGCGACCACCTTGCCGATCGGCTGCGACGGCAGCAGGCGACCTTGCAAATTGCGTGCCTCGCTTTGTAAATCGGCAAGCGTCATGGCATGCGGCGACAGTAGCGTCTGCATGACATTCGGGCCGGCAATCTTGTCGTGCTGCGGCGCCCAAACAAAATCGAAATGCTTCGGGTTGATCAGCGGGTTTTGCAAAAACACGGTGAATACGCGCCCGCCCGATGCGCGCTTCAGCCAGCGCGCATGCGGCGCGGCTTGGCGACCGCTGGCAATCACCATATCGGCAAAAGGTGCCGCGATTTGCGGGTCGGCCTTGGCCGCAGCTTCGGCCCAGCGATAGGGCGCCAACCATTTATGCGGTGGCTTTAAGCTTGTGTGGATGAGGCGGAAATCGGTTTCGTCTTGCGCGGCCAAAGCGGCAGCAACGCCTTCAACCAGCACATCATTGCCGCGCCGTCCGCCGGTTATGCCCCATATTTTTATTTTTCCCGCCACATCAAACCTGTTAAAATATTTCAAAATCGAGTATCATTATTACCAATCACAGACAGTTTGGAAAACGAAAAGATGAAAAAACCGCGCCTCGACGAAATTGACCTGAAAATCCTCGAGGTTTTGCAAACCGATGGGCGTATTACCAATGTCGATCTCGCCGGTCAGGTCGGCATTTCTGCGCCGCCCTGTCTGCGGCGTGTGCGGGCTTTAGAGGAAGCCGGTTTTATTCGCGGCTACCGCGCCCGCGTTGACGGCAATATGTTGGGGCTCGGCGTCACGGTTTTCGCCATGGTCGGGCTGGAAAGCCAAGCTGAGAATGACCTGCAGGCCTTTGAAGCGCGCGTCAATGACTGGCCGGAAGTGCTGGAATGCCACATGCTGAATGGCGAGATTGATTTTATCTTGAAATGCATCGCGCCGGATTTGGAGAGCTTTCAGGAGTTTCTTACCCAAAAACTGACACCGGCCCCCAATGTCGCCAATGTTCGCACCTCGCTGACCATTCGCCGCTCAAAAGGCGATGTCGGCTTGCCGCTCGATCATATTAGATAAATTTGACGCCCAAAATCTCGTAGGATTTACCGCCACCCGGCGTGTTGACCTCGACGCTATCGCCGGTTTCCTTGCCGATCAACGCGCGCGCAATCGGTGACGAGATGGATATTTTGCCCTGTTCCAAATCGGCTTCGAAATCGCCGACGATCTGATAGGTCACTTCCGCATCCGTATCCTCATCGACCAGATGCACGGTGGCGCCGAATTTTACATTATTGCCCGACAGGCTGGTCGGGTCGATGACATCGGCGCGATTGATCATGTCTTCCAATTCCATGACGCGGCCTTCATTATGGCTCTGCTGCTCTTTTGCGGCGTGGTATTCAGCGTTTTCCGACAGGTCGCCATGCGCGCGCGCCTCAGCAATTGCCTTGATAATGCGCTGCCGCTCAGGGCCCTTTAAACGTTTCAGTTCCACGTCCAGCGCATCATAGCCGGTCGCTGTCATCGGTACTTTTTCCATGTCCATTATGCCCTCAAAAGGGGCACTCCCTTTAACCCGTAAAGTGTTCCATAAAACGGCTGGCAAACCAAGTAGTTTGGGCCTATGCCGATTGCCGACGCGCCTCGTAATCCTGCAAGCTGGTGACCCCCGGCGGGTTGTCGCGCAAGGCGGCAATCGCGGCCACGGCGGCTTCGGCCCCGGCCAGAGTGGTGTAATAGGGGATTTTATTCTCCAGCGCCGTACGGCGGATGGATTTACTGTCAGCCAGCGATTTCTCGCCCTCTGTCGTATTGACCACCAGTTGCACATCGCCGTTTTTCATCGCATCAACAATATGCGGGCGGCCTTCCATCACCTTGTTGATTGGCTCGACATCGACGCCATTATCGGCCAAAAACTGTGCCGTGCCGCGCGTGGCGATAACCTTGAAGCCCAATTCATTCAGCCGTTTGGCCGGCACAATGGCGCGTTGCTTGTCGCCTTCGCGCACGGAGATAAAGGCTGTGCCCTCATTCGGCAAATGCGTGCCACCGCCCATTTGGCTTTTGGCAAAGGCAGTGGCGAAATCCATATCCAGCCCCATCACCTCACCGGTCGAGCGCATTTCCGGTCCCAAAATCGTGTCGACACCGGGGAAGCGCGCAAACGGGAAGACGCTCTCCTTGACTGCAATATGGTCATAGGGCTGTACCGTCAAATTCATCTCAGACAATTTCGCACCGGCCATCAGGCGCGCGGCGATTTTGGCAATTGGCTGGCACAGCACTTTGGCCACAAAGGGCACGGTGCGGCTGGCGCGGGGATTGACCTCAATGACAAAAATATCCGTGCCCTGCACGGCAAATTGCACATTCATCAGGCCGACCACATTCAGCGCTTTGGCCATTTCCATGGCTTGGCGCCCAAGCTCATCAATCATCTCTTTGGACAGGCTGTGCGGCGGCATAGAGCAGGCGCTATCGCCCGAATGCACACCGGCTTCTTCAATATGTTCGAGAATACCGGCGACAAAGACTTCTTCGCCATCGCTCAGCACATCGACATCCAGCTCAGTCGCATCGCGCAAATAGCCGTCAATCAGCACCGGGCTGTCACCCGAGACAATCACGGCTTCGCGCATATAGCGCTCAAGCTGCGCGTCATTATTGACGATTTCCATGGCCCGCCCGCCCAGTACATAAGACGGGCGAATGACCACCGGGAAGCCGATTTCAGCAGCAATGGCGCGTGCCTCATCGGCCGAGCGGGCAATGCCATTGGCCGGTTGACGCAGCTCAAGCCGCTCCAGCAGATCTTTAAAGCGGTCGCGGTCTTCGGCCAAATCAATGGCGTCTGGGTCGGTGCCGAGTATCGGGATACCGGCTTTTTCAAGCGCCTGCGACAGTTTGAGCGGTGTCTGGCCACCAAATTGCACAATCACACCGGCCAGCGTGCCGGCCTGCATTTCGCGTTGCAGCAATTCCAGCACATCCTCCTGTGTCAGCGGTTCGAAATACAGCCGGTCGGAGGTGTCGTAATCGGTCGAGACGGTCTCGGGATTACAATTCACCATAATGCTTTCAATATCAGCATCCTCTAGGGCGAAGGCGGCGTGGCAGCAGCAATAGTCAAACTCAATGCCTTGGCCGATACGGTTCGGACCGCCGCCCAAAATAACCGCCTTTTTGCGCGCGCTCGGGATCGATTCATTCTGCCCGCCAAAGGCTGATGGCGCGTCATAGCTGGAATAGAGATAGGGGGTGCCGGCGGCAAATTCGGCTGCACAAGTGTCGATTTGGCGGAAATTCGGGCGCACGCCCATGGCCTGACGGGCGGCGCGGACGCTGTCCTCATCGCCGCCGGTCAATTCGGCCAGTCGGGCATCTGAAAAGCCCATGGCTTTGATATCGCGCATGGCTTCGTCATTATCCGGCAGGCCATGCTCGATGAGCTTGGCTTCCATATCGACCAGCTCCTGCAATTGCTCGAGGAACCACGGATTGAAATGCGCCAGTGCCGCGACGTCCTCATGGCTCATGCCTTGGCGCAGCGCATGGGCGGCCATTAACAGGCGCATCGGCGTCGCCGTGGTCAGCGCGGCGCGCATATCGGCCATGCCTTCCTCGGTCGAAATATCCGGTGCATTATCGGGCGCGTTGAGGCCGGTCAGATCGGTTTCGAGAGAGCGCAGGGCTTTTTGCAGGCTCTCTTTGAAGTTGCGGCCAATCGCCATGGCTTCGCCGACCGATTTCATGGCCGTTGTCAAATTCGGCTCAGCGCCGGGGAATTTCTCAAATGCAAAGCGTGGGATTTTTGTCACCACATAGTCAATGGTCGGCTCAAAGCTGGCCGGGGTGACGCCGGTAATATCGTTCATCAACTCGTCCAGCGTGTAGCCGACAGCCAGCTTGGCGGCGATTTTGGCAATCGGGAAGCCGGTGGCTTTCGACGCCAAAGCCGAGGAGCGCGAGACGCGCGGGTTCATTTCAATGACGACGAGGCGGCCATCGACCGGATTGACGGCAAATTGCACATTAGAACCGCCGGTCTCGACGCCGATTTCGCGCAGCACGGCAATCGAGGCATTCCGCATAATCTGATATTCGCGGTCGGTCAGCGTCAGGGCCGGGGCGACGGTTATGCTGTCGCCCGTATGCACGCCCATCGGGTCAACATTTTCAATCGAACAAATAATGATGCAATTATCGGCGCGGTCGCGCACCACTTCCATCTCATATTCTTTCCAGCCGAGCACGCTTTCTTCGATCAGCACTTCAGTGACCGGTGATGCGTCCAGCCCGCCTTCGACGATGGAGATGAACTCTTCTTTATTATAGGCAATGCCGCCGCCCGTGCCGCCCATGGTAAAGCTCGGACGAATAATTGTCGGCAGGCCGACAAATTCCAGCGCTTCCAGCGCTTCATCCATTGTGTTGGCGACCTTTGAGCGAGGGCTTTCAAGACCGATTTTATCCATCGCATCGCGGAATAAAAGCCGGTCTTCGGCTTTGTTAATGGCTTCCAAATCGGCACCGATAAGCTGCACACCATATTTTTCCAGAGTGCCGTTTTCCGATAGCGCAATGGCGGCGTTCAGCGCGGTCTGCCCGCCCATGGTGGGCAGCAGCGCATCGGGGCGCTCTTTTTCGATAATCTTGGCGACAAGGTCCGGCGTGATCGGCTCAATATAGGTCGCATCGGCCAGATCCGGGTCGGTCATAATTGTTGCCGGATTGGAATTGACCAGCACGACGCGATAGCCTTCCTCTTTCAGCGCTTTCACCGCCTGTGTGCCGGAATAGTCAAACTCGCAAGCCTGACCGATAATAATCGGGCCGGCACCGATAATCATAATGCTGGAAATGTCTGTGCGTTTGGGCATTCTGCTTATCCTTACTGAGCGTCGTTCATTGACGCCACAAAGCGGTCGAAGAGATAATGGCTGTCTTGCGGGCCGGGCGAAGCCTCGGGGTGATGCTGCACGGAAAAGACCGGTTTGCCTTTCAGCTGAATGCCGCAATTCGTGCCGTCAAACAGGCTGATATGCGTCTCTTCCAAGCTGTCCGGCAAGCTGTCGCGATCGACGGTGAAGCCGTGATTCATCGAGGTGATTTCTACCTTACCCGTGGTCAGGTCTTTAACCGGATGATTGGCGCCATGATGGCCCTGTTTCATTTTTACGGTCTTGGCTCCCAGCGCGCGGGCCAGCATTTGATGGCCGAGGCAAATGCCGAAAATCGGTTTGCCGCTGGCCACCAGTTTTTCTATCTCGCCGACGGCATATTCACCGGTCGCGGCCGGGTCGCCCGGGCCGTTGGACAAGAACACGCCATCGGGTTTGTGCGCCAGCACCGCATCGGCTGTGCTGTTGGCCGGCAAAACCGTGACGCGGCAGCCGGCGGTCGCCAAGCAGCGCAGGATGTTTTTCTTCACGCCATAATCGAGCGCCACCACATGCGGGCCGTCGGCATTTTCGGAAAAACCGGCACCCCATTGCCAGCGTGTCTGGTTCCAATCATAAGCGTCTGTGCCGGTTACATCAGCGGCCAAATCGGCGCCTTCCAGACCGGCAAACCCGGCCAGTTCAGCTGTCAGCCCATCAATATCGAATTGGCCGTCCGGTGCATGCGCCAGCACGGCGTTGAACATGCCGTTTTCGCGAATATGCGCGGTGATGGCGCGTGTATCGACGCCGCTCATGCCGACCAGCCCTTTGGCTTTCAGCCAGCTATCCAAATCTTGTGTGTTGCGATAATTGGCCGGTGTCGGGATGGCTTCGCGGATAATCAAGCCGCTGGCGGCGCGCGGATTGGTGCCATTGGACGTCTCGACATCCTCATTATTGGTGCCGACATTACCGATATGCGGGAAAGTGAAAGTCACGATCTGATCAGCATAAGACGGGTCTGTGAGGATTTCCTGATAGCCCGTCATCGCCGTGTTGAAACAAACCTCAGCGATGGTGTGACCCGTTGCGCCGATGCCATAGCCAAAAAATTGCTCACCGGATGCGGTGAGCAGCAGGGCGGTTTTGCGGTTGGGAGTCCAAGCACTCATTGATTATCTTCCTTAGCGAAACGGCACAAAAAAAAGGCCCCTGTCGCCAAAGCGACCGAGGCGGAAACAATCGTGGAAACACGCATGGTGAAGCCTTTTCTCAGCGAGCCAAATTGTCGGGAACCTATATAAAGCAATGGCTCAGGTCAAGAGATGATAGAGTGATTCCCGTGGGAAAAAATATCCAATTAATTCAATGGCTTATTTTTGTATAGCACGGCTTTTGCTCGAATCCGACCGGCCCCTGTAGAAAATGGACAAAAAATATCTTGTTCGCGTCTCCCTAAAGCGACATGATTCCTGCCGCGTCCCTTTGGTTCAAAAATTTGAGTGATTGCCAAAGATTGGCGTTTGGCATATATAGCTCGCTCGCCATACATATGGGCGAAGGACGTCATCAAGGAGGCAGTCCATGCAAGAGCGTTTCACCGAGGCGCTTAAAGAAGCGGTCAAAAGTCAGGACAAAATTCGTGTCTCGACTTTGCGTCTTATTACCGCCGCCATTAAGGACCGCGATATTGCGGCTCGTAGCGCCGATAGCGGCGATGGCGTGACGGATGAGCAAATCCTCGAAATCCTCGCCAAAATGGTGAAGCAACGCCAAGAGGCCGCCACCACTTATGAAGAGGCCGGGCGTCTCGAACTGGCCGAGCAAGAGCGCGCTGAGATTGGCGTCATTGAAGAGTTCTTGCCGCAGCAGCTTTCCGAAGACGAGGTCGCCGCTGCTGTTGCCGCCGCCATTGCCGATTTGGGTGCCGATAGCCTGAAGGATATGGGCAAGGTGATGGCCAGCTTGAAAGGCAAATATGCCGGACAGATGGATTTCGGCAAAGCCAGCGGGCTGGTCAAGCAGCAGCTCTCCTAAACGCCTTTTTCGCTATGCACAAGTAATCGCGCCGCGCCTGCAATCGGGCGTAGCCCCTTGGCTGATAAAGCCGTAAAATAGACTTATGGCGTTTCCACAAAACTTTCTTGAAGAGATCAAAAACCGTGTCGCGGTTTCCGATGTGGTGGGGCGCAAGGTCAAATTGCAACGCCGTGGCCGCGAATTTGTCGGCCTCAGCCCGTTCAAACCGGAAAAAACACCTTCTTTCACGGTCAATGATGACAAGCAGTTTTACCATTGCTTTGCGACCGGCAAGCACGGCTCCGTGTTTGATTTTTTGATGGAGACGGAGGGGCTGAGTTTCCCTGAGGCCGTTGAGCGTTTGGCTTCGGAAGCGGGGCTGCAAATGCCCGAGCGCGACCCGCAAGCGGCGCAACGCGCGCAACAACAAGCCGGTCTGGTCGATGTCACCGAGTTATCGGCCAAATGGTTTGCCGCGCAATTGAAAACCCCGGCCGCCGCCGATGCACGCGCCTATCTCGAACGGCGCGGCGTCACGGCAGAATTGATTGAGCGGTTTCGCATCGGTTTTGCACCGGCGGCGCGCACCGCTTTGGTCGAGGCCTTGAGCGCGCGCAATATCGGCATGGATAAAATCGTTGAGGCCGGAATGGCCATCAAGCCGGATGACGCAAAAGCGCCCTATGACCGGTTTCGTGACCGTATCATCTTTCCGATCGCCGATGCGCGCGGGCGCGTCATCGCTTTTGGTGGCCGTGCCATGAGCGCCGATGCCCCGGCCAAATATCTGAACTCGCCCGAGACGCCCTTATTTCACAAAAGCCATGTGCTGTATAATTTCTTCCAAGCCCGCCAGCCGGCCTATGACACAAATAGCGTGCTGATTGCCGAGGGCTATATGGATGTGGTCGGCATGGCCCGCGCCGGTATCCATAATGCGGTGGCCGGTCTCGGCACGGCAATTACCGAAGAGCAGATTAATCTGGCCTGGCGGCTGGCACCGGAGCCGGTCATGTGTCTGGATGGCGACCAAGCGGGCTTGCGCGCCGCTTATCGTGCCGCTGATCGCGCCCTACCGCTTTTAAAGCCCGGCTATTCGCTGCGCTTCGCCATCCTGCCGCCCGGCAAAGACCCGGATGATGTGGTCTCGGAAGGCGGCGCGGAAGCCATGCAAACGCTGATCGGTAAGGCAATGAGCTTAATCGATTTAATCTGGGAGCGCGAGATTGAAGCCGCGCCTTGGGATACGCCGGAACGCGCTGCCGCGCTGAAAAAACGCCTGCGTGATGTCATCAACACGGTCGGCGATCGCGATGTAAAAGCGCTATACGGCCAAGAGGTGAAAAAACGCCTCGATAAATTGCTCGGTGAAACCGGCGTGCCTTATCGCCAAAATGGCGGTCAGCGCGCGCCGCAACGCCAGCGCTTTCGGATGCAACCGACCTCTGAAGCGCGCCGCTCCGCATTGGCGACCGGCGCGACGGATTGGCCGCCGCGTGAGGCGTTGATTGTGCTTTGTGTGTTGTTGCATCCGGCGCTTTTGGTCACAAATCGTGATTTGTTTGAGGGGTTGGAATTGCGCACCCCTGTCCTCGACCAGCTGCGCTATGATATAATTGACTATATTGACGCGCTGGGTGCAACCTCACAAACCGCCGATGGGCTTGACAATGGCGCGCTCACAGGGCATTTGATAGGTGAGGGGAAGCACGGAATTTGCGAGCGGCTTATGGCCATGCCCGAAGCTCGACGGTTTAGTTTTGCGCGTATTGAGAGTGATCTGGAAGAAGTACAGGCGGGCTGGCTTGAAGTGACCCGCATTCACCATAAATTACAGACACTGACTGCAGAACAAAAAGCGGTTGAGGCAGAACTTGAAATTGAATTGGCGCGTGATGGGACCCAAAACGCGCTGAATCGCCTTTTGGCGATTAAAAATGAGATTGCGGCCTTGCAGCAGCAAGATGGCTCGGCCGCTTGAAGGTTAAACGTGAGAGGGGTCACGGAGAGATAAATGGCAACAAAAAAAGCCAAAGCAAAAGAGCAGGAAGCCGAAACCGGCGATAGCCCGCTCATCGATATGAATAATCGCGATGTGAAGCGCATGATCAAAGCCGCCAAAGAAACCGGCTTTGTAACCTATGATGCGTTGAACGCGGTTTTGCCGCCGGAAGAATTTTCCTCCGAGCAAATCGAAGACATTATGTCCATGCTCTCGGAGATGGGCATCACTGTCGTCGAGCAGGATGAAAATGACGATAGCGAGGATGGCGACGACAAGCCGGCCAATGACGACGCTGCGGCGCCGACCGGCACGGCTGTTGCCAAAACCGCCAAAGCCGCCGGCACGGGCGAACGAACGGATGACCCGGTGCGAATGTATTTGCGCGAAATGGGGTCGGTTGAGCTGTTGTCGCGCGAGGGCGAGATCGCCATTGCCAAGCGCATTGAGGCCGGCCGCGAGACCATGATTGCGGGCCTGTGCGAAAGCCCGCTGACCTTTCAGGCGATTATTATTTGGCGCGACGAATTAAACGAAGGCAAAGTGCTGCTGCGCGATATTATCGATCTCGACGCCACATTTGCCGGGCCGGAAGCCAAAAAAATCGACCGTTCTGCTGCCGGGGCCGCGCCGCCGCCATCGGGTGCCCCATCGGGCGAGGCCGAGGGCGAGCCGGACGAAGAGGATGAAGAAGCCGAAGCCAATATGTCGCTGTCAGCCATGGAAATGGAATTGAAGCCGCAAGTGCTGGGCAGCTTCGACATTATTGCCTCGACCTATAAAAAACTGCGTCGCCTGCAGGACCAAAGCGTCGAATTGCAAGCCGATAATAAAGAATTGTCGACGGCGCAGAAAAACCGCCTCAACAAATTGAGCGGCGAGATTATCGAAGAGGTCAAAGGCCTGTCGCTGAATAATAATCGCATTGAGGCTTTGGTTGAGCAGCTTTACACCATTAATAAGCGTCTGGTGGGGCTGGAAACGCAGCTTTGGCGTCACGCGCAAAAAGCCGGTGTGACGCGCGAGGACTTCCTCAAGCAATATCAGGGCAATGAGTATGAAACCAATTGGGCGCGCCGTGTCGGTCGGCTGACCGGCAAGGGCTGGAAGGATTTCATCGCCAAAAACCGCGATGAAGTGAAAGCCATTCGCACGGAAATTCAGGAGCTGGCCAATGAGACCGGTCTGGATATTTCTGAGTATCGCCGCATTGTCCGCATGGTGCAAAAAGGCGAGCGCGAGGCGCGTATCGCCAAAAAGGAAATGGTCGAGGCGAATTTGCGTCTGGTGATTTCCATTGCCAAAAAATACACTAATCGTGGTCTGCAATTCCTCGACCTTATTCAAGAGGGCAATATCGGCCTTATGAAAGCGGTCGATAAGTTTGAATATCGCCGTGGCTATAAATTCTCGACCTATGCGACATGGTGGATCCGTCAGGCCATCACCCGCTCGATTGCTGACCAAGCGCGCACCATTCGTATTCCGGTGCATATGATTGAGACGATTAACAAGCTGGTGCGCACCTCGCGACAAATGCTGCACGAGTTCGGCCGCGAGCCGACGCCGGAAGAGCTGTCGGAGAAACTCTCCATGCCGCTCGATAAGGTGCGTAAAGTGCTGAAAATCGCCAAGGAGCCGATTTCGCTGGAAACCCCGATCGGCGATGAAGAAGACAGCCAGCTGGGCGACTTCATCGAGGATAAAAACGCCATCTTGCCGATCGACGCTGCCATTCAGTCAAACTTGCGCGATACCACAACCCGTGTGCTGGCATCGCTGACGCCGCGTGAAGAGCGTGTGCTGCGTATGCGTTTCGGTATTGGTATGAACACCGATCACACGTTGGAAGAGGTCGGCCAGCAATTCTCGGTAACGCGTGAACGTATCCGTCAGATTGAGGCAAAGGCGCTCAGAAAGCTGAAACACCCGAGCCGCTCGCGTAAGCTGAGAAGTTTCCTTGACAATTAGGGTGCAATAGGGCCATTTTCCGGTCGTTCCCAAATCGGCAAACAGGTAACGGACATGCAATTGACAATGATGAAGGCGAAAATCCACCGCGCCAGCGTGACGCAGTGTGATTTGAACTATCAAGGGTCGATTTCCATTGACGAGGATTGGCTCGACAAGGTCGGTATTCTGCCGAATGAGCAGGTTGATGTCGTCAATATCAATACCGGTGCGCGCTTTACCACTTACACCATCCCGGCACCGCGCGGGTCCAAAACCATCGGCATTAACGGTGCGGCTGCGCGTCTGGCGCAGAAAAACGATTTGGTAATCATTATTTGCTATGCGCAGATGGACGAGGCCGAAGCGCGCGCCCATGAACCGTCTGTTTTTCTTCCCGAATTGGAAGCATAATAGCACGAGGCGCATCTTGGGGGCCTGTAGCTCAGCTGGTTAGAGCGGTCCGCTCATAACGGATTGGTCGCAGGTTCAAGTCCTGCCGGGCCCACCAAGGCCCTTCGGGCTTTGGTGGTTTTTCTTTTTTCGAGCAGGCTTGGCTTGGAGACCCGAAGGCGGGTCGCCACGGACCGTGTTGGAGGCCAGCTAAAACTATGCTGTGATAACCCCATGCGCCATTTTTTCTTCCTGCTGATCATGCTCGCCCCGGCCCAGGCTTGGCAGCCTGTACCGCATGCGCATGGCACGGCGTATAAAATTGAGGGCGCGCGTGTCTCAGGCTATGCCGAGACCAGCGGCACGCCCTATATTCTCATCGAGCCGCCGCGCGACCTGCCCGAATTGGTGCCTGGGCAAAAGCTCAGCTATCGCAATATTATTTTCAATTATGGTGATGATTATATTTGCGGGCCGATGCGCGAGATCAAAATCAAGCTTGATGGCCGCCTCATCCAAGAGCGCGAGCCGACCGACGGCTCGATGCATGATTGGCATATTTTCTATAAAGGTTTTTTGACCACACATTATGGCGAGGTGCTGAGCCTCGAAGTGCTGTCAAATGCCGATGGCAGCGATTTGGCATCGCGCCTGCTGGCCGCCAAAGACATGGTCAGCTTCGAACGCAAACTCGATAATTGCGGCGATGACGGCGTGTTTGAGTTTCCTGCTCGCTAGCCGCGCAATTTCTTTTCAAGCTTCTGCCAATCCACCGCGCCTTTTGCCGCGATGAAGACCAGTTGCGGTGCGCGGGTCTCGGCGGCGACCAGTGTGCAGCGGTCGCCAACGGCTTGTAGACGATGTGTGCCGGTATGGCCTTTGGCGCGGATAAGCGGGGTGGTTGCCAATATCGTTTTGAGCGTCTCGATATTAAGCGGCGTCTCGCTTGTAAACGCAAAACTGTCGAATAAGTCATCGGCGGAGAGCGGGCTGTCTTCGGCCTCGGTGGGAAGGGCGGTTGGCGTGGGTGTTAGCATATCTTTCAGCACGGCGTCGTCAGGCGCCGAAATCGGCGCATCGGTCGTGGCCTTTAATAGGGCGCGCGCCGTCGCGCCGTCATCTTCTGTCAAATCGGTTTTGGTCAGCAGGCAAAAGTCAGCCTGCGCGATTTGCCGCTGTACCAGCCTGCCGGTGAATTTGTCTTTCACGCGGGCGGTCAATGTATCAGCGGCGATTGCCACATAGACACCGGCCAGAGAAAGCCCCTTAATGCCATAGCCCAGATAAGCCAGCCGCGCCGGTTCGCCCGCGCCGCTGGCCTCGACCAGAATATGGTCCGGCCGGGTGTCCATGGCGGCAAGGTCTTGCAATTGCTTCAGCGCGTCGTCTTGCAGCTGGCAGCAGGCGCAGCCATTGGCCAGCGAAATCGTGTCGCCGCTATGTTCGGCAATCAGCTCGGCGTCAATATTGATAGCGCCGAAATCATTGACCAGCACGGTCAGGCGTTTGCCGTGTTGTCCTGCGAGCAAGCGGTTGATCAGCGTGGTTTTGCCGGCCCCAAGATAGCCGCCCAAAATGGTCAGGGGCGTGGTGGGTACTGAGGTCATTTTTCAATCGGATAGGGCTGACCGCCAAATACCGTGCCCCAAATGCCAATATCCTTCAGCCCGGCTGCGCCGACCTCAAACGGGTCTTGTTCCAGCACGGTGAAATCGGCGCGCTTGCCGGCCCGCAAGCTGCCTATCTCATGCTCCAGCCCCAGCACAAAGGCGGCATCCACCGTGATGGCTTTCAGCGCATCATAAAGCGGCACAATTTCGCCCGGGCCCACCACCTTGCCGGCCTCATTCATACGCGTCGCCGCCACCCAAGCCGAGTTTAGCGGCAAGGCGGGGGCCATGGTGTAATCGCTATGCACGGCAAACGGGATATTGTGCCGCTTCAACGTGCCAAGCCGCGCCATATGATAAGCGCGCTCCTCGCCCAGCGCCTCGCGTGCATAAATCTCGCTCAGCTCGTGCAGGTAATAGACATTGGCCGAGGCAATCGCACCGAGGTCGGCCATGCGGCGCACTTGCTCGGGTGTTGAAAGGCCGAAATGCTCAATGGTGAAGCGGTGATTGACGCGCGGCTTTTCGGCCTGCAATTTCTCCAGCGTATCGAGCGCCAATTCCAGACCCATATCGCCGGTGCAATGCACATGAATTTTATAGCCTTCGTGCCATAGCAAGCTTGCGGCTTCTTCAAAACGCTCGGGCACCATCAGCCATTCGCCGTCATGGCCGTCGAGATAGCCCGGGTCGCCGACCATCATCAGCTGCGAAAAAAACGCGCCATCGGTGAACAGCTTGGCGTGGTCGGTAAAAAACAATTTATCCGTATTGAGGTCGGGATAGGTCTTAATCTCCGACACCACACGGGCATAATCGCCGTCCCCGGCAAGTGCCAGCACATTGGGCGTGTAATGGACCCGAAACGGCGTGTCATCCGTGTTGAAAAAGCCGAGTGCGGCTTGCCATTCCATGTCAAAATTGAAAATGCCGATGCCCATATCGCCCAAAGAAGTATGGCCGCCGAAATGCGCCACTTGCTTAAGGCGTTGCATGCCGAGACCGAATTTTTCCGGCGACATGATTATCGGATTGAGCGCATTAATGGCCAGCCGCAAGCCGTTTTCATAAAACAGACCGGCGTCGAGATCGACCTGCGGATGCCCGCCCACCTCATTTGTACCCAAGCCGAAATGCTCAATCGCCGCGCTGTTTAAAATAACCTCGTGGAAGGAACGGTGCCACACAATCACCGGCCGGTCGGGGCAGACCGCGTCAATCTCTTTGCGCGTCACATGGCCGTGCCAATTGCGATGATAGCCCCATGTAAAAAACGGCTCCGTGTCACCCGTCGCCGCCAGTTCGCCAAGCCGCGCCATATAGGCCTCATGGCTTTTTGTGGCCGGCACGCGCTCCCACGGCAATTCCCATTCAAGTGCCGTAATAAACTGCATGGGCAGGATAACGGCCGCCATAGAGGGGTGCAGATGCGGGTCAATAAAGCCCGGCATAATCACCTTATCGGCAAAGCGGGTGTCGATTACATGCTTGTGGCGCGTCAACCAGGGCTGCAGGCTCTCCATGCTGCCGACTTCCAGCACTTGCCCGTCGCGTACGGCAATGGCTGTTGCGTGCGGCAGGCTCGGCTCCATTGTGTGAATGGCGCGCGCGGTGAAAACCGTAATCTCAGACATTTAATCCCCCTTTAGACTTGCCCCAGTCTAGCAATTCGCGGCAAGCTAACCAGACCAAAAATGAGGGAGAGAAAAATGGAAGCTTCAGCTATTTTGCAACCTGTTGTGGCGTTGGGTTTATGGACCGGCGTGATGATGATTTGGATGTATGCAACGCGCATTCCGGCCATCGGCAAAGCCGAGATTCCGGAAGAGGAAATGGGCCATCCGATCGGCATGGGCTATTTGCCATCCGAGGTGCGCCGCATTGCCGATAATTACAATCACTTGTTTGAACAGCCGACATTGTTTTACGCCATCTGTCTGACCATTGCCGTAGCCGGTCATGTTGACGCTATGGCGGTCAATTGCGCTTGGGCCTTTGTCGCCATTCGTGTAGCGCATTCGCTTATTCAGGCGACGGTGAATATTGTGCTGTTGCGTTTCGGCGTGTTTCTGCTGAGTTGGGTTGTGCTGTTGATTATGATCGTGCGCGAGGCGTTGGTCATTTTCTAGGCGTCACCCATATGACTATGCAAAAGGGCTCCCGATGGGGGCCCTTTTTAATTTGTGCCGCCAAACAGCGCGTAAATCCCGGCCGCAATCTCGCCCTCAAGCGGAAAGCCGAGAAAATGGCTTGATGCGTCGGCACTGCTTGCCAGCCTCGCGTAAAACTGGCAAACATCACTCAGAATTTTCTGAAAGGGCAAATCATGGCTGCGTATCAATATGTTTATGTGATGGACCAATTGTCCAAAACCTATGCCGGCGGCAAGCAGGTGCTGAAGGATGTGCGCCTGTCTTTCTTCCCGGGTGCAAAAATCGGTATTGTCGGTGTCAATGGCGCCGGTAAATCGACATTGCTGAAAATCATGGCCGGTATTGATAAAGAATATCAGGGCGAGGCTTGGGCCGCTGAGGGGGCCAAGGTCGGCTATCTCGAGCAGGAGCCGCAACTCAATCCGGATAAAGATGTGTTCGGCAATGTTATGGAGGGCGTGGCCGAAAAGCAGGCTCTGCTGGAGCGTTATAATGAGCTGGCGATGAATTATTCCGACGAGACGGCGGAAGAAATGGCCTCGCTGCAAGACCAGATTGACGCGCAAAATCTGTGGGATTTGGACGCGCAGGTCGAGCAGGCCATGGATGCGCTGCGCTGCCCGCCGGGCGATTCGGCAGTTGATAATCTGTCGGGCGGTGAGAAACGCCGCGTCGCCCTGTGCAAGCTGCTGCTTGAAAAGCCCGACCTTTTGCTGCTCGATGAACCGACCAACCATCTCGACGCCGAGACCGTGGCCTGGTTGCAGCACCATTTGGCCGATTTTGCCGGCACGGTTGTGTTGGTCACCCATGACCGGTATTTCCTCGACCAAATCACCGGCTGGATTCTCGAGCTCGATCGCGGGCAGGGCATTCCTTATGAGGGCAATTATTCAAATTGGCTGGAGCAGAAACAAAAACGCCTCGCCCAAGAAGCGCGCGAGGACGATGCCAAGCAGCGCACACTGGCCAGCGAATTGGAATGGATCCGTCAATCGCCGAAAGCGCGTCAGGCGAAAAGCAAAGCGCGTATTTCGGCCTATGAAGACTTGCTGGAAAGCCAGGGCCGCGAGGATGTCGGCCGGGCGCAAATCACCATCCCGTCCGGCCCGCGCCTTGGCGGCATTGTGCTGGAAGCGGAAAATCTGACCAAGGGCTTTGGCGAAAAGCTGCTCATCGACAATCTGTCCTTCAAACTGCCACCCGGCGGTATTGTCGGCGTTATCGGCCCCAATGGTGCCGGTAAAACAACATTGTTCAAAATGCTGACCGGCGTCGAGACACCCGATCAGGGGGCGCTGCGTGTCGGTGATACGGCGGTGATGGGCTATGTCGACCAAAGCCGTGACAGCCTTGATGACAGCAAAAATGTGTGGGAAGAAATTTCCGGCGGGCTGGATATTTTGGAGCTTGGCAAACGCGAAATGAATTCGCGCGCCTATGTCAGTGCTTTTAACTTCCGTGGCGGCGACCAGCAGAAGAAGGTCGGTCTGCTATCAGGCGGTGAGCGCAATCGTGTGCATTTGGCGAAGATGCTGAAATCCGGTTCCAATCTGCTGCTGCTCGATGAGCCGACCAATGACCTCGATGTCGAGACGCTGCGTGCCTTGGAAGAGGGTCTGGATAATTTCGCCGGTTGCGCCGTTATCATCTCGCATGATCGCTGGTTCCTCGACCGTATTGCGACGCATATTCTGGCCTTTGAAGGCGACAGCCATGTTGAATGGTTTGAGGGTAATTACGCCGATTATGAAGAAGACCGCAAGCGCCGTCTCGGGGCCGATGCGGAAGTGCCGAAGCGCATTAAATATAAGCAGTTCTCGCGCTAGAGGCGCGGCGGCTTTCAGGTTTTAGCTATCGCTGGAAATTTGCTTGCGCAAATGGTCGAGCAGCGCGTTGATGTCGCCCTTATTGTTTTTCAGCACTGAGGCAAAGGCGTCGCGTTGTTCCTGCGCCATCCAGACGCCCAGCACGCGCACATCAAACAAACTTAGGCTGCCGTCTTTTTCAAGCCGAAGCCACCAGTCAATTGCGATCGGTTCGCGGCCATTGGAAAATTCGATACGGCTGGCGACGATGACGTTTTTCTTCTTGGCTTGCGCTTTGCCGACAATCACTTTCTCGTCAGAATATTCACCGAGGCGATTGGCATAGACTTTGACAATAAACTCGCCCAGCAAGCCCTCATAAGTGGCGAAATCATCCTTTGATATTTTGCGGCCGAACTGGCCCAGTGTGAAGCGCGCAATGCGGCGCATATTGGCGCGTTCATCCAGCAATTCGGCAAAGGCGGCTTCGCGGCCGGCGCGGTCTTGCCCGCTTGACAAAATAGCGACGGCGTCATCGGCCAATTGCGTGACAAAGCTTTGTGCGGCGGCGAGATCGGGCTCATTGGCACGGACCGGCGCCAGCGTTAGGGCAAACAGGGCCAAAGCGGCAAGAAAAAGACGCATGATTATCTCCTAAAAATCATCCAGATCATCGAGCGCGTCAATGTCCGGCAGATCATCAATATCGGTTACGCCATTGGCGATTTCGCTTTTGCGGTTTTGTCGGTACAGGCTACGCACTGTGGCGTAAAAATCAACCGAGCTTCGCTCAATCTCGTCGATAATACCCAGATTTGCAGCGCGCGCATCAATACCATCTAACGCGTAAGAGGCAAAGGCCACGCCAATATCGCCATCAGCCACATAAGTCCATGGGTCAAACGCCCAGTCCACCGTCCAGCCGATCAGGTCGCGTGGCGGCATCGGGCCCAGCCCCGGCACATAAAAATAGGGACCGGGTTCGAAGCCGTAAATGGCCAGCGTCTGTCCGAAATCCTCATAATGGCGTTCAAAACCCATATGCCGCGCCGGGTCAAAAAGCCCGCCAATGCCAATCGTCGTGTTAATGCCAAAGCGCAGGAAGGTAACGCCGAAGCGTTCAAAATCGGCTTGCAGCAGATCATTGGCCATGGTGATGGGGGCGGCGACATTATTCAGAAAGTTTCGTGTCGACCGGCGCACCGGCTGCGGCAGCACATTATAGCCCTTGGCCACAGGCTCGACGACATAATGGTCAAGCGTCTGTTCAACGGCGAACATTTTGCGGTTAAAGCCCTCATAGGGGTCATTATCGGCGTCCATCGCGGCGCGTCCGCCACAGGCTGACAGCGTCGTTGCGGCGAGGGCAATCAGGCCAAATGAACGAATTGATGCAGATATAGCTTCCAACATAACCACACTCCCTTTATGCGCTTAACCTATGCCGATTTGATTTATTGCAAAAGCCGGAAAGCATGGCTTGGGCGGTATTTTGTTGACATATAAAGATATCTTTATATATAAAGCGAGCAATGGAAACGCTACTCACAGCCCTGCGCGCCGCCGGTGAACCGACCCGGCTCCGTATCCTCGCCATTCTGGCCGAGGGGGAGTTGACTGTGTCGGAATTGACGCAAGTGCTGCTGCAAAGCCAGCCGCGTATTTCGCGGCATTTGAAATTACTGGCCGATGCCGATCTGGTGCAGCGCCATCCGGAGGGCAGTTGGGTGTTTTACCGGCTGCATGAAAGCGGTCCGGTCGGTGCTTTGCTGGCCGAGATTACCGGCAATTTGCCGCAAGATGACCATGATATTCTGCGCGACCGCGAGCGCATGGACGAAGTGCGCCGCGACCGTGCGGCCCGCGCGCAGGCCTATTTTGCCGATAATGCCGCCAATTGGGATGCGCTGCGCGCCCAGCATATCCCTGAAACCGACGTCGAGGCGGAGATTTCCGGCCTGATGGAGACAGACGGCATCGGGCTGCTGGTCGATCTCGGTACAGGCACGGGGCGCATGCTGGAAATATTCGGCAGCCGTGCCGCGCGCGCTATCGGTTTTGATGTCAGCCCCGATATGCTGGCCCTGGCCCGCGCCAAGCTGGACGAGACGGGCCTGCAAAATTGCCAAGTGCGGCAGGGCGACTGCAATAATGTGCCGCTTGAGGACGCAGCAGCCAATGTCGTCATCCTGCACCAAGTGCTGCATTTTCTCGATGATCCGCAAAGCGCTCTGGGCGAAGCGGCGCGTATCCTGGCACCGGGCGGGCAGGTATTGATTGCCGATTTCGGGCCGCATGAAATGGAAGAGTTACGCGACGCGCATGCGCATCGTCGCCTCGGTTTTGCCGATGATGAAATGCAGCTCATGCTTGGTCAAGCCGGATTGAAAGCGCAGCCCATGACCCTCATGTCGAGCGACACGCATCAGCTTTCCGTGGCGCTCTGGCAGGCTGAAAAACCAAATATAGACAAGAAAAGTGCAGCAAAATGACGAAAATAAGTTTCGAATTCTTCCCGCCGAAAACCGAAGCGGCGGCAGAAAAGCTATGGCACAATATCGCTCGACTGGCTCCCTTGCAGCCCGACTTCGTTTCCGTCACTTATGGCGCAGGTGGCTCGACGCGCGACCGCACCCATGCCTGCGTCAAACGCATAATCGATGAAACCGCGCTGAAACCGGCCGCGCATTTAACTTGCGTCGCTGCTTCGAAAGCCGAGGTCGATAGCGTGGTCGATGATTATGCCGCCGCCGGTGTGCGCCATATTGTGGCTTTGCGCGGTGATATGCCGGATATGGGCGCTTTCGCGGCGCATGAAGACGGCTATAGCGGTTCGGTCGAATTGGTGGCGGCGCTGGCCAAGCGCGGCGGCTTTGACATTACCGTCTCGGCCTATCCGGAGAAGCATCCCGAAAGCGCCTCGCTGGATGCCGATATTGATCTGTTAAAGGCCAAGATTGACGCCGGTGCGACGCGCGCCATCACGCAATTTGTTTTCGACACGGAGGCGCATTTGCGCTTTCGCGATCGGTTGGCGGCGGCCGGCGTTACCATTCCTGTGATAGCGGGCATTATGCCGACGACCAATTTCGCCGGGGCCAAGCGCATGGCAGCAGCGTGCGGCGCAACCATTCCCGATAGCCTTGCCGCGCTTTACGCGGGGCTGGATGAGGATGCCGATACGAGAAAGCATATTGCCGCATCGGTTGCCGTCGACCAATGCCGTATATTGCGCGATGAGGGGTTTGAAAACCTGCATTTCTACACGCTGAACCAAGCCGATTTGACCTTTGCGGTATGCCGCATTCTCAAGCTCGGCACGCAGTAAGGATAAAACAAAAATGAGTTGGACACGCGACACACGTATCGCCGCTTTGGACAAACAAGTGGCCGACCGCATTTTAATGCTGGACGGCGCTATGGGCACAATGATTCAGCGTCACAAGCTGGATGAGGCGGCCTATCGCGGCACGCGTTTTGCCAATTATCACGCCGATGTGGCCGGCAATAATGACCTGCTGTCGCTGACGCAGCCGGATATTATCCGCGATATCCATACGGCCTATCTTGAGGCGGGTAGCGATATTGTCGAGACCAACACGTTTTCCTCGACCACAATCGCGCAGGCTGATTATGACATGCAGCATCTGGCCTATGAGCTGAATGTTGAGAGCGCGCGGCTGGCGCGCCAGGCTTGCGATGCGCTGGAGGCGGCCGACCCGTCGCGCCCGCGTTACGTGGCCGGTGCGCTCGGCCCGACCAATCGCACCGCCTCCATCTCGCCGGATGTCAACGACCCCGGCATGCGCAATGTGACCTATGATGAATTGCGCACCGCCTATGCCGAAGCCACGCGTGGCCTGATTGAGGGCGGGGCGGATATTATTCTGGTCGAGACGATTTTTGACACGCTGAACGCCAAGGCTGCCCTGCACGGCGTGCAGGATGTGTTTGACGAAGACGGCGTTACCCTGCCTTTGATGATTTCCGGCACGATTACCGACCGCTCCGGCCGCACGCTGTCGGGCCAGACCACGGAAGCGTTTTGGAATAGCTTGCGTCATGCCAAGCCGTTTGCTGTCGGGCTGAATTGCGCGCTGGGGGCCGATGAAATGCGCCCCTATGTGGCCGAGATTGCCCGCATTGCCGATACGAATGTGTGCATTTATCCGAATGCCGGTCTGCCCAATGAATTTGGCGAATATGACCAGCTGGCCGAAGAAATGGCGGTGATTGTCGGCGAATTTGCCGAGAGCGGTTTGGTCAATATTCTGGGCGGCTGCTGCGGCACCACGCCTGAGCATATCGCCGCCATTGCGGCCGCCGCGCAGCAGAACAAGCCGCGCCATGTGCCACAACCCGAAAGGCTGATGCGCCTGTCGGGGCTGGAGCCATTTACCCTGACGCCCGATATCCGGTTCGTGAATGTCGGCGAGCGGACCAATGTCACCGGCTCGGCCAAATTCCGCAAGCTGATCACTGAGGGCGATTTCGACACGGCGCTGGATATTGCGCGCCAACAAGTTGAAAACGGCGCGCAGATTATCGACGTCAATATGGATGAAGGCATGCTGGATAGCGAAGCCGCCATGGTGCGATTCCTCAATCTGGCGGCGACCGAGCCGGATATTGCCAAAGTACCGGTGATGATTGACAGCTCGAAATGGCAGATTATCGAAGCCGGTCTGAAATGCGTGCAGGGCAAGCCTGTGGTCAATTCTATCTCGCTGAAAGAGGGCGAAGCGCCGTTTCTCGAACAAGCCCATTTGTGCCGCAAATATGGCGCCGCCGTGATTGTCATGGCATTTGACGAGGACGGGCAAGCCGATACGGCGGATCGCAAATTTGAGATTTGCGCGCGCAGTTATCATCTGCTGGTCAATGAGGTCGGCTTCCCGCCGGAGGATATTATCTTCGACCCGAATGTGTTCGCGGTCGCCACCGGCATTGAAGAGCACGATAATTACGCCATGGATTTCATCGAGGCGACGGGACGGATACGCGAAAACCTGCCGGGCGCGCATGTGTCGGGCGGCGTGTCGAATATTTCTTTCTCGTTTCGCGGCAATGAGCCTGTGCGCGAAGCCATGCATTCGGCCTTTCTCTATCACGCCATCAGTAAGGGCATGGATATGGGTATCGTCAATGCCGGCCAGTTGACGATTTATGAGGATATGGACGCCGAGCTGAAGCAGGCGGTCGAAGATGTGCTGCTCAACCGCCGCGCTGACGGCACGGACAGGCTGTTGGACGTGGCGGAAAAATATCGCGGCCAAAAGGGCGCGACGCAGGAGGCCGATTTAAGCTGGCGCGACGCGCCGGTCGGCGACAGGCTGATGCACGCGCTGGTCAATGGGCTGGCCGATTTCATCGAGGATGATACGGAAGAAGCCCGCCAGCAATTTGACCGGCCTTTGAATGTGATCGAAGGCCCGCTTATGGACGGCATGAACCGCGTCGGCGACCTGTTCGGCGACGGTAAAATGTTCCTGCCGCAAGTGGTGAAATCAGCCCGTGTGATGAAGCGCGCCGTGGCCTATCTCGAGCCTTATATGGAAGAGGAAAAACAAGCCTCCGGTGCTGCCAGCCTGTCAAAAGGCAAGGTGCTGATGGCGACGGTGAAGGGCGATGTGCATGATATCGGCAAAAATATCGTCGGCGTGGTGCTGCAATGCAATAATTTTGATGTCGTCGATATGGGCGTCATGGTGCCGGCCAATGATATTATCGACCGTGCAGTTGAAGAGCAGGTGGATATTATCGGCCTCAGTGGTTTGATTACGCCGAGCCTTGACGAGATGTGCCTTGTCGCCGCCGAAATGGAACGCCGCGGGCTGAATATCCCGCTGCTGATTGGCGGCGCGACCACCTCGAAAGTGCATACGGCGGTGAAAATAAATCCCAATTACATAAACGGCCAAACCGTTTATGTGACCGATGCCAGCCGCGCCGTGGGTGTCGCCAGCAATCTTTTGTCGGAAGATAAAAGCGCTGATTATCAGGCCGAGATACGCGCCGATTATGAGGCTATGGCCGAGGCGCATGCGCGCGGTCGCGCCGAGGATAAGCGCACGCCGATTGATAAAGCCCGCGCCAATGGCTTTGTGCCGCAGGAGGGCTTTCAGCCTGTGGTGCCGCAATTTACCGGCACCAAGGTTTTCGACGATTACGATTTGGCCGAGTTGCGCGACTATATTGACTGGACGCCCTTCTTCCAAAGCTGGGACTTGCATGGCCGCTACCCCGCCATATTAAGCGATAATGTGGTCGGCGAGGCGGCGACAGGCCTGTTCAAGGACGCGCAAGACATGCTCGACAAGATGATCGGCGAAAAATGGCTGACCGCCAAAGCCGTTATCGGGTTTTGGCCGGCCGCGCGCGATGGCGATGATATTGTGGTGTATGAGGATGACAGCCGCACAGTTGAGCGCGCGCGCCTACACACGCTGCGCCAGCAAATGGAAAAACGCGGCGACCGGCGCAATATGGCGCTGGCTGATTTTATCGCCGAAGGAGCCGATTATATTGGCGGCTTTGCCGTCACCACGGGCCATGGCGAAGACGGCGTTGCCAAACGCTTTGAAGAAGCGGGCGATGATTATTCATCGATTATGTCGAAAGCGCTGGCCGACCGCTTGGCTGAGGCCTTTGCCGAGCGTATGCACCAGCGTGTCCGTACCGAGTTTTGGGGCTATGCCAGCGATGAGACGCTGGATAATGAGGCGTTGATTGAGGAGAAATATCTTGGCATTCGCCCGGCCCCCGGTTATCCGGCGCAACCCGATCACACGGAAAAAGAGACCTTATTCAAATTGCTCGACGCTGAAAAAGGCGCCGGTATCTCGCTGACCGAGAGCTTTGCCATGTGGCCCGGCGCGGCGGTCTCGGGTCTATATTTTGCGCATCCTGAAAGCCGCTATTTCGGCGTCGGCAAAATTGACCGCGACCAAGTGGCAGATTACGCGGCGCGCAAGGGCATGGATGTCGAAACCTGCGAGAAATGGCTGGCACCAATATTGGCTTACGCCCCTTAAAAACGGCTGAGAAATTCTGCCACGCCGCCATGAATCCGCTACACTGCGCGCATGTCGGTATGGGGCAAAATAGCGGGTATAGCTGCGGGCTATGCCATAGGCGGAGTGCCGGGCGCGCTGGTTGGTGCGCTGGCCGGGCATTTCGCGCTCGACCGCGTCAATGACCGGCAGGTCGTCTTCACTATTGCGATGATTTCCCTGGCCGCGAAAATGACCCGCGCCGATGGCGATGTCTCGCCCATGGAGGTGCAGGCCGTGCAGGATATGCTGCGCGTGCCCGAAAGCGAGCTTAAAAACATGCAGCGCGTGTTTCGCTTGGCGCAAGAGGATGTGGCCGGTTTTGACAGCTATGCGCGCCAAGTGGCTGATATTTACGCCGATAGCCCGCAAGTGCTGGAGGATGTGCTGGATGTGCTGTTTCATATCGCCTATGCGGACGGGCATTTGCATCCGGCCGAGCAGCAATTCCTCGAGATTGTCGCCGGGATTTTCGGCATTGGCGAGAGCGATTTCAAACGCATCCATGCCCGCCATGATGGCAGTATTGTTGACCCTTATACCGTGTTGGGGATCGGCCGCCACGCCGCGACAAGCGATATCCGTAAGGCTTGGCTGACAGCAGTGCGCGATAATCACCCCGACCAGCTACAAGCGCGTGGCATGCCCCCTGAAATGATGCATATTGCAACGGCGCGCATGGCGGCGATTAACGAGGCGTGGGAAATTATTCAAAAGGAGCGGGATTTATGAGTTGGCAAGATCGTATTTTGCAACCCGATACACAAGTCGAGCAGATGAAGCAAAAAGCCGCTTTGCGCGCGCTGGAAGAAGTGCGCGACGGCATGAAGCTGGGCCTCGGCACCGGCTCAACGGCGCGCTATCTGGTTGATGGGCTGGGCGCGCAAATCGCCGAGGGCATGCTGGATGTCGTTTGCGTGCCGACCTCGGAAGCGACGCGCCAACAGGCAGAGGGCCTTGGTATCAGACTGGCGGCGTTGGATGATTTGAAGCGCCTCGACTTGACCATTGACGGCGCCGACGAGTTGGACGCCGATTTGCGCTTGGTGAAGGGCGGGGGCGGCGCCTTGCTGCGCGAGAAAATGGTTGCCGCCGCCTCTGAGCGGATGATTGTCATTGCCGATGATACGAAAAAAGTCGCTCATCTGGGTGCCTTTGACCTGCCGGTCGAGGTAAATATTTTTGCCCATGCCACCACGGCGGCGGCGATGGGCGAGGCGCTGGCCGCCACCGGCAATCGCGGTGCGGTTAATTTGCGCGTCAAAAAAGATGAGAGCGGCGACCCTTTTATTACCGATGGCGGACACTATATTTATGACTGTGCGCTGGGCACCATCAATCAGCCCGAAGCCTTGGCGCAGGCGCTTTTGAATGTGCCGGGTGTTGTTGAACATGGGCTGTTTCTGGGCTATGCCACGGCAGCCGTGCTGGCCGGGTCTGACGGCCTGATAGAGATGGGCCAAATATAGGACAAAAAATGACATATGATTACGATCTCTTCGTTATTGGTGCCGGCAGTGGCGGCGTGCGCGCCGCGCGAATGAGCGCAGCGCATGGTGCCAAAGTGGCCGTGGCCGAAGAATATCGCGTTGGTGGCACTTGCGTTATTCGCGGTTGCGTGCCGAAAAAGCTGTTTGTCTATGCCAGCCATTATGCAGAAGAATTCGAAGAAGCCGCCGGTTTCGGCTGGACGGTGGGCGCTCGCAGCTTTGACTGGCCGACCCTGATCAAAAATAAAGATGCTGAGATTGACCGTTTGAACGGCATTTATATTCGCAATCTGGAAGCCTCGGGCGTGGAAATTCTCCAGGGCCGCGCCGTGGTGAAGGACGCGCATACCGTCTCGTTGGACGGGCGCGACATCACCGCCGGATATATTCTCATCGCCGTCGGGGCGACGCCGTTTATGCCGCAAATTGACGGTATTGAGCACGCTATTACCTCCAATGAGGCGTTTCATATTGAAACGCTGCCCGACGATATTATCGTCGTTGGCGGCGGCTATATTGCGGTTGAGTTTGCCGGTATTTTTAACGGGCTGGGCGTCAACACCACTTTGGTTTATCGCGGAGAGCAAATATTGCGCGGCTTCGACAATGAAGTGCGCGCCCATATGGCCGGCGAAATGGCCAAAAAGGGCGTGAGCCTTAAAACCGAAAGCGATATTGCCGCCATTAGCGAAACAGATACGGGCTACACCGTCACCTATAAGGATGGCAGCACGCAAGCCACCGGCTTGGTCATGTATGCGACCGGCCGCGTGCCAATGACGCAAGGTTTGGGGCTCGAAAACGCCGGTGTCGCATTGGGTGCCAAAGGCGAGGTGCTGGTGGATGCCCATTCAAAAACCAATATTGACAGTATTTACGCGGTCGGCGATGTAACCGAGCGCGCGCAACTGACGCCGGTCGCCATTCGTGAGGGTGCGGCCTTTGCCGAGACCGTGTTCAATAACAACCCGCAAGCGGTTGACCATTCTTTGATCCCGACGGCGGTGTTTTCGCAGCCGCCAATCGGCACAGTGGGTTTGAGCGAGGAAGAAGCGCAAGCAGCCGGCCATGATTTTGATGTTTATGGCTCGGCGTTCCGACCGATGAAGCACACATTATCGGGCAGCGAAGAAAAGACATTGATGAAGCTGATTGTCGATAAGGGCAGCGATAAGGTATTGGGCCTACATATTGTCGGGCCGGATTCCGGCGAGATGATACAAGCTTTCGGCATTGCCGTTTCCATGGGGGCGACCAAAGCGCAATTTGACGCCACTGTGGCCGTGCATCCGACGGCGGCGGAAGAAATGGTCACTTTTAAATTGCCGAGAGGGGCGTAGTCCTTGGTTCGTAAAGGGGCAGAACGCGCGCGCAAAGCCGCCAAACAGGTTGCCGATCGGGTGGCTGAGGTTGATTTGTCGAAAGTCGATCTGTCCAAGGTCGACCCGCGCAATATTGATCTGCCGCGTTTCGATTGGGAGCGTGGCCGTTTTATCCGCAAGGATGAAGCCTCGGCCATCGGCCATAGTTTTCACGCTGAGGATGTCGCTTGGCCGCTGCGCCTGCTGGGCTGGCTGGTCAATCGCTATATCCGCTTTTGCGAGATGACGACCAGTGTCACCATTGCCGGCGACGGGCCGTTTATCGAGTTACAGCGCAAGCGCCGACCGATTATCCTGCTGGTCTGGCACGGGCGCAATTTTCAGGCCATCCCCATGGCGCGGCTGTTTCACAGCCCCATCACGGCGCTGACCTCGCGCTCGCGCGATGGCGCAATGATTGCCAATGTCATCAAACCGTTTGGTTATGATGCGCTGCAAGGCAGTGGCACGGGCAAGGCGGCGGGCAAGCGCACCAACCCGAAAAAGCGCGGCGCGCAGGCTTTTCGTGGCATGCTGAAATATTTGAAAAACGGCGAAATGGTGCTGGCCACAGCCGATGTGCCGCCCGGCCCGGTGTTTGAAACCGGCCCCGGCATGGTCAAGCTGGCGGCCATGTCCGGCGCGGCGATTATGCCGATCGGCGCCAGCTTCAGCCCCGAATTGCCGATTGCCGGCACATGGGATAAATCAAAATTACCGCTGCCCTTCGGCCGCCGCACACTGGTGTTCGGCGCACCGGTCTATATCGACCGCGACGCGGCCGGCAAAGACGAAACCCTGCTGGACGCCGCCTGCCAAAAAGTCACCGACGCGCTAAACCAAGTGCAGGGCGAAGCCGAGGCGATTTTGGGTAAGGGTAAGGCTTAGGCGCGCAAACCCTCTCAGCCGCTGTGCAAGCCGCGCAAAATCTCCAGCACCGCATAGCGTTGCTTTTTGCGGGTCAATAGGCAGAACAGTTCCAGCACTTTGCGGGCGCGATAATTCTTCATCAGCCATTGGTAATCGGGCTGTTGCATCAGCGCTTCCGGTTCGGTTTGCAGGCGTTTGGCAAAGGCCGCGATTTCTTCATGGCTGGGAACATTAGTGCCGTATTCATAGTCCCGATAAGTGTCGAAAGACACAATATTGGCGGCCAGCGCGGCGCGCGGCATGCGCCGCCGCACCCGATAAATCCATAGGTTTTCCGCCAGATACCCCGCTTCTTCGTCGGTCATATTTGCCTCCCCGTCTAAAGCCAAATCGATACCAAGGCGCATGAGTAAGCTGGCATTGGTGTCGGGGTGTAGCAAAGTCGCCAAAAGACCGACTACGGCCTATTCGGCCCGGGCAAAGCCCACGCCTTATTCAGCCGTCACCCCGACAAAGCGAGGTGAACGATTATCCGCAATCGACATAAAAAAAGGCCTAACGCTCTCGCGCCAAGCCACATACGCAATACATGATTGCGGCTTTTGGAGGGTCTGCTAACCCCGCACCACACCGTTCTGTGTGATGCGTAGAAAGCGAAGCAAATAACCACGCCAATTACCACCACACCCCATCCCGCTCCCCGCTTTATATTTGACATGCGCGGGGCCGCCTCATAGCCTTGGCGGAACAATAATAAAACGAGGTGCCGAAATGGGTGTTAGGAAACCGCGCGTTATGGTGTTCAGCGTAGACATTGAGTGGATTGCTGAGGACAAGGCCTATCTTGCGACGAGCAAAGATATCATCGGTTTGGTTGTGGGTGCAGAAACCCTCCCGGAAATGATGGAAAGTCTTACCGAGTTAGTGCCAATTCTACTCGAAGAAAATCACGGCATTCATCTTGGCGAAGATGACAGCCATGAGCTGAAATTATCGACCAACTTGCCCGCAGGCGTATTGCTGGGGAATGTGACTGCGGCGTAACCCGTGAAACAACGTGAATTGAGACGCCTATTGCGCGCCCATGGCTGCCGTTTTGTGCGACAAGGTGGGCGACATGAGATATGGACAAACCGACATGGCGACCGCTTTCCCGTGCCGCGCGGGACGATTAAACAGAAATCCTTACTGACCACTATCCTCAAACAAGCCGGAATTGAGGGCGTCTAGGTGGTTTTACTACGCAAAACCACCTCGCTTCCGACTTTTCTGGCGCAAGGCGCATTAGGCCAACAAGTTGGCAAGTGCTTGTAGAGGAGCAAGGCGGGCTGGGGCGTCAACCGCTGGCGCGGTTGAGCGTTCCCCATAAAACAGATTGAGAAATTACGCCGTTCGAGCCAGCGCAGCCCGCTCTTCCTTCAAACCTTCCGCGATAAGGAAAGCCAGTTCCAGCGCTTGGCTGCCATTCAGCCTTGGGTCGCAATGCGTGTGGTAGCGGCTGGAGAGGTCTTCTTCTGAAATCGCCTGCGCGCCGCCCAGACACTCGGTCACATTCTGGCCGGTCATCTCGAAATGGATGCCGCCTGCATGTGTGCCTTCGGCCTGATGCACGCCCATAAAGCGTTGCACTTCGGTCAGAATACGGTCAACCGGACGGGTTTTATAGCCGTTCGACGCCTTGATCGTATTGCCGTGCATCGGGTCGCATGACCACACCACTTTGCGGCCTTCGCTTTCTACCTTGCGGATGAGTTGCGGCAGGTGATTTTCGACATTGTCATGGCCGAAGCGTGCAATCAGCGTGATGCGTCCGGCCTCGT
>CBFHSX010000018.1:0-32849 GCA_965658615.1 Alphaproteobacteria bacterium | reverse complement strand
GGTGCAAGCGCTCGAAGGCCCGCACGCGCCCAGTGTGTCGGAGGCTGTGCTGCGCACCCAATCGCAGGCGATTTACACGACCGATAATATCGGCCATTTCGGGCTCAATCTCGGCCGCTACGCACATTTTACCTCGCCTATTCGCCGCTATGCCGACCTGACCGTGCATCGCGCCCTGATCGCCGCGCTGAAGCTTGGGGATGATGGCCAAAGCGACCAGGAAGCCGAACAACTCGACGCCATTGCGGAGGCGATTTCGCAAACCGAACGCAAAGCGATGATGGCTGAACGCAGCGCCGGTGAGCGTTATATGGCGGCGCATATGTCCAAGCATATAGGCGACAGTTTTACCGGCCGCATTGCCGGTGTCTCGCGCGCCGGATTATTTGTGTCACTGGATGATAGCGGCGCGGAAGGCTTGATCCCCATATCGCGCCTTGGCGAAGAACGCTTCTTTGCCGATGAGAATAATATGTATCTGACAGGCGGCACGACCGGCTTGACGTTCCGCCTCGGCGAAGCGGTTGAAGTCGAATTGGTCGAAGCGACACCCTTGCGCGGCGGCCTCTTGTTTTCGCTGCTCGAAGGTGGCACTTATGATGCCAACGCTAAGCGTGCGGCAGGCAAAAGGCGCGACAGCGCCCGACCGGGCGCAAGACGCGGCGGGCCGCCAAAGGGCGTATCAAGACGGAGACGAAGCCGGTGAGCATTGAAATTGTCAACGCGGAGCGAAAAAAAAGCAGCGCCATTTGGCGTGGCATGCAAGGCAAGTGCCCTGCTTGTGGCGCCAAAACCATGTGGCGTCAATATCTGAAGGTGCAAGACGATTGCGCCGCTTGCGGGCTGCATCTTGGCGGCCATCAGGCCGATGACGCGCCGCCCTATTTCACGATTTTTATCGTCGGGCACATTATCGTGCCGGTCGCGCTGATTGTCGAAAAGCTTTACACACCGCCGCTTTATATCCATGCTCTCCTCTTCAGCGTGTTGGCCGTCGTGGTCAGCATGATTTCCTTGCCGATCGTCAAAGGCGGCGTCGTGGGCCTGCAATGGGCGCTGCGATTACATGGCTTTGCCCCAGAAGAATATTTGGAGGGGGCTTCGGAGGCGCATAATGAGTAAACCTGATTTCGGCAGTACACCGCTGGGGCCCGGCGAGTATCGTGAGGAAAATGCCCGCGCTGTGCGGCCCCGCGATGCGGCGACGCTGATTATTGTGCGGCAAGAGAGCAAGCAGCCGAAAATCCTCATGGGCAAACGTGCCGCCAGCCATAAATTCATGCCGAATAAATTCGTCTTTCCGGGCGGGCGTCTTGATGTGGTGGACCAAAGGCTGAATATACCGTTTGAGCTGGCTGATCCGGTCATGACGCGCTTGCGCAAAGCCACACAAGCCCGCGTCTCCGACAATAAGCTGCGCGGACTGGCGCTGGCCGCCATTCGCGAGACATTTGAAGAAACCGGCCTGATTATCGGGCGCCAAGCCCAAACCCGCTTGCGCTCCGGCAACGCCGTTTGGCAGAGCTATTTCGACCATGGCGTCGAGCCGCCTTTGGAGCATCTCGATTTCATCTGCCGCGCCGTAACACCGACGCATCGCAACCGCCGCTTCGATACGCGGTTTTTCATGGTCTATGACGAGTTCATCCATACCGACCCTGAGACAATGGAAAAAGCCAGTGGCGAATTGCTTGACCTGCACTGGCTGACCTTGGCCGAAGCGCGTCAGCTTGACCTGCCCGCCATCACCCGCTCGGTAATCGATATGGTAGAGGGACGCATGCAACTCGACCGTAAAGCGCAATTGCATGCACCGACACCCTATTTTCATACAAAGAACCGCCAATGGGCGGTAGCAGATCTATAGCTTAGCTGTTGACTTTATCGGCGAAATGCCTATTTTCACGCCCACGCGTTGAGAACGCCGCAAGTTTTAAGGATTGAAAACATGGCCAAACCGACCACAGTCAAAATCAAGCTGGAAAGCACGGCAGGCACAGGTTTCTTCTATGTTACGAAGAAAAACGCCCGCACCATGACCGAAAAAATGGTTGTTAAAAAATACGATCCGGTTGTGCGCAAGCATGTCGAGTTTAAGGAAAACAAAATCAAATAAAACTGTTTGATTTGGTTTTGCGAAGGCGTCCCTTGGGGCGCCTTTTTTATTGCTCAGCGCCGCAAACGGTTTAACTATACGCCCATGCACAAGGATGAAGCTGAAATTTTGGCACTGAAAGCGCTCACCTATCTGGCCGGTTTGGACGAGCTGATGGACCGCTTCGCCGCGCTGTCGGGTATGGGCACGGGCGATATTATGGAGCGCGCGCAAGACCCGGAAATGCTGGCCGGTGTGCTGGATTTCTTTTTATTCGATGAAGCGCTGCTGACCGAATTTTGCGAGGCGCATGAGATTGATCCCGAGCATCCGGCCGAAGCCCGAATGGCCCTGCCCGGAGGCGACTTGCCGCATTGGACTTAAGGCCCCGCCGGGTATAAGGCCCCGCGGGTTTTAAGGCCACATTGGACACAGACGTAAAGCAAAGAGTAAAGCATGAGTGAGATTGCCCCCGAAATTATGGACCAGTTGGAAGCGCTTGAGCTGGACGTCGCGCGCCCGCTCATCATCACCGATGCAGATGAGGTGCTATTGCGCTTTATGGAGCGGGTTGAGCATTATCTCGACACGCTGGGGCTGTGGATTGATCTGTCGAGTTTTGCACTCGGCAGCAATATCAAATCGAAAGAGACAAATGAGCCGGTAAAAGTGCCGACGCTTATCGATGACTTTTTTGCCGCCGAAACGGCGCATATCGAAGCGGCGCATGGGGCGGCTGACGCGCTGTCGAGCCTATCGGCCATGGCGCAGATCGTCGTGCTGACCAATCTGCCCGCGCCGCATCGCAATGAGCGTATCGCCAATCTCAAAGGCCATGGCATGGATTATCCGGTCGTGGTCAATTCCGGCCTCAAAGGCCCTGCGGTGAAATGGCTGACGCAAAAAGTGACGGGGCCGGTTTTCTTTCTCGACGATATACCGCACAATATCGACTCGGTTGCCGAGCATGCACCTCAGGTTCACACGATTCATTTCGTTGCCGATCCGCGTTTGGCCAAGCTCATCAACAAAGCCGAGGGCGCGACCGCGCGCATAGATATTTGGGCAGAAGCGCATGACTTCATCGCCGGCAAAATCGCCGCATACGACTGAACCGCAAAGCGAGATTTTGTGCCGCGCTTGCGGTCATCTCGACACATTGCCCGCCACGGCGCGGCGCTGCGCGAAATGCAATTCGCCGCGCCTTATCAAACATGGTGAACTGACCCGCCTCGGCGTTGCGCATCTTGATTGCGATGCGTTTTACGCAGCGGTTGAAAAGCGCGACAATCCCGACCTGACGGACAAGCCGGTGATTATTGGCGGCGGGCGGCGCGGCGTGGTGTCTACCTGCTGCTATGTGGCCCGCATTCGCGGCGTCCATTCGGCCATGCCGATGTTTCAGGCCACCAAAGCCTGCCCTGATGCGGTTATCATCAAGCCGGATATGGAGAAATACGGCCGTGTCGGACGCCAGATACGCGGGCTGATGCAGGAGCTGACACCTCTGGTTGAGCCGCTTTCCATCGATGAGGCGTTTATGGATTTGCGCGGCACGGAGCGCTTACACGGCGGCCCGCCTGCGGTCAGCCTGATGAAGCTGGTCAATCGCATTGAGACTGAGATCGGTATCACCGTCTCGATTGGGCTGAGCCATAATAAATTTCTTGCCAAGCTGGCCTCCGATCTTGATAAGCCGCGCGGATTTTCGGTAATTGGCGAGGCCGAAACGCTGGATTTTCTCGCTACCCTGCCGGTCGGAGCGATTTGGGGGGTCGGCAAAGCCATGCAAGCCAAATTGGCGCGCGACGGCATCCGCCATATCGCCCAATTGCAGCAAATCGACGAGGCAGTGTTGGCCAAGCGCTATGACGCGATGGGCCTCAGATTGGCGCGACTGGCACGCGGGCAAGACAGCCGCAAAATTACCCCCAGCGCGGCCGCCAAATCGATTTCCAGCGAGACCACATTTAACCAGGACTTAGCCGATGCAGCGGCGTTGGAAAAACATCTTTGGCGCTTGAGCGAGCGCACGGCCGAACGCTGCAAAGCCAAGGGTGTGGCAGGCAAAACCATCGTGCTGAAGCTGAAAGCCGACCGCCTCTCTTCGCTGACGCGCAATCGCGCCCTGCCCGATCCGACGCAATTGGCCGATGTTATTTTCACTACCGGCAAGCAGCTTTTGCAGCAAATGCTGGCCGACAGGCCGGGGCAGAAATACCGCCTGATCGGTATTGGCGTGTCGGGTCTGGTTGATAGTGATTTGGCGGATCCGCTCGACCTTGCCGATCCGGATAAGGGCAAGCGCAAAGCGGCTGAGCAGGCACTGGACCGTCTGCGCGATAAATTTGGCAAGGACAGCATTAAAAAGGGTCGCAGTTTGTAAGGGGGAGCCTTTAGCCTGCTACCAATCTGCGCTAGTTTCGAATTTCATTTGGCGCGGCCGCCCTACGCCCTAATTTGCGATATGAGGATAAGATGAGCAGCAATATCAAAGCAAAACTCGATGAGATGGGGCTGGTACTGCCTGAGGCGGTGACGCCTTTGGGTGCCTATGTGCATTATGTGCAAAGCGGCTCGCTGCTGATGATTTCCGGCCAAGGCCCGGTCAGCGCCAGCGGCGTGGCAATTAACGGCCGGCTGGGTGACGGCTTGGAGATTGAGGACGGCAATCGCGCCGCACAAATATGCGGGCTAAACATTGTGGCCCGCCTTGAGACGGCTTTGGCCGGTGATTTTGACCGCGTGAAGCGCATTGTGCGCCTCAATGGCTTTGTCAATTCGACACCCGAATTCACCCATCATCCCGCCGTGATCAACGGCGCGTCGGATTTGATGTTTGAGCTGTTTGGCGCGCGCGGTGTGCATAGCCGTGTCGCCGTCGGTGTCGCCGCCCTGCCCATGGGCTGGGCCGTCGAAATCGATGCCATTGTCGAAATTGAAGGCGAGGTCGTATGAGTGATGCGGCCCAGACGCCTGCCCCCATTCAGCTTCGGGTGATTTCCAGCCTGTCGTTGATTGCGGCTGAGGACTGGGACGCGTGCGCCAATCCTGAGGGGCAGGTCTATAACCCGTTTCTACGCCATGCGTTTTTGCTCGCCTTAGAGGAAAGCGGATCGGCCACGCCGGAAACCGGCTGGCAGGGCCAACACCTTATCCTCGAAAGCGAGTCGGGCGAGACGCTGGCCGTCATGCCGCTTTATCTGAAAGACCATAGCCAGGGCGAATATATTTTTGATTATGGCTGGGCCGATGCATTTCATCGCGCCGGTGGCAATTATTACCCGAAGCTTTTATGCGCCGTGCCCTTTACCCCGGCCGGCGGGCGGCGGCTCTTGGTCAGGCCCGGCCCCGATGCCGCCACGCATGAAACCCAATTAACGGCCGGCGCACTGACCCTGCTGGATAAGCTTGGCGCCTCGTCCCTGCACGTCAATTTTCTGCCCGCGGCGGATTGGGAAAGGCTCGGCGCACAGGGTTTTTTGCAACGTACCGACCAGCAATTCCATTGGCAGAATGACAGCTATCAAAGCTTTGACGCTTTTCTCGAAGCATTGGCCTCGCGCAAACGCAAAAACCTGCGCAAAGAACGCGCCAAGGCGCTGGAAAACGGTATTGAAGTTGAATGGCTGACCGGCGACAGCCTGACCGATGACCATTGGGACGCCTTTTTTCATTTCTATATTGATACCGGCCATCGCAAATGGGGAACGCCTTATTTGACACGCGATTTCTTCGCCCGAATTCAGGCCAGCATGCCCGAGGATGTGCTGCTGGTCATGGCCAAGCGCGAGGGGCGTTATATTGCCGGCGCGCTGAATTTTATCGGCGGTGACACCTTGTTTGGTCGCAATTGGGGCTGCATTGAGGACCACCCGTTTCTGCATTTTGAGCTGTGCTATTACCAAGCCATTGATTTTGCCATTGAACGCGGCCTGACACGCGTCGAGGCCGGTGCACAGGGCACGCACAAGCTGGCGCGCGGATATGCGCCGCACCGCACCCATTCGGCGCATTTTATCGCTCATGAGGGCCTGCGCGATGCGGTGGCACATTATCTTGAAAGCGAGCGTCAATATGTAGACAATGATATTGAGGTATTGAGCAAGCACACACCGTTTAAAAACACCGCAGCCGAGGGAGCGCAAGATGATTAAACTGGGCGACGCCTATGATGAGCAGAATATTTTCGCCAAAATCCTGCGCGGCGAAATGCCGAGCATCAAGCTTTATGAAGACGCGCACACGCTGGCTTTTATGGATATCATGCCGCAAGTCGAGGGACATTGTCTGGTCATCCCGAAGGAACCGGCCGTGACCTTTCTCGATCTATCGGATGAGGGTGCCGCCGCCGTTATGGCCACGGCCAAAAAACTCGCCGCCGCCGTAATTAAAGCGGTCGACGCGCCGGGCTTTATGCTGGCGCAGCTCAACGCATCTTATGCCGGTCAAACCGTGCCGCATTATCACATGCATATATTGCCGCGCCATGAGGGGCTGGAACTGGGCTTTCACGCCCGCGACCCTGAGGATATGGCGGTACTCAGCGCGCTGGCCGAGAAAATCCGCGCGGCGCTCTAGCCTTATGTAACTGTTTCGCTGGTCTTATCCGAGCTTTTGCCGGATTTGCCATCCCCATATTTGAACGTCAGCTCGCCCTTTTTATTCAGGTCTACCGTGACCACGCCGCCGCCTTTCAGCGCGCCGAACAGCAATTCATCGGCCAGTGGTTTCTTGATATTTTCCTGAATGATGCGGGCCATGGGCCGCGCGCCCATTTGCAGGTCATAGCCTTCCTCGACCAGCCAATCCATGGCCTTTTTCGACACTTCAATAATGACATTGCGGTCTGACAGCTGCATTTCAAGCTCGAGGATAAACTTCTCAACCACGCGCACCACCACTTCCGGCGGCAGATTGCCGAACGGTACAACGGCGTCGAGGCGGTTGCGGAATTCCGGCGTGAACATGCGATTAATGGCCTCGCTATCCTCGCCCTCGCGCTTGATGCGGCCAAAGCCCATCGGCTCCTTCGCCATGTCCGAGGCCCCGGCATTGGTCGTCATAATGACAATGACATTGCGGAAATCGACCTTGCGGCCATTGGCATCGGTCAGGCTGCCATGATCCATCACTTGCAACAGCACATTGAACAGATCGGGATGGGCTTTTTCAATCTCATCGAGCAGCAAGACGCAATGCGGATTTTGGTCAATACCATCGGTCAGCAGGCCGCCTTGGTCGTAACCGACATAGCCGGGAGGCGCACCGATAAGGCGCGACACAGTGTGGCGTTCCATATATTCCGACATGTCAAAGCGCAGCAATTCTACCCCCAAAGCCGAAGCCAGCTGGCGCGCCACTTCGGTTTTGCCGACACCGGTCGGGCCGGAAAAGAGATAGCTACCAATCGGTTTTTCCGGTTCGCGCAAACCTGCACGCGACAATTTGATGGAAGCGGCGAGCGCAGAAATCGCTTCGTCTTGGCCAAACACGACGCGCTTCAGCGTCACATCGAGGCCTTTCAGCTTCTCCGTATCGTCTTTCGAGACGGTCTTTGGAGGGATGCGCGCCATGGTGGCAATGGTGGCTTCAATGTCTTTGACGCCGACCGTTTTCTTGCGTTTTGAAACCGGCACCAGCATTTGCGAGGCACCGACTTCGTCAATCACATCAATGGCCTTATCGGGCAATTTACGGTCCGCCATATAGCGCGATGACAGCTCCACCGCCGCCTTAATCGCGTCATTTGTGTAGCGAATATTGTGGAAGTCCTCGAAATAGCTTTTCAGCCCTTGCAGGATTTTAATCGTATCGGGGACGCTCGGCTCGGTGACATCGATTTTTTGGAAACGCCGTGCCAGCGCCCGGTCTTTTTCAAAATGCTGACGGAACTCTTTATAAGTGGTCGAGCCCATGCAACGCAGGCCGCCATTTTGCAGCGCCGGTTTCAACAGATTGGAGGCATCCATGGCCCCGCCCGAGGTCGCGCCCGCACCGATGACCGTATGAATTTCATCAATAAAAAGAACGGCTTCCGGCATTTCTTCCAATTCGGCCATGACCTGTTTCAGGCGTTCTTCAAAATCGCCGCGATAGCGCGTACCGGCCAGCAGCACGCCCATATCGAGCGAATAAATCACATTGTCTTGCAGCACATCGGGCACATCGCCTTCGATGATTTTGCGCGCCAGCCCTTCGGCAATGGCGGTTTTACCGACGCCCGGATCACCAACCAATAGCGGGTTATTTTTATTGCGGCGACACAGGATTTGAATGGCGCGCATCACTTCTTTCGAACGGCCGATCAGCGGATCAACCTTACCCTCACGGGCTTTGTCGTTGAGATTGACGCAATAGGCGGCCAGCGCCTCGCCATCCGGCACGCCTTGGCCTTCCTCATCCATCATGCCGGCGCCCTCGACCGAGCGCGTCTCGCTTTTACCCGGCGTTTTGGCGACACCATGTGAAATGAAATTGACCGCATCATAGCGCGTCATTTCCTGCTCTTGCAGGAAGTAAGCGGCGTGGCTTTCCCGCTCGGCAAACATGGCCACCAGCACATTGGCTCCGGTCACCTCGTCGCGGCCCGAGCTTTGCACATGGATAACGGCGCGCTGGATAACCCGCTGAAACCCTGCCGTCGGCTTGCAATCCTCGTCATCATCGATAATCAAACCGGTCAGCTCATTATCGATGTAATTGGTCAGATTGGTGCGCAGCAGAGCAATATCGACGCCGCAGGCTTCCATCACCGCAATCGCATCCGTGTCTTCGGTCAGCGCCAACAGTAAATGTTCGAGCGTCGAATATTCATGGGCCCGATCATTAGCCAGCACCAAAGCGCGGTGTAAACCCTGTTCCAATTCTTTCGAAAATGCCGGCACATTGTGCTCCTATAAATCTAATCTTTTTCCATTGTGCACTGCAGCGGGTGGTCATGCTGGCGTGCCATATCCATAACTTGTGTCACTTTGGTTTCCGCAACTTCATATGTAAAGACGCCGCAAATACCGACCCCATTTTGGTGCACATGCAGCATGATTTTGGTTGCATCTTCGGCACTCTTGGAGAAAAAACGCTGCAGAACATAGACGACGAATTCCATCGGCGTGTAATCATCGTTGAGTATCAGCACTTTATACATTGACGGCTTTTTGGTCTTGGTGCGCGTCAGGGTAACCGTGCCGGTGCCGTCATCATCGCCCCCCGACCGGTCTTCATTCTGCATACGCTCTGAAATCTGCCATTTCTGTGTCATGTGCCAAGTTTACTTCTGTGTCGGATTTGTTTTCAAGGAAAACCCTTAGGCATAAATGTCCCAATCACTTATGATTTAGTCTGTTCGTTTCACATCACCAGTTAGCGTTGCTATGATTGGCTCATGAAAGGTGATTCCGTGACCCGCATTTTGGCTCTCAAAACCCTGCTAAGCCTATGTTTTTTATGGGCTTTACCCGCTATTGCCAATGCTGCACCTTTTTCTTCAATCGTCATTGACGCGACATCAGGGCGCACATTGCAGCAATATCGGGCGCATCAGCAGCGTTATCCGGCCAGTCTGACCAAGCTGATGACCGTCTATTTGATGATGGAAGAAATCGAAAAAGGCCGCCTGAAGCACGATACGCCGATATATGTCTCGCGCAATGCATCGCGCCAACCGGCCAGCAAGCTGGGGCTGCGCCGTGGCAGCCGCATTGATGCCGGCACTGCCATGCGGGCCCTGATTGTCAAATCAGCCAATGATGTCGCCACTGCCGTGGCCGAGCATATTTCCGGATCGGAGGCAAAATTTGCCCGCCGCATGAGCACGACGGCGCGCCGTCTCGGCCTGTATGACACGAAATTCACCAATGCATCGGGCCTGTATCATTGGCGACAGCAAAGCACGGCGCGCGACATGGCGCGGCTGGCGCAGGCGCTGCTCGAGCGTTTCCCACATTTTGAGCGGGTCTGGCAAAGCCAAAGCTTTGAGTGGAACGGCAAAACCTATCGGTCGCATAATCGCGTCATGCGCCGCTTGCCCGGCGCGCTGGGCATGAAGACCGGCTATATTCGCGCGTCCGGCTATAATATCGCCACCGCCGTGCAGCGCGATGGCAAGCGCGTCATCGTTGTGGTGATTGGCGGCACATCATCCGGCATGCGCGATAATCAGGCAATTTCATTGGCCGAGCGCAGCCTGCCGCGTGCGTCGGCATTCGAGCCCCAAACCCCCGCTGCCGAGAAGCTCCATCTGGCCGCGCAATGGCTCGACACGCCGGTAGAAAAACTGGCGCAGCCCAATAAGGGTATGGATCTGGCCGGCCTGCCTAAGGATTGGAAAATTCAGGTCGGGGCTTATTCAGCCTCCAACCATGCGCGCAGCCAATTGCAGCGTGTCAGGCGGGTATTGGGGCCGCAATTGGGCGGCGCAGAAGCGCATACTGAACCGGCGGAGAAAAACGGTCGACCGATTTACCGCGCGCGCTTTGCCAATTTGTCGGAAAATCAAGCGCTGGCCCTGTGCGATAAATTGCGCGAGATATCACCCGGCTGCATGGCCATTTCCCCGCAATAAAAACTAATCGTCGAGCAATATCTGACGCGCCTCATTCAGCCGCGCGGCCAGCCAATCCGTGCCGCCTTGGTCGGGATGGTTCTTCATAATCAGGGTTTTATAGGCATCCTCAATGGCTTGCACATCGGCAGATGCATCAAGGCCCAAGATCTCCAGCGCTTCATCGCGGCTCATCGGCGCATTTTTGGCTGTCGGCACATCTGAGGCCTGACCCGTCGATTTGATTTGGCGCGCCAATAGGTAAGCGCGCATCACCCATAGCGCCACCGCGCCGGCCGGTGCGGCGAAACCATAGCGCCCACTGACGACAAAGACCAACAGCGCCGTGGCCGCCAGCGCAAACAGAACCGCGAGACCGATAAGGCGCAAGCTGCGCGCCTTCAGATCGCGCAGCATGGAAAGCAAAAGCAGCCCGAGCAGCAAAACAATCGCACCGAGCAGAAAATACCCCATCAGACCACGTCGCTTTCCAGCCCGGGCAAATTCAAGGCTTTGACCAGCGCCTGAACTTCGGCCCGCGCTGCGACATGGCTCATGGTCAGGCTTTGTCCGGCTTCCTCATCGGTCAGGTCAAGCAGCGTCAAACCGGCGGGAAACATCTCACGAAACACCACGCGCTCGGAAAGGCCATCGACCTCGCGAAAGCTCAATCGACGGCTCAACTCGTCGAGTGCCGCCTCGATGCGCTTGCGGTTTTTGGCATGAATATGGCTGGTGCGGTTCCGTAGCACCACCCAATCGATTGGCGTGCCATGCGCTTGCGCGCGGGCTTGGCGACACGACCAAACCATTTCGGCGTAAATGCTCGGCGATTCCACTGCCAGTGTTTCCGGATTGACCCTCGCCAGCAAGTCGAGATCGACAAAGCTCTCATTCATCGGCGTGATCAGCGTATCGGCCGAGGCATGCGCCAGGCGCGACAAATAGCTGTCATTGCCCGGGCAATCAATAATGACGAAATCATGCCGCGCCCGCAGACTGCCCAGCGCCGTCACAAAAGCTTCGGCCTCTTCGGTTTGGCGGGCTTGCATATCGCCTTGTGTCGAGGCCTCCAGCGCCACATGCTCGGCCAGCATCAAATCGCGGCGACCGATAAAAGTCGTGCGGTTTTCCATATAGCGGGTCAGCGAGCGCTGCCGCAAATCAAGGTCAATTGTGCCGACCGACTTGCCGGCCGCTTGCAGGGCCGCCTTAATATGCATGCAGACAGTGGTTTTACCGGCACCGCCTTTTTCATTACCGACCACAATAACATGCGGGGGCGTAAGACTATCGGCATCGTCAAGCGCGCTGTCGCCCTCGCTGTAGAGAGGCTCGTCGTGTGGTGTGTCAACCGGCATGGGGGCGTCTTCTTGCAAAAGTTTTCCTTCATTTTTGGGTCAATTGATTATAAACCCGATTCCGAGATTTCGCTGCAAGCAGTTCAGTTTGCGGGTAAGGTAGAAGTATGTCGCTGACAGGTAAAAAAATTCTGATAACCGGAGCCAATGGCGGGCTGGGCCGCGCTATGGCCGTGCTTGCCCAAGCGCAAGGCGCGCATTTGGCTTTGGCCGAGCGCACGCCCGAATTGGCGGCAGCGGCGCTGTCTGTGCTGGACGACACGGTTCCGGCCTGTGCCGTAGCTGCTGATCTGAGCGATGATGAGGCGACGCAAGACATGGTGGCGCAAGCCATTGAGGAACTTGACGGGTTGGATGGCGTGGTCGCCAATCACGCCATGCTGGCAGAAGATGACACAACTCCCCTCAATACGCCGATGGCAAGCTGGCACGAGACATTAAACGTCAATCTGAGCGGCACGTTTCGGCTTTATAAAGCCGCCCTGCCGCATTTGATTGCGCAGCAAAGCGGGGCACTGGTGACGCTGTCATCAGTTGTGGCGCATAGCGCGTCAGCCAATCCGCAAATCGCCTATACGACCAGCAAGGGTGCGCTCGAGGCCATGACACGCGAAATTGCCATGACTTATGCACGCGATAATATTCGCGCCAATTGCGTCGCACCGGGGCCGGTGTTGACCGAGCGCACGGCGCATTATTTTGACAGTACCGAAAAATGGCAGACACGGCGCAAGCACATCCCCATGGGGCGTCTCGGCCGACCGGAGGAAATCGCCGCTTTGGTGTGCTTCCTTTTATCCGATGGCGCAGGCTGGCAAACCGGCGGCGTTTATCGCGCTGATGGCGGTATTTCTGCCAGCTATCTTGTCGATGACCGCAATGGAAGTGACACGCCGTAATGGGTGACACGGTTCAGATTATCAGCCCGATTGACGGGTCAGTCTTTGCCGAATGCGGGGCCGGCCTGTCAAAAATCGGCTATAAGCAATTAACGCGGCCGATGAGTTTTCACCTCAAAACCGGTAGCTAAAATGGCAGATACACCTCTATTCCGCACAATTGCCGATATGCGCCGCCAAGTGGCTGCGTGGAAGGCCGAAGGGCTGACGGTTGGTCTGGTGCCGACCATGGGCGCGCTGCATGACGGGCATTTATCGCTGGTCGCGGCCATCAACCAAGCCGGTACCGACCGCATTATCGTATCGATATTCGTCAACCCGACGCAATTTGCCGCGCATGAAGACCTCGACACTTATCCGCGTCAGGAAGCGGCTGATTTGGCGGCCCTCGCCAACACCCAAGCAGATGCGGTATTTGCCCCAAGCGCGGCCGAAATGTACCCGCAGGGCTTCGCCACGGCGATTGCGATGCAAGGCCCGGCGCTTGGTCTGGAAAGCGATGAGCGGCCGCATTTCTTTGCCGGTGTGGCGCTGATTGTCTGCAAGCTGCTGACGCAAAGCCAGACCGATATGGCGATTTTCGGCGAGAAAGATTTCCAACAACTTATGGTCATTCGCCGCATGGCAGCCGATCTCGACCTGCCTGTGACAATCCTGGGCGCGCCGATTATCCGCGAGGCAGACGGGCTGGCCATGTCATCGCGCAATGTTTATCTCAGTGCCGCGCAACGCCCCATCGCCGGTAAGCTGAATGTCATATTGAAAGCCATGGCAGACAGCCCCCTGCCTATCGCCGAGGCCGAGGCTGAAGCGCAAGCCGCCCTGCTTGAAGCGGGTTTCAGCAGCGTCGATTACGCGACTATTCGTGATGCCGAGACATTGGGGCCGGTGACGGCGCAGACCACAAGCCGCCGCGCCTTGATTACGGCGCGGCTCGGCGCGGTGCGCCTGCTTGATAATATGCCGGCGCGATAGATTAAAGCAGGCCCAATTCGCTCAGCTCGGCTTTCAGCTCTTCCGGCATATCCGCATCCATTTCAATATTGGTCGGTGCGTCGACCGGCGCGTCCTCCGGCGGCAAATAGCGCCAGCCCTGAAACGGACGCCGCGCTTGCAACCGCGTATGCACCAATTCAGGGTCGAGATGCAAATGGCAGCGTCGAATGCCTTGCCCATCGGTAAAGGGCTCAATATCGATAATCCGCTGACGGACACGGATTTGCCGCTTAATCACCCAATAAATAGAGCCGCCTTCCAATAAATCAGCCTCGCGCTTCGGCACCATGCGCGTGGTGTGAAACACTTTGCCATAAGTGGTTTGTAAATGGGTCTGCCAGCGCACCAAATCGCCAATATCATCGGCACCGACGCATAATTTTACCAGATGAACCGTCATGGGCGATAAATACTGACGCGGTTGGAGGGGGTGAACATAGCGTAAAATCCGCCGCCAATGGCGCCGCCGATCAGGGTGAATTGCCCGTCGCCCGCATGATAGGCCATGCGGTGGCGCCCGCCCGCCGGCATCGGGTCACGGCGTTGCCAGCGTTGCCCGACCAGACGATTATGGCTATCCAAAACCCTGCCCTGGCCTTGCGAAAACCCACCGGCGAAATGCAAGCCATCCTGCAGCACACCCAAAGCCCCGCCTGTCACAGCCAGCGGCAGCCGCGGCAATTGCCGCCATATGCCGGTCTTCAGATGAAACGCCTGCACATTTTTCACCGGCCGACCGCGCTGATCTTGCCCCCCGGCGATAATCACCTCATCGCCATAACGTGTCGCAGCAGCAGCCGAAACCGCGACCGGCATCGGATTTTTCCAATTCGACCATTTGCCGGTCTGCATATTATAGCTCTGCACCCGCGCCGCATCGCGGCCAATACCGCCAAACAGAAACAGACGTTGGCCGTCAAACACACTAATATGGTCAGCGCGCGGCGTCGGCAGATTGCCGAGCTCCAGCCAGATCGCCGTATCGGGGGCATACATCCAAAAATCATCGGTGATTTTGGCATTGCGATTATCGCGCCCGCCCGTGACGAAAACCCGCCCCGTGCCCGCCGTCAGTGCGAATTGCGACAGCGCCACCGGCATCGGGGTCAGCGGTCGCCAGCCATCATTGGCCAAATCATATTGCTCGAAAAAGCTGCGAAAGCCCTGCCCGACCTTGCCGCTCATGACAAACAGCTTGCCGTCCATTTCCGCCGCCACCGCATCCGGCACGGCGGTGGGCAATTCACTGCCGCGCCGCCATTCAGCCGCAGCGATCGAGACCGAGGTGATAAGCGCGAAGCTGAGGGCCAGAAAATATCGCATAGGGTTCCTATCGCTAAAGAGCTACTAATTTGTCTGCCAATTACAGCAGAAATATGGTCGCAAAACCAAGAAAAGCAAAAAACCCGATCACATCCGTGACCGTGGTGACAAAGACGCTGGAGGCGATGGCCGGGTCGATACCGGCGCGGTAAAGCGAGATCGGAATGAGGATACCGGCAAGCGCCGCCACCACCAGATTGACAATCATCGCGGCGGCCAGAACCCCGCCCAGCAACGGGTCGCCAAACCACAGCGCACCGACAATGCCGGCGACAATGGCAAAGACAAAGCCGTTGAAAAAGCCAATACCCAGTTCGCGATACACCACGCGGGCTGCATTGACCGGCAGCAATTCCTGCGTCGCCAGCGCGCGCACAGTCACGGTCAATGTCTGTGTGCCCGCATTGCCGCCCATTGATGCAACGATCGGCATCAGCACGGCCAAGGCCACCATTTGCTCAATCGAGCCGTCAAACAGGCCGATCACCAACGAAGCGGCAATAGCTGTCAGAAGGTTCAAAAACAGCCAAGACAAGCGCCCGCGCGCCGCTTCGAACACCGTATCGGTTACCGCCTCATCGCCGACACCACCAAGCCGCAGAATATCCTCCCCGGCTTCCTCGGCAATCACTTCGAACACGTCATCCGCGGTAATCACGCCGATCAGCCTGTGGTCATCATCGACCACGGGCGCAGAGACCAGATTGTAACGTTCAAACAGCCGCGCCACATCCTCGCGGTCGGTCGTTGCCTCGATAATGGTAAAATCATCATGCAGCAGCGCCTCAACAGCGGTCGGGCGTTGGGCGCGCAAAATCTCCGAGAGATGCACCACACCGACCGGCGTATGCGTCGGGTCGGTGATATAAAGCTCGAGAAATTCTTCCGGCAGATCGTCCGTCTCGCGCAGATAATCAATGGTTTGGCCGACCGTCCAAAAGGGCGGCACGGCGATAAATTCCGACTGCATCAGACGACCGGCGCTATCCTCGGGATAATCCAAAGCGCGTTGCAGCACCAATCGCTCGGGGCGCGGGATTTGTTGCAGCACCTCGTCGCGCTCGGCCGCATCCATATCCTCGAGCACAAACACCGCGTCATCGCTATCGAGGCCCTGCACAGTGGCGACCAGCGTATCGGTATCGACCGCCTCCACCGCCTCATCGCGCATATTATCGTCCAGCTCGGCAAACACTTCCGGCGGCAAGTCGGCTCCGACCAGCTCGATGAGATTGCGCCGCAAATCGGGCTGCAGCACGGTGATTATTTCGGCAATATCGGATTCATGGCGGTCTTTGAGGTCTGCCAGCAGCGCCTCTTTATCGCCATCCAGCACCAATTGCCGCAGCGCTTCAAAGCGCTCGGGGGTCAGAATATCAGCACCGAGAAGCTCGTTTTCCTGAACCGATTGTGTGACAGTATCGTTCACGCCGAGGCCTTTCAAAGGGTTGCTGCTTGAGATATGGCGCAAAAATGCGCATGACGCAGCAAAATTATCTGCCTAGGATACAAGAGCCGTATGATTCGGCCAAATAGAGGGGGAAACCATGATCGAAATTATTTTTGCTACATTGATCCTGTTGGTCATCAATTTGATGCTGCCAACCATTATTGCCACATTGCGCGGCGAAGTTGACGCCGCTTTCCTGTTCTCCGTGCGCGACACGGCGGCAGAAGAATCCGTTTTGGCGAAGCGTGCGCGCCGCGCGCAAATCAACCTGCAGGAAAGCCTGTTTATCTTTGTACCGCTCGCCATTATGGGGCTGGGCAATGGCGCAGCCGCTGAAGCCGCTACGATTTGGCTGGGCCTGCGCGTCGCCTATCTGGCCAGCTATTTGCTGGCTATACCCTATTTGCGCACGCTGATTTGGTTCGCCACGCTGTATTGCCTGTATATGATGGGGGCGGCGCTGGTTTAATCACCAGTCAAATTCGTCCATCCATTCGGCGAAGAATTCTTCGTCCTCGTAAAACCATTCGACATCCAATGGCTGTCCCGGTTTGGGTTTACGAAAATGAACAAGTTGGCCGTCGGTCGTTTTCTCGACCGGCGGCTGTTTCTTTTTATCATCGTCAAACTGTTTCATTTCCAAGCCTCTTTGGTTAAGCTTAATACGCAAAAAATAATAAAGCGGGTCAATTTGACGACCTGCGACAAAAATGCAGGGAGAGTTCCATGAGCAATTTCTGGAAGAGTTGGCTCAATTATTGGTGTTTCTTGATTATTGTGTTCGGGCTGGCTTTATCCGGCGCGGGTATTGAGGGGTTTGAGGCCTTTGCCGACCGATTGTTTCGGTATCTGAATCTGTCCACCGCACCGGTATTTAACGAGGTCGAACGCTTTGCCATCGGCCTTATCGGGGCGGTGACTGTCGGCTGGGGCATGACATTGGCCTATTATATCCGCGCCGCGCATTTCAGTAATGAAGGAAACCGAACTTGGCGGCAATTGGCCTTTACCATAATCGTTTGGTTTGTGATTGACGGCTATATCAGCTATCGCAACGGCTTTACGCTAAATATTGCCAGCAACACAATCCTCGCGCTCGGCCTTTTAATACCACTATATGTCAGCGGCAAACTGCGCCGCTAGCTGTTTTTGGCCGCGATGCGCGCCTGCAAGGCGGCTTGAACTTGGGCTGTCAGCGGGAAGCGCAAGCATATGGCAATGGCCCCGATAAAGAAGAGCGCCGGGATAAGCGCGTAGAGCACGCGCAGCACCAGCAATTCTTCCGGCCCATTATCCATTAACGCTTTGGCATCAAAAGCGGTGAAGGAAAGCAGCCAGATGGCCAGAAACGTGCCCAGCGCCGTCGATATCTTCGATGTCATGCTGGCCAGCGCAAAATAGGAACCGGCGCGCGCCTCGCCCGTCTCCGCCGTTTCGACATCAATGACATCGGCCAGAATGGCCAGCGGCAGGAATTGCAAGCCGCCAAAGCAAGCGCCCTTGGCAATGAAGAAGATGACAAAAGCCGTATAAGTATCGGCCGAGAAGAACATATTAATGGCCGAGATTATCGCCACGGTAATCAGCGTCGTCGCAAAAGCGATATGCTTGCCGATTTTACGGCCAAGCCAAAGCCAGCCCGGCACGGCGGCCAATCCAGCGACAAAATACAGGAAATAAAGCGTACCGACGCCTTTGGCTTGGATGACCGATTTCATGAAAAACAACGACAGCGCGTTGCGAAACGCCTCGGCCAGCGTAACGATCAGGATGATGGCGACAATCATCCGCATAGGCTTATTGTTCCAAAGCCGCATCAGCCCCTGCACATAGCTTGGGCGGTCGGCGCTTTCTGCCGGCGCAGGCAGTTCTTTTACGAAGACCGAGAGCAAAATGGCAGCCAGCGGCGCGGTGACGCATATGGCCAGCGCCAGACCATACATAATGCTGGGCGTGTCGCCATCGCCAAACTGTTCAACCAGAAACGGCACCAACGCCGCCGCCAAAAGACCGATCAGGGTAAACTGCTCGCGCCATGCGGTGACGCGGGCGCGCTGGTGATATTCCGGCGATAATTCCGCACCCCAGGCGCCATAAGGCAAGCCGATCAGGGTCGTGCCGATATACATGCCGGCGATACAGACCAGCAGATAAAGCTGACCTGCCCCCGCCATCGGCACGAAAAGAAACCAGATGGAGATGCATAGCACCGGCACGCCGAGCAGGATAAACGGGCGACGACGGCCAAGCCGCGAGCGCATGCGGTCGGACAGCATGCCGACCAGCGGGTCCGTGACAACATCAGAGAGTTTGGCCAGCAGCAACATGGTTGCGACGGCGGCAAGAGACACGCCGATCTCGCCGGCATAAAAAGCCGGCAGCCAAACGGCAATCGGATAACCGACAATGGCCAATGGCAAGCCCATCGATCCATAGGCAGCGAGCGTGGATTTTGGCAAAATCGCAGACAAATAAAACTCCCTCAACGCGGAAATTATGTCAGCGCCGACCCGTTGGTTCAATCGAAAAGCAGAGCGGTAATGGATAAATCGATTCGAAAGGTCGCTTTTTTCTTGTAATTTTATGTCTCAAACAGCCTCATCAGCGAAACATTAAGCCGTTATTACCCCATTTTTACCAAAATCAGGGGCCTAAAGCTTTTATTGTGTGGCATTTTTGCTATCGTTTAATTGCACGTTGCGTATGGGTAACGAAATAAAAACAAAAACAAGAGGAGATACCCAATTATGGACCAAATCAAAACTGTTGTCGGCAATCTTACGGAAATTTTTGTTTCCCTGCTTGCCCTCGCAATCGTCGCCAGCCTATTGGTCGGCGCTGACAATATGGCCTTTCTCGGCGATGTCGCCGGAAACATTACCGGCTTGATTGCCACGCTTGGTGATGCCGGCTTGCCCGGATTGATCGCCCTCGGCGTCATCTTAATGCTGTTCCGGCGTTAATCCCGAAACCCGGTAGCGAATGGAGGAAAAAATGGAAGCTTTTGAGACCTATGCCACTGCGCTGCGCAATTTCTTTTTGCGTATTGCAGAAACCGGCGGCGCCCTCGTGCTCGCCATTTTAGTCGTCTATTTGCTACTGGGTGATGCCGCCGGTGTTTATGTGGTCAGCGTGGCCACGACTACGGCGGCTTTTATCGCTGCGGTGACACCTGCAGCGGCACTGGCCTTGGCCGTTATATTGGCTTTGGGCTATTTGCTCAGAATGAAAAAATAAATGGTGAAAATTGGTGCGGCCGAGAAGACTCGAACTTCCACGGGTGTTACCCCACAGCGACCTCAACGCTGCGCGTCTACCAATTCCGCCACGGCCGCACGCCATAACTGAGTTTTCAGCAGGCCTGTTAGCTAGCAAATATTACGAGCGATAACAAGCGCGGAAAACAGCCTAAATGCCGTCCCCATCGACATTTAAATGAATACCGCATTCGTCCTTTTCGCTATTGGCCCAACGGCCTGAGCGATAGTCACCCCCGGCCTCGACTTTCGTCGTGCACGGCATACAGCCGATCGACAAATAGCCATCCTTGACCAACGGATGACGCGGCAATTTATGCGCCTCAATATAATCCTTCAACGCATCAAGGCCCCAATTGGCCAGCGGATTGACCTTGTAACGGCCATCCACATCCCGCTCGACAATATCCATATTGCCGCGGGTTTGCGTCTGGAAGCGTTTGCGACCGGTAATCAGCGCATCAAAACCGGCAATGGCGCGTGCCTGAGGCAGCACTTTGCGGATATGGCAGCAGCCATCCGTGTCGCTTTGCCAGAGGCCGCCCTTCGGGTCCTTGGCCAGCAGGTCGTCAGGGTGCGGGAAAGCCGTGCGCAGATCCGTCAGTTTCAGCTTTTCTTGGAGGCGGTCACGATAACGCAATGTCTCGCCAAACAGCTTGCCCGTATTCAGCATAATCACCGGCACGCTGGGGTCGATTTCGGAAATCATGTGCAGCAGAATGGTAGACTCGGCACCAAAGGACGAGACGGTGGCAATCCGCCCGGCAAATTGCGCTTCAATGGCATGGCGCAGAATATCCGGCGCGCTCATCCCCTCATATAAGGTATTGAGCGCGGTCAGATCGACCATATTTGCGGCTTTCGGCGCGGCACTCATGACAGCCAACCTTTCTCGTCAATCACCTCATTGGTGCGATCAATGAGCTGACGAAAATCCGCCCCCTCGGCGCGCCATTCATCGCGCAAGGCCGATAAAGCATTGAGGCGCTCTTCCCAATCAGACGGAAATTTTTCCTCCAGCGCGCTTTTCAAGCGGCGCGCCAGGCCGGGGGATTTACCACCGGTCGATGCCGTAAGCAGCATATCACCGCGCCGCACAATGGCGGGCACATGAAAATCGCAAAGCGGTTTCACATCCTCAACATTGACCAGTGTCTTATGCGCCCGGCCCTGCGCGGTGAATTGCTCGGCCAAACTGTCCTCAACATTGGCGACATAAATCACATGGCAGCGGGCAATCTCAGCCTCGCTTGGCCACGCCTCGACCAACCGATCGCCGGCCAGGGCGCGCATCTCATCCTCGGCATGCTCAGCATAGACGAGCACGAACTCGGCGCCCGCCGCATCGACCATTTGCAGGCGACGGCGCGCTTGCGCGCCACTGCCGATAATGGCAATAGTCATATCCGAAACATCAAGAATTACGGGCAGCATCGCGGCCTCCTTTTGTCTTGGTATAAGCGCATGGCGTCTATTTATCAACTATTTTATGTATATTATTTTATTCTACATTCCTTTTTGTATTAATAAATAGCGCGCGCAATGCTAAACCCAATCAATGAGCATGGATGATTTTGAACCGGAAGTGATTTTCAGCGACAGCCCCGTCGCCTATCCCGAAGCCGTTGATTTCATGGAGCAGCGCGTTGCCGCTATTGCTGCCGGTGAGGCGCGGGAATGTCTCTGGTTTTTGGAGCATCCGCCGCTTTATACAGGCGGCACCAGCGCCAATCCGGCCGATTTGGTGCAGCCCGACCGGTTTCCGGTCTATGACACAAAACGCGGCGGCGAATACACTTATCACGGCCCCGGCCAGCGCGTTGTCTATATTATGCTGGACCTGCGCAAGCGCGGCCGCGATGTGAAATGCTTTGTCCGACAAGCCGAAACCTGGATCATCAAGACGCTGGACGATTTCAACATTCAGGGCCATATCACGCCGGGTCGTGTCGGCGTCTGGGTGCCGCGCCCCGATAAGGGGCCGGGGATGGAAGATAAAATCGCCGCCATTGGCATGCGGATACGCCGCTGGGTCAGCTTTCACGGCATTTCAATCAATGTCGAACCCGATCTCAACCATTTCGGCGGTATCGTGCCTTGCGGCATTGCCGACCAAGGCGTCACCAGCATGGTCGATCTCGGCTATCCGGTGGCCATGGCCGAGTTGGATAAGGCGCTGCTCGACAATTTTGACGCCTGCTTCCCGCGCGAGACCGGTTCATGCACCTGAAACGCTGCGCCCTCTGATAGGCAATTGACAGCGCCTGAAAACGCCGCAATCAGCCCTCAAATTCGATCATCACATCATCGACGGCCAGCTTATCACCGGCGGCGCAGAGCACTTTTTTAATGGTGACGTCTTTTTCGGCACGCAGAATATTTTCCATTTTCATCGCCTCGACTGTGGCCAGCGGCTCACCGGCTTTCAACGACTGCCCCTCTTCGACCGCAATGGACATGACCACGCCCGGCATCGGGCAGACCAGCTCTTTATCGCTGCTGCCATCGGTCTTCTCAGGCATGAAGGCCATCGCCTCCTGCGCCGCCAAACGGCGTATCGCGACCTGGGTAGCGGCGCCACGACCGGTCAGGGTAAAGCCCTCAGAATGGCGATCAACGGCCAGAGAAATCAGCTCGCCATTGACCGTACCACGGAAGAATAAATCGCCCGGCAGCCAATCGCTTTCAACATCAATCGACACGCCGTTCAGCGCAACGCCGGTTTCGGTCGGCTCGGCGGTGAACACCGTTTCACCGACTTGCACGGCCTGCTTGGCGGCCGGTGTGTATTGATGCCCCGGCATAACTTGGCTCGCATCCGTAGCGCGGATTTGCTCCATCATCGACATGGTGTAACCGATCACCGCCAGCGCCTCGATGCGTTTGCCGTCTTGCGGCGCACCGGCAAAGCCGTCGGGATATTCTTCATCGATAAAAGCCGTCGTCAGCGCCCCATCGCGGAAACGTTGGTGCTGCATAATGGCGCCACAAAAATCAATATTATGGCGAATACCGTCAATGCGGAAATTATCCAGCGCATCGCTCATCGCGTCGATAGCGGCCAAACGGTCCGGCCCATGCGTTACCAGCTTGGCAATCATCGGGTCATAGAAAAGCGAAATCTCACCGCCCTCATAAACGCCCGTATCATTGCGCACAGTGATGCCGTCCTCAAGCTGCTCCACCGGCGGGCGGTAGCGGCTGAGACGTCCGGTAGACGGCAGGAAGCCGCGATACGGGTCTTCGGCATAGACACGGCTTTCAATGGCCCAGCCGGTCAGCGTCACATCCTCTTGCTTAATCTCAAGCTTGCCACCGGCGGCGACATGGATCATCTGCTCGACCAAATCAATGCCGGTGATCAATTCGGTCACCGGATGTTCGACCTGCAAGCGCGTATTCATTTCGAGGAAGTAGAAATTCTTATCGCCATCAACGATGAACTCAACCGTGCCGGCCGAGCAATAATCCACCGCCTGCGCCAGCTTGACCGATTGCTCGCCCATAGCTTTGCGGGTCGCCTCATCGAGGAAAGGCGACGGGGCTTCTTCAATGACTTTTTGGTTACGACGCTGAATGGAACATTCGCGTTCGCCCAGATAAATCACATTGCCGTGCTTATCGCCGAGGATTTGAATCTCAATATGGCGCGGCTGGGTGACGAATTTTTCGATAAAAATACGGTCATCGCCAAAGCTGGACGCCGCTTCGTTTTTCGACGACTGAAAGCCCTCGCGCGCCTCATCATCATTCCACGCAATACGCATGCCCTTACCGCCGCCACCGGCAGAGGCTTTAATCATCACCGGATAGCCGATTTCAGTCGCGATTTTTACCGCTTCCTCGGCATCCTCAATCAGGCCCATATGGCCGGGCACGGTGGAAACACCGGCCTCGGCAGCGAGTTTTTTCGAAGTGATTTTATCGCCCATGGCCTCAATCGCACCGGCCGGCGGGCCGATGAAAGCGACACCGGCCTTGTCCAGTGCTTCGGCAAAAGCTTTATTTTCCGACAGGAAGCCATAACCCGGATGCACGGCTTCGGCTCCGGTTTGCTTGATGGCATCGAGGATTTTATCGATCACCAGATAGCTTTCGGAAGCCGGGGCGCCGCCAATATGAACGGCCTCATCGGCTTCGCGCACATGCAGGGCCAGCGCGTCCGCATCGGAGTAAACAGCAACGGTTTTGATACCCATGGCGCGCGCCGATTTGATAACACGGCAGGCGATTTCACCACGGTTGGCTATGAGAATTTTCTTAAACATGTTCGTGACCTATAGCGGGATATTGTCGTGTTTTTTCCACGGATTTTCGAGCTTCTTGGACGATAAAAGCGCCAAAGCCCGGGCAATCCGCCGACGTGTATTATGCGGCTGAATGACCTCGTCAATATAGCCGCGTTCGGCAGCCACAAACGGGTTCAAAAAACGCTCTTCATAATCGGCCGTATGCTTGGCAATCGCCTCATCATCACCGATTGATGAGCGGAAGATAATCTCCACCGCACCCTTGGCCCCCATCACGGCAATTTCAGCCGTCGGCCAAGCATAGTTAAAATCGCCGCGCAAATGCTTCGAGGCCATCACATCATAAGCACCGCCATAAGCTTTACGGGTAATGATGGTAATTTTCGGCACGGTCGCCTCGGCATAGGCAAACAGCAGCTTGGCACCGTGCTTAATCAGCCCGCCATATTCTTGGGACGTGCCCGGCAGGAAGCCCGGCACATCGACCAGCGTGACAATCGGAATTTCGAACGCATCGCAAAAGCGCACGAAGCGCGCCGCTTTGCGGCTGGCATCGCTGTCCAGCACACCGGCCAGCGTCATTGGCTGATTGGCGACAAAGCCGACCGTTTTGCCTTCCATGCGACCAAAGCCGGTAATGATATTCTTAGCGAAATCGCGCTGAATTTCAAAAAAGTCGCCTTCATCAATGACCTTCTTAACCAGCTCCATCATGTCATAGGGCATGTTGGGGTTGTCCGGCACCAGCGTATCAAGCGACGGCTCGACGCGGTCGCGAATATCATAGCTCGGCCGTTCCGGCACACCGGTGCGGTTTGACAAAGGCAGGAAATCAATCAGACGTCGCAAATCGGTCAGCGCTTCGACATCATTGTCATAAGCGCCATCGGCGACCGAGGATTTGCTGGTATGCACTTTTGCCCCGCCCAATTCTTCGGCCGTCACTTCCTCATTGGTCACGGTTTTGACCACATCCGGGCCGGTGACAAACATGTAAGAGGTGTTGCGCACCATGAAGATGAAATCGGTCAAGGCCGGTGAATACACATCACCGCCGGCACACGGCCCCATAATCATGGTAATTTGCGGGATAACGCCGGAGGCCAGCGTATTCCTTTGAAACACTTCGGCATAGCCGCCCAGCGCGTCCACACCCTCTTGAATGCGCGCGCCACCGGCGTCGAGAATGCCGATAATCGGCACGCCATTGCGCAACGCCATATCCTGCACTTTATTGATTTTTTTGGAGTGCGCCCGCGACAGAGAGCCGCCGAATACGGTGAAGTCTTTGGCGAAAACATAAATCGGGCGGCCATTCACTGTGCCCCAGCCGGTAACAACGCCATCGCCGGGGATTTTGCGCTCTTCCATGCCAAATTCATGGCAATCATGTTCGACGAACATATCAATTTCTTCGAAACTGTCCTCATCGAGCAGCAAATCGAGGCGTTCGCGCGCGGTCAGTTTGCCGCGACCGTGTTGCGCGTCAATCCGCGCTTCACCACCGCCCAAACGCGCCACGCGGCGGCGTTCTTCCAGTTCTTCTACAATATTTCTCACAACATCCCCCTCACTTTTAGGCCTTCCACGCGCCTAATTCAGTGCATATAGATATACCGATGCGACGCGAATATCCAGTTCGATATTAGCCAATCGCGCAATTGCCTCTTCATCGGCACCCCATTCCTCAATTTGGAATAAATCGTCGAGAAAGGCCAGCTTGTGCGCCATTGCAGCGTCAATCTGCCTCTCATCGACGGCCAATGCCAGGATAGCTGAACCGAGCGTCGCCGCCATATGCGCCAGACCGGTAATACGAAACACGTCCTCACCGGCAATGGCGCGCAAGCGCGCCTCGTTTTCATCAGGCTGGGCAATCGGCAGAATGCCTTGCGTCACCTCAAACGACATATCAAAGCGCAGGCGCGCCCAATCGAGCAATGGATCCCATGCTTCGGCTTGTTTTTTGACGAGCTTATCGGGGTTTTCGGCCCGATAGCACAACAAATCCGACATGCCGTAAGCGGCAAAAGCCGCCGCCGTCTCATCCGGCACCTCGGCGACGCGGTCCAGAGCCGTCGCAACCAACCGCATAGTCGGCATGGCATGGCTGTCAATTTCAGCATCTTGCGCCTGCCATTCATCGGCAACCTTTTGCGCCAATTCTTGGGTCGGCAGCACTAATGGCTTTTTCGCCGGTGTCTTTAACTCATGCGCGTCGAGTTTGACGACATAGCCGCGCTCGGTCTCGGCCACTTTGACTGTCTCGTAAAAACGCTTTGCCATGGTCAACAGATCCTAGGAGCGAAAGGCCGACAGGATATCGCGCAATTCTTCATGCGTTTCAGCGATGGCATCGGCACCGCTATCGAGCAGTTCGTCAATCGTTTGATACCCCCAGCCGACGCCAATGGCTTTGGCCCCGGCCGCTTTCGCCATCATAATATCAAAGCTGGTATCGCCGACCATCAGCGCTTGGTGCGCCTCAACGCCGGTCTCGGCGATAGCGTCGAGCATTAAATCAGGGGCCGGCTTGCCGGGTCCGTCATCAGCGCTCTTCAGCACCTGAAAATATTGCCTAATGTCATAAGCATCGACAACGCGATTGAGACCACGGCGCGACTTCATAGTGATAATGCCCAGCAAGGTTTCATCCATGCCGCCCAGCGCAACGATTTGCTCGCGCATGCCGTCAAACATCACCTGCCCGCGATCATCCTGCTGCACCAATTGCTGATAGGTCTCGCGGTAAATATCCAACATGCTGAGGATCTGGTCATCCGTCGCCTCGGGGGCGTGACGCCGCAGAGCGACATCAACCGGCAGGCCGACCGCGTAAAGTATGTCGCGGCGCGGCGGCACAACAAACTCAAACTCATCCATAGCGGCTTCGGTTGCCGTAATGATGGTTTGCTGGCTATCGACTAGCGTGCCGTCACAATCAAAGACAATCAACCGCATCAGCGTTCCTCATCAAACGGCACATCGCCGTCCTGCAAATCAAAATTTAGCATATCCCATGTTTCAGCCATGTGATCGCGCAAGGGCGCGTCGCATGTAAACTGACCCCCGCGGGGATGCGGCATCATAATCGATCGGGCGTGCAAGTGAAGCTTTTTCGGCAGAATACCGCCATATTCTTCGTTTTCACCCTCAATGCGATATTTCCCGTCGCCGACCAGCGGGTGCCCAATCGCCGTCGCATGGGCGCGAATTTGATGCGTGCGCCCGGTCAGTGGGCGAAAGGCCAGCCAACTGAAGCGCTGCCCGACCCGCGCAATCTCCATATAATCCGTATGCGCTTTCATCGCGTCCGCATCGCCTTTATCGACCGGTCGCACACGCTCGCCGCCATCGGCAGCGGCGCGCTTGGCCAACGGCACCATAATATGCCCGCGCGCGGGGCGCGGCACACCATAAACCAGTGCCCAGTATATCTTTTCAACCTCGCGACCGGTAAATTGCCGGGTCAGAAATTGCGCCGCTTTGCGGTTGCGCGCCAGCACCAAAAGCCCTGATGTATCGCGGTCGAGCCGGTGCACCAGACGCGGCGCTTCGGCCTCATCAAATTGCAGCGCCGGCAGAACGGCATCGATATGCAGCGTGGTTTTACTGCCCCCCTGCACAGCCAGCCCGGACGGCTTATTCAGCACCATAATATCCTTATCACGGTGGATAATGGCGTTTTGCAGGCTTTCGACCAAAGCGTCAGGCACATTGGCACTCGGTTTGGGCCGCGCCGTGCCCGGTGCCGGCACTTCCGGCGGGATACGAATGCTTTGTCCGGTCTCGACGCGGGTCGCGGCTTTGGCGCGCTTGCCTTCGACACGCACCAGACCGCGCCGTAACAGCTTTTCAAGGCGGCCCTGCGTTAATGCGGTGAAATGCTTTTTGAACCAGCGGTCAAGACGCAAGCCGTCATCCTCGCGCTTCACCTTCATATGGCGCACACCCGACATCAGCTTGCCCGCACCAGACTATAAGCCAGCAAAAAGGCGATAACCCCGCCCAGCACAGAGCCACCAAGATAGAAAGCGGCGGCCATCATCTCGCGCCTTTCCAGCAAGGCCAGCAAATCCATTGAAAATGCCGAAAACGTCGTGAAACCGCCAAGCACGCCAACGGCCAGAAACAAGCGCAGCGGTTCATAAGCCCCGCTTTGTCGTCCGACCCAGCCCATCACCAGCCCCATGAGCAGCGAACCGGCAATATTGACGCTCAGCGTCGCCCATGGAAAGCCCGAGGCGGTTTTGACAAGCAAACCGACGCCATAGCGCGCAATGGCACCCAGCGCGCCACCCGTGCCGACCAGCATGATTGCCTGTAAACTCATAAGCTCTCCTATAGACACCCGAAATTAGCACAAAAAAAGACACGGGAACTTGCGTTTCCGTGTCTTCTTGAAATATTTTTCGTGATTTAGGCGGTGGCGGCTGCCAGTTCTTCGCCCTCATCATCGACCAGGACCGGACCGCTATCCTGACCTTTGGCGTCTTCGTCGCGGTCGACGAATTCGATAACGGCCAAGGGGGCATTATCGCCAAAGCGGAAACCGGCTTTCAGCACGCGTGTATAACCACCCGGGCGGTCGGCATAGCGTTCGGCCAGCGCGTCAAACAGCTTTGCCGCCCATTTTTCTTCCGGCAATTGCGCATAGGCGCGACGGCGCGCAGCCAAATCGCCTTTTTTGCCCAGCGTGACCAGTTTTTCGACAAACGGGCGCAGCTCTTTGGCTTTCGGCAAAGTGGTGACGATTTGCTCATGCTTGATAAGCGCAACGGCCAAATTGCCCAGCATCGCTTTACGATGGCTGCTGGTCCGGTTCAGTTTGCGTCCTGCTTTTGCGTGGCGCATGGGGCACTCCTTTATGCTCTTAGCGAGCCTTAGTAATTATCTTCGAACTTCTTGGCAAGTTCTTCAATGTTTTCCGGCGGCCAGTTCGGCACATCCATGCCGAGGTGCAGGCCCATTTCAGCCAGAACTTCTTTGATTTCATTCAGTGATTTGCGACCGAAATTCGGTGTCCGCAGCATTTCGCCTTCCGACTTCTGAATCAGATCGCCAATATAAACAATATTGTCGTTTTTCAGGCAGTTGGCCGAGCGCACGGACAGTTCCAGCTCGTCGACTTTTTTCAACAAAGCAGCCGAGAAACCGGTTTCTTCAATGGCTGAGCTTTCTTCGACTTGCACTTCCGGCTCTTCGAAATTGATGAAACTTTGCAGCTGGTCTTGCAGGATGCGTGCCGACAGGGCCAGCGCATCTTCCGGCGTCACCGTACCATTGGTTTCAATGTCCATGGTCAGCTTGTCATAATCCAGCACTTGGCCTTCGCGTGTGTTCTCAACATTGTAAGATACGCGGCGCACAGGGCTATACAGGCTATCGACCGGGATAAGACCGATCGGCGCATCGTCCGGGCGGTTTTTCTCAGCCGGCACATAGCCATTGCCGGTAGCGACGGTAAACTCAAAACGCACATCGGCGCCATCATCCAAAGTGCACAGCACCAGATCCGGATTTTGAATGGTCACGGCAGCGATTTCTTCAATATCGCCGGCGGTGACAACACCCGGGCCTTTTTTGCTCAGCACCAGACGTTTGGTGCCTTCGGCCTCCATTGACAGGGCCATTTTCTTGATGTTCAGAACAACTTCCGTCACATCCTCGCGCACACCCGGAATGGATGAAAACTCGTGCAATACACCATCGATTTGCACACCGGTGACAGCCGCACCCTGAATGGATGACAGCAGCACACGACGCAGCGCATTACCCAATGTCAGACCGAAACCGCGCTCCAGCGGTTCAGCTACAATGCGGGCTTCGCGGGTTTCATCATGGCCCGGGATAATGTCAAGCTTTGTCGGCTTAATCAGTTCTTGCCAGTTTTTCTGGATCATGGGCGTACCTCTTTAAATAAGTTGCGGATGCAGATGCCGTTAAACGCGACGGCGTTTCGGCGGGCGGCAACCATTATGCGGGATCGGCGTTACATCACGAATGGAGGTGATGGTAAAACCGGCGGCTTGCAGGGCACGCAATGCACTTTCGCGGCCCGACCCCGGACCACGGACATTTACTTCCAATGTCTTCACACCATGTTCCATCGCCTTACGACCGGCGTCTTCGGCAGCTACCTGCGCGGCGTAAGGTGTCGATTTGCGCGAGCCTTTAAAGCCCATAGAACCGGCAGATGACCAGCTAATGGCATTGCCTTGCGCGTCTGAAATGGTGATCAGAGTGTTGTTAAAGGTCGAGTTGACGTGCGCAACACCAGCGGTGATGTTTTTGCGCTCGCGACGACGTACACGTGATTTTTCTGTAGCCATATCCCTGAACCCCTAAATTATTTCTTCTTGCCGGCAATTGCTTTAGCCGGGCCTTTGCGCGTCCGCGCATTGGTGTGTGTGCGTTGGCCGCGAACCGGCAGATTACGACGATGGCGCAGGCCACGATAAATCCCCATATCCAGCAGACGCTTGATATTCATGGAGTTTTCACGACGCAGATCACCTTCAACCATGTAATCGGCATCAATGGTTTCACGAATTTGAATGACTTCCGCATCGGAAAGCTCATTGACGCGACGCTCAAGCGGGATGCCCACTTTTTCGCAAATTTCATACGCCTTCTTGTCGCCAATGCCATGAATATAAGTCAGGGCAATAACCACACGCTTGGCAGTTGGAATGTTAACACCAGCTATACGAGCCACTTGCTTCTCCTTTTCACCGTTTCCGGCGTGCGCCGCTTGCTTCCCAAATTCAGCAAGACCGGCAAATTTGCGAGTTTTTCCATGTCGACCGTTTGTCTGTCAGAAAGCGCGAATTATAGAAAATTCGCCTCTCAAGTCAATGTCAAACGGTAGTAAAACTCAGGTTAAATCTCCTCAAGCACAGCTTTGATTTGCTGTGTGACGTCATCCATTTCCTGCATCCCGTCCAATGTCTTCAAAATACCTTTTGACGCGAAAAACTCTGCCACCGGGGCGGTCTGTTCTTCATAGACATGCAAACGATGTTGCAGGGCTTCTTCCGTGTCGTCCTCGCGCGGGCCATCTGCGCTTTCAGCGGCTCTTTTAAGGATACGACCGATCAGGACTTCCGGATCAACGGCCAATTCGACCACCGCATCCAGTGCCATTCCTTTTTCCGCCAGCATGGTGTCGAGCGCCTCAGCTTGGGCGACATTGCGCGGAAAACCGTCCAGGATAAAACCATTGGCGCAATCAGCCTCCGAGATACGGTCGGAGATAATACCGACCACAACCTCATCCGGCACCAGATCACCGCGCGCCATAATGTCTTTCGCCTGCAAACCGATCTCGGTTTCGGCGGCGACGGCAGCGCGCAGCATATCACCGGTCGATAGCTGGCGAATATCGAAAGCCTCTTCAATGCGCTGGGCCTGTGTGCCCTTACCGGCGCCGGGGGGACCGAGGAAAATCAACTTCATCGTTTCTTGCCCCCAAGCTTGGATTTCTTGATCAGGCCTTCATATTGGTGCGCGAACAAATGGCCCTGCACTTGGCCGACTGTATCCATGGTCACATTGACGACAATCAATAGCGAGGTGCCACCGAAGTAGAACGGCACATTATAGGCGTTGATAAGGAATTCAGGCAGCAGACAGACCAGCGTCAGATATAGCGCACCGACAACGGTTAGGCGCGTCAGGACGCGGTCAATATATTCAGCCGTGCGCTGGCCCGGGCGAATACCCGGAATAAAGCCGCCATAGCGCTTCAGATTATCTGCCGTGTCATTCGGATTGAAGACAATCGAGGTGTAGAAGAAGCAGAAGAAAATAATGCCGGCGGCGTAAAGCGCCATATAGGCCGGTTGGCCGCGGCCCAAAAGCGCCGAAATTGTGCCTAAAGCGCCGCCACTGGCATCGCCAGAGAAATTAGCCAGCGTGATCGGCATCAGCAGCAAAGAGGACGCAAAAATCGGCGGGATAACACCGGCTGTATTGAGCTTCAGCGGCAGATGCGAGTTCTCGCCCTGCGTCATGCGATTGCCCATTTGCCGCTTCGGATATTGCACCAGCAAGCGACGCTGGGCGCGCTCCATAAAGACGATAAAGGCAATCACGGCGACAACCATGATCATCAGCGCCAGAATGATAAAGGTCGATAGCGCGCCTTGGCGACCAAGCTCTAACGTACCGGCCAACGCACTCGGCAATTCGGCGACAATACCGGCAAAGATAATCAGTGAAATGCCGTTACCGACACCACGCGCCGTAATTTGCTCGCCCAACCACATTAGGAACACCGTACCGCCAACCAGCGTGATAACGGCGCTTGCGCGGAAATACAGGCCCGGATCCAGCACCACACCCTGCGCGCCCTCAAGGCCAACGGCAATGCCATAGCCCTGCACGGTCGCCAGCAGCACTGTGCCATAGCGTGTGTATTGGTTGATCTGCTTGCGGCCCGTCTCGCCTTCTTTTTTAAGCTGTTCCAAGCGCGGTACGACCGAGGTCAGAAGCTGAATAACGATCGAAGCCGTAATATACGGCATAATATTCAGGGCGAAGATGGCCATACGACCGACAGCACCACCGGCAAACATGTTGAACATGCCGATAATGCCCGATTGCTGCTGACTGAACACGGCTTGCAAGGCTTGCGGGTCGATACCCGGCAGCGGAATATATGTGCCGAGCCGA